>CAMAFX010000009.1 GCA_945833925.1 uncultured Prevotellaceae bacterium
AGAGATTCTTCGAAAAAGATACATGGGAAACCGGAAATCCGTTGAGAGATTCTTCAAAAAAGATATTCGGGAAACCAAGCAAGATATAGAGAGAAACTGAAAATAATTTGAAATGGAATTCAAATACGACGTTATAGTTGTCGGAGCAGGCCACGCAGGCTGTGAAGCTGCAGCTGCCAGCGCCAGACTCGGAGCGAAGACCTGTCTTATAACAATGGACATGAACAAGATTGCGCAGATGTCGTGCAATCCTGCTGTTGGTGGCATTGCCAAAGGACAGATAGTTCGCGAGATTGACGCTCTGGGCGGGCATATGGGTGAAGTCACCGACAAGACGTCAATTCAGTTTCGCATGCTCAACCGCTCGAAGGGTCCCGCCATGTGGAGTCCGCGTGCACAGTGCGACAGAGGCAAGTTCATCTGGGCGTGGAGAGAGATTCTCGAGAACACTCCCAACCTCTCAATCTGGCAGGACCAGGTGAAGGAACTGCTTGTCGACGAAGGAGTCCCTTCCGAGAGCGAGCAGGGAAACGTACGCACCAAGACGGTTGTCGGCGTGCGCACCTATATGGATGTTGTGTTCAAGGCACGCTGTGTGGTTATCACCGCAGGAACATTCCTGAACGGTCTGATGCACATCGGCAGAACGAAGTTGGCAGGAGGCAGAACAGCCGAACCGCCATCGCTGTGCCTCACCGAGTCCATTACCCGTCATGGAATAACAGCAGGACGAATGAAGACCGGCACGCCGGTGCGCATTGACGGTCGCTCGGTCGACTTCTCGCTTATGACAGAGCAAGCCGGCGACACCGACTGTCATAAGTTCTCGTTTCTTGGCAACCAACGCCATCTGCAGCAGTTGCCCTGTTGGATAACCTATACCAATCCGTCCGTCCACGAACGACTGAAGGAGGGTCTTCCCGACTCTCCCCTTTTCAACGGACAGATCCAGAGTATCGGTCCCCGTTACTGTCCAAGCATAGAGACAAAACTTGTAACCTTCGCCGACAAGGAACAACACCAGTTGTTTCTCGAACCTGAAGGCGACAGCACACAAGAATACTACCTCAACGGTTTCTCCTCGTCACTGCCCATCGATGTGCAGTTGGAGGCTTTGCGAATGATACCCGCCTTCCGCAACCTGCAGGTTTACCGTCCGGGCTACGCCATAGAATACGACTATTTCGACCCGCAGCAACTGGAACGCTCGCTCGAGTCAAAGGTTATCGACGGACTCTACTTCGCCGGTCAGGTGAATGGAACTACAGGCTATGAAGAAGCAGCGGGACAAGGTCTCGTGGCAGGTATGAATGCGGCGCTCAAATGTGCTGGCTCCGAACCATTCATTATGCACCGCGACGACTCATATATAGGAGTACTTATCGACGACCTCACAACGAAGGGAGTCGACGAACCATACCGTATGTTCACCTCCCGTGCAGAATACCGCATTCTTCTGCGCCAGGACAATGCCGACGCCCGTCTCACAGAACGGTCATACCGTCTTGGTCTCGCCACTGAAGAACGCTTCAGGGTATGGACAGAGAAAGATGAACAGATACGCAGAATAATTTCCTTTGCCGAAGAATTCTCAGTAAAGGCAAATTATATCAACGACGCCCTGGTCTCGATGGGCGAAGCACCCCTCACTCGAGGATGCAAACTTATAGATGTACTGACACGTCCGTTCGTCACTATAAACGAGATAAGCAAACATATAACAAAGTTTAGCGAACTACTTGATAATGTGACTGATAGACGTGAAGAAATAATCGAAGCAGCAGAAATACAGATAAAATACAAGGGCTACATAGACCGCGAGCGTCAACAAGCCGAGAAGATGCAGAGATTGGAGTCAATCCGCATACGTGGACGTTTTGATTACCCCAACCTGCTGTCACTATCTACCGAGGCGCGCCAGAAGTTGGAGAGAATCAATCCAGAGACACTTGCACAGGCAAGCAGAATACCTGGCGTCTCGCCAAGCGACATCAACGTGCTCCTTGTTCTGATGAATCGATAGATAATTGTCCTGAGAAAGACAGGCGATGATCTGATGAAACGACGGATAATTGTCCTAAGAAAGAAAGGCGATGATCTTATGTATCGACAGGCAACAAGAAATACATCTATAATATTGCAAAATATGAATAACGAGATTTTACTGAAGAACCTTCGCAACGTTCCAGATTTTCCTATCAAGGGAATACAGTTTAAAGACGTAAGTACACTGTTCAAGAATCCGGAGTGTATACAGATTATGGTAGACGAACTCTACGAGATGTACAAGGACAAGGGCATCACTAAAGTGGTCGGCATAGAGAGCCGTGGCTTCATCGTCGGTGCAATCCTGGCATATCGTCTTGGCGCAGGCTTTGTGATGTGCCGTAAGCCCGGCAAACTGCCAGCAGAGACAAAGCAGATGACCTACAACAAAGAGTACGGTACCGACACCATCGAGATACATACAGATGCCATCACCGAGGACGACGTCGTACTGTTGCACGACGATCTCCTGGCTACCGGCGGTTCGATGTATGCTGCTTATCAGTTGGTCAAGGAATTCAATCCTAAGAACGTGATGATAAATTTCATCATAGAACTTACCATCGAAGGTCTCAACGGTCGCGAAGTGTTCCCAGACGAATGTGACATAACTACACTGATAAAAATCTAAGACTACATAAAACGAGGATGAATCCGTGTGCCGGATTCATCCTCTATGCTTTTCCTCAATAATCAAAAATACGTAAGAGTATTTTTAGGAAAGCGAGCGTGATACGCCAGTAAAGCGAGCGTGATACGATAGGAAAACGTACTTGATATGCCAGAAAAACGTACCAAAGAAGAATTGCAGGCCTACCTCAAAGGCATTGTTCTCAATCTGCCTGAGTGTCCGGGTTGCTACCAATATCTTAACGATGAGGGTACGATAATCTATGTAGGAAAGGCAAAGAATCTCAAGCGAAGAGTATCTTCCTATTTCAACAAGGACAACCACAATCTGAAGACACGCATCCTTGTCAGCAAGATACGCGACATAAAATATATCGTCGTCAATACGGAAGAAGATGCCCTCTTGCTCGAAAACAATCTCATCAAACAATGGAATCCGAGATACAACATACTGCTGAAAGACGGAAAGACCTACCCAAGCATAGTTGTAACAAACGAGTATCTTCCACGAATCTTTATGACTCGCAAGATAAACAAGAAGTATGGAACCTACTTCGGCCCCTACAGTCACATCCCTACCCTTTACGGTCTTCTCGATCTTCTCAAGGCATTGTATCCGTTGCGTAGATGCAACGACGTCATAACAAAGGAATCAATTGCAAACGGCAAGCATAAGGAGTGCCTCGAATATCATATCAAGAACTGCAAGGCGCCCTGCACAGGACGACAGATGCGAGAGGAATACCTTCGAGACATAGAGGATGCAAAAAAGATTCTTAAAGGCGAGACAGCCGAACTACAGCGAACTATGCTCGACAGAATGCGCTTGCTTGCCGAGCAGATGAAATTCGAGGAGGCAGAAACAATAAAGAAGAAATACGTGCTACTCGAGAACTATAGAAGCAAGAGCGAGGTGGTAAGTAGCACGTGCCACAACATAGATATATTTAATATAGAAGACGACGAAAAAGTGGCATACATAAACTACCTTCACGTTACCAATGGTTGCATAAACCAGGCCTTTACCTTCGAGTACGCCAAGCGTATGGAGGAGACAAAAGAAGAACTTTTGGTTGCAGGAATTATTGAAATGAGAAGGCGTTATGGTAGTGAGTCTAAGGAAGTTATAATACCGTTCCCCGTGGAACAATTCACGCAACGCTTTAACCTGATTGTTCCACAGAAGGGCGATAAGAAGAAGTTGCTCGAACTCTCAAGACTCAATGTTCTGCAATACAAGAAGGACAGGATAAACCAAAGCGACAAACTCAACCCAGAGCAGAAAAGTGTACGTCTTCTCAAGGAATTGCAAGACGCATTACAACTTCCAACTTTACCGATGCAGATCGAATGTTTTGATAACTCAAACATTTCAGGAAGCGATGCGGTAGCCGCTTGCGTAGTGTTCAAGAAAGGAAAACCGAGCAAGAACGACTATAGAAAATACAATATAAAAACTGTAGAAGGACCGGACGACTATGCTTCGATGAAGGAGGTAGTCAGACGAAGATACAGCAGATTACTGGAGGAAGAACAACCCCTACCCGACCTG
This sequence comes from uncultured Prevotellaceae bacterium, assembly GCA_945833925.1. GTDB lineage: Bacteria > Bacteroidota > Bacteroidia > Bacteroidales > Bacteroidaceae > Physcousia. Next base: position 4,229 of record CAMAFX010000009.1, read on the forward strand.
ATAATTGCCGATGGTGGCAAAGGACAAATGGAGGTTATTCGCGAAATAATAGAGGATGAATTACATCTTGAAATACCGATTGCTGGACTTGCGAAGGACGATAAACACAGGACAAACGAACTGCTTTTTGGATTTCCACAACGCACTATTGGTATGAAAACAGACAGTGCTTTGTTTCATCTTCTTACGCACATCCAGGATGAAGTGCACCGTTTTGCAATAACATTCCATCGTGACAAGAGATCGAAATCGCAGATAAAATCTGAATTAGACGATATAAAAGGAATAGGTCCCAAGACGAAAGAAATACTTTTAAAACACTTCAAGAGTGTGAAAAGAATAAAGGAATCTTCGGAAGAAGAACTCACAAAACTTATCGGAGAAAGCAAGGCAAAACAACTTATCGAAGGTTTAAAATAAGAATTACTTTAAGATAAAACTTGCATAACTGACCAATAAAATAATAATAATAGAAAGACGCTTTTTAGACTAAAGGGAGAAAAAAAATATAATAACAATACTATAAAATATGAGAGTCGTAATACAAAGAACACAATATGCATCGGTAAAAATCGATGGAACAGTAAAAGGAAAAATAGATAAGGGCTTTATGATTCTGTTAGGAATTGAAGAGTCCGACACAACCGAGGATATAGACTGGTTGTGCAAGAAGATTGTCGGTTTGCGCGTGTTCGACGATGAAAACGGAGTTATGAACAAGAGTATTCTCGATGTATGTGGCGACATTCTGTTGATAAGCCAGTTTACTTTGATGGCTTCCTATAAGAAAGGAAACAGACCAAGTTACATACGTGCGGCAGGTCACGCTACGGCAATTCCGCTTTACGAAACCTTCTGCTCTACCCTATCCAATATGCTCGGCAAAGAAATCCAGACAGGAGAATTTGGAGCAGATATGAAGGTTGAGTTACTGAACGACGGACCTGTAACAATTTGTATGGATACAAAAAACAAAGAATAATCAGAGATTTTTCATATCTACAGTAACTAAATATAAAACAAAAGACATACATTTTTTTTATATATAGCGGACGTCCACATATCAATAATAAAGTAAGGAAAAGACAAAAATAAGCGATTAAACAAACGATAATAAACAATTTATAACTTATTAAATTATGAGTGAGTTGACAAAGTATGAAGAGGTATTGAGTCAATACGACACAAACCTTAGCGACGAGAAAGTGAGTGCTGCAGTTGCCAAACTGATAGCTGAGAAAGTTCCTGAGAACGATACAAAGGAAGTTAAGGAGTTCTTGATGGGAAGCGTAGAACTGACTACCCTGAAGACTACCGACAGCGATGAAAGCGTGATGGCATTCACAGAGAAAGTCAACAAGTTTGCCGAGGTATATCCCGAACTGCCACACGTTGCAACCATCTGTGTTTATCCTTGTTACGCAAAGACAGTTAACGATACACTTGAGGTTGATGGTGTTGAAATTGCCTGTGTATCAGGAAGTTTCCCATCATCACAGGCACTGCTTGAGGTAAAGGTTGCCGAGACAGCCCTTGCCGTTAAGGATGGAGCGACTGAGATAGACATAGTTATGAGCGTAGGCAAGTATCTCAGTGGAGACTACGAGACTGTTTGCGACGAGATCAGCGAACTGAAGGCAGTTTGTGGCGAGAAGAAGATGAAGGTAATCCTTGAAACCGGACTTCTCCCTTCGATGTCCGACATAAAGAAGGCAAGCATCCTGGCAATGTACAGCGGAGCCGACTACATCAAGACCAGCACAGGCAAGGAAAAGCCAGCCGCAACTCCCGAAGCTGCTTATGTAATGTGCCAGGCTATCAAGGAGTACTTCGATAAAACCGGCATAATGATTGGCTTCAAGCCTGCCGGCGGTTTGAACACCGTTCACGACGCACTTATCTATTATACTATCGTGAAAGAAGTACTTGGCGAGAAGTGGTTGACCAACCAGTACCTGCGTCTCGGCACCAGTCGCCTTGCCAACCTCCTTCTTAGCGAGGTAGTAGGTTCAGAGACCAAGTTCTTCTGATAACTCCCCTACCCCACCCTGATTTTTCGTCCTCTTGGCTGAATTATTTCGACCAAGGGGACGAATTGTTTTTATCTGGGGGATTCTCAGAGGGTTAAAATTCGCATATTTATCTAACAATCATTCTTTTATCATACTTTTTCCTGTTTACGTAAATTTTCAAAATAGAAATGGGACGCTGACTAAAAAACAATCCAATAAAAGAGAATAGAAGGATTATTACAAAAAAGTTATCAACAATAAGTTACCAAGTTCTCAATTGTGAAGTTTTAAAAAATCAAGAAAAATAATATACGATAATGAATTATAATATAAAAAGTTAAGTAAGGGTATATAAAAGTTCCAAAGCCCTCAATTTAAGAATTTATATTCAATAAACTGAGAATTATAAACAGGTGTTCATAACTTTTCAACACGAGAAATCAGCAAAAATGCTAAGAGGAAGAAAGAGAGACGAAGAGAGAAATAAGCAAAACTGCTAAGAAGAAGATAGAGAGACGAAGAGAGAAATCAATAAAAACTGGAAAGAGGAAGAAAAGAGAAATTAGCAAAGAGAGAAATGATGAAAGGGAAAAAAAATTGGTCAACCTTACAAGAAGAAATGACCAAACCATAATATATGCCGGGTATGCACAATATAGGCAAACAGAATTTCTTATTAGAAAAGTTAAACTTTTCGTTTGATAACCAGATTGGCAAAAGCCACGAGAGAATCAATAAAGTCCGACTGAGGAAGAACGTTCAACTGAGCCTTTGCCATCTCAACGTACTTCTCCATCATCTCGCGAGCATAGTCTAACCCACCCTGCTCTACCGTGAAAGAAACAAGTTTGGCGATTTCTTCATCAGTAGCTTCCGTACGTCTCACCTTCAATGCCAACTGATAAATACAATTGTCAGCGGAGGAGTAAGTAGAATCGTCAGACAATTTTGAAGACCCTGCTGTGTCAGAGTCATCAAAATTACTCAAGCATCGACTTTTGTTCACCGCATAGATGGCAGGGAGAGTCAGTTTACCCTCCTTCATATCATTGCCTCGCGGTTTGCCGAGAGACGTGTCGCCAACGTAGTCAAGAATATCGTCGCGTATCTGAAAGGCGATGCCGAGATACTCACCAAAGAGACGCATAGCATTGATCTGCTCTTCGCTTGCCCCTGCCAGCATAGCACCCAGTTGGGCACTTGTCGAGAACAGCGAAGCCGTCTTTCGCTTTATAATATTATAGTAAACCTCCTCCGAAATTTCTTCAGAATCGAGCGCATAGAGTTGCAGAAGTTCACCGTCCGAAAGTTGTTCACCGATGAAAGAAATCTGCTTCACTACCTCAACATTGTCAGTCATCGCAGAGTGTTGCAAAGCCTTCGAAAGCAGATAGTCACCTATGAGCACCGCGGCCTGCGGAGTCAGCAGAACGTTGACAGATTTTTGTCCACGTCGCTGGTCACTTTCATCCACAATATCATCGTGAACAAGACTTGCCGTGTGAAGCAATTCAAGGCTCACCGATGCATGCAAAACCTTCTCGTCTACCCTATCGAAACACTTGGCAGACAGCAGAGAAAGTATGGGACGCAGACGTTTACCCTGGCGCTTCAAGATATGTTGAAGAGCCAGATTAAGCAGAGGATTAGCGTGAGAAAAATCCTTCTCAAAAAGAGAAAGATAAGACGTCAAGTCCTCCTCTATAGGTTTACGTATCAGCGCCAGTTGATCCATTTACAAGTCTCAATCTTACTATTAGACTACAAAATTAAACAAAAAATCATTAGCAAATCATTTTTTTTCTCTAAATTTGAAGACAAAATATAAATAAAGAGTTATAAGATAATGGAAAAATTGTTCCTGCTCGATGCGTATGCACTCATTTACCGTGCTTATTACGCCTTCTATAAGAACCCAAGAATAAATTCAAAAGGCGAAAACACATCCGCCATACTCGGCTTTGTCAACACACTCGAAGAAGTATTGCAGAAGGAGAAGCCGACCCACATTGGCGTAGCATTCGACCCACACGGAGGCACATTCCGCCACGAGGCATATCCCGAATACAAGGCACAGCGCGACGAGACGCCCGAAGCCATCCGATTTGCCGTGCCAAAAATAAAGGAATTGTTGTCTGCATACAAGATACCAGTTCTTGAAGTTGCTGGTTTTGAGGCTGATGATGTCATCGGAGCACTCGCCCACCAAGCCGATGAAAAAGGTATAGACACCTATATGATGACACCCGACAAGGACTACGGACAACTCGTTACCGAGCACGTCAGGATGTACCGTCCTGCCCACGGTTCGACAGAAGCAGAAGTGTGGGGAATACCCGAGATTTGCGAAAAGTGGGGCATAGACAGTCCAAGTCAGGTGGTAGACCTCCTTGGATTGATGGGCGACTCTTCAGACAACTTCCCCGGTTGTCCAGGAGTAGGCGAGAAGACAGCCGTAAAACTCATCAAAGACTTTGGAAGCATAGAGCAACTGCTTGATAGAGTAGGTGAGTTGAAGGGCGCGCTGAAGACCAAGATAGAAAGTCACGTTGAAGATATAAAGATGAGCAAGTGGTTGGCAACCATTCGTTTAGATGTGCCAATAACACTCGATATGGATGCATTGCGCTTTGAAGAACCAGACAACGAAGCCATCCAGAAGATGTTCCAGGACCTTGAATTCAGACATCTGCTGAAGAAGAAGGCAGAGGCAGGCAGTGCGCAAGACAGCACAAAGAAAAAGTCAGAAAAGAAGGCAAAGAAAGAGATAGAAGGTCAACTCGACCTCTTTGCAATGTTCGACAACAACAGTGCAAACTCAGCGCCGTCAACAAATAACAATAATAATAAGGTAGAAGAGAAAGAGGCAGAAAACGTAGCAGAAGAATATGCCGACAGTGCAGACGCCACCATTCCTCTCAAGACCTACCGCGACCTGAATCCTGACTATCAGTTGATGGACACCAAGGAAAAACGCGCCCAACTGATTGAAATACTGAGCAAAGAAAAGGAGATATGCCTTGACACAGAAACCACCAGCACCGACGCACTGAATGCAAAACTCGTAGGCCTCAGTTTTTCGGTCAAGACGGGACAGGCATTCTACGTACCCATCAAGGAAGCAGAGACAGTGCAGGAATTCAAGCACATATACGAGGACACCAGTACGCTGAAGATAGGGCAGAACCTGAAATACGACCTCACAGTACTTGCCAACTACGGCATCAATCTGTCGGGCGAGATGTTCGACACCATGATAGCCCACTACCTGCTTCACCCCGAGATGCGCCACGGCATGGATATGCTTGCCGAAGCATACCTGCACTACCAGACCATACACATTGACGAACTGATAGGCAAGAAGCAGAAAGGTCAGCCACAGAAGACGATGGATCAACTGGCACCTGAAGAAGTGTACATCTACGCCTGCGAGGATGCCGACATAACCCTGCAACTGAAAGAACTCTTCCAACCACTCCTTGCCAAGAACGGTGTGGAAAAACTATTCAAAGAGATAGAAATGCCACTTATGCCGGTACTGGCAACTGTCGAGCGCGAAGGTGTTCGTCTGGACACTCAGTCGCTGAAAGAAACATCGCGGCAGTTCACCGAACAGATGTCGCAGTTGGAGAAGGAAATACACCAGTTGGCAGGTGTGGAATTCAACATAGCCTCTCCAAAACAGGTGGGCGAAGTGCTGTTTGACAACCTCAAACTAAACTCCAAGGCAAAGAAGACAAAGACCGGTCAGTACGTCACTTCGGAGGACGCTCTCGAAGCCATAAGAAGCAAGCATCCAGTAGTAGAAAAGATATTGGAATACAGAGGTTTGAAGAAACTCCTCGGAACGTATATCGACGCATTGCCACTGCTTATAAATCCAAAGACAAACCACATCCACACATCGTTCAACCAAGCCGTTACCACCACCGGACGTCTTTCGAGCAGCGACCCAAACCTGCAGAATATACCCGTTCGCGACGCCCAGGGTAAGGAGGTGCGCAAGGCATTCATCGTTGACGAAGGATGCGAGTTCTTCTCTGCCGACTACAGCCAGATAGAACTTCGTCTTATGGCACATCTAAGCAAGGATGAAAACCTGATAGAGGCATTCCGCGAGGGTCACGACATACACGCAGCCACGGCAGCCAAGATATACAAGAAAAATATTGAAGAGGTGACACGCGAAGAACGCAGTCGTGCCAAGACAGCCAACTTCGGTATCATCTACGGCATCTCAGCATTCGGACTGGCAGAACGTATGGGCGTGAGCCGTACCGAAGCCAAGCAACTTATCGACGAATATTTCCTTACATATCCTGGAGTGAAGGCATATATGGACAAGAGTATCGAGACGGCACGCCAGCACGGCTACACCGAGACCCTCTTCGGCAGGCGATGCTATCTGCCCGACATCAACTCTAACAACGCCACCGTTCGCAGTTATGCCGAGCGAAATGCCATCAACGCCCCAATCCAGGGCACTGCGGCTGACATCATCAAGATAGCAATGGTACGCATTGGCAAGCGCCTACAAGACGAGGGTTTGAAATCGAAGATGATACTGCAGGTGCACGACGAACTCAATTTTTCCGTCTATCCTGACGAGAAGGAGAAGATAGAGAAGATGGTGAAAGAGGAGATGGAAAATGCAACTCAACTGAGCGTGCCCCTGCTGGCAGACTGCGGTTGGGGAAAGAACTGGCTCGAAGCACATTGATAAACGACATATTATACATTGATAAACAACGCATAATTTTTTCACCCTTTTCGGAGGGTGATTTTTTTATTCCCCTTGCGAAAAAATTTTTTTTCTGCTACTGAAAAATTTTTTTTCCGCTACGGAAAAAAAAATTCTACGCTACGGAAAAAAAATTTTTATGCCTTTAGGGGATATACCTGTCTGCTCGTAAAGGAGCGAAACAGGGCGCTCGTCACAATCGGTCTCGAACAGCATCCTTTCTACCGGGCATTCAGCAATGGACTGAGCATTATGCCTGAATCCGAAAGAGATGTACATACCCGCATCCAGCAACTGATGCATCTGCTGAGGTTTGCCACGAAAGCCATGCCAAATCCAGGGCAGGGTAGGGCGCATCTCACGCCTTAACCTTAGCAGTTCGTCCATAGCCTTCACACAATGCACAATGACGGGCAGACTGAAACGTTCGCTCAGTTCAACGTGTTTTATAAACACTTCTCTTTGAAGGTCGAGCGATGTTGTGCACAACTTATCCAATCCACATTCTCCTATTGCCACAATATGATGATTTTCATCGTTTTGCAAGTTGTTAACAAACGTGTTGAAAACTTTGTTGATATCAAACCTTTCAACATCCCAAGGATGAAGCCCAATACTGATATAGGAAATAGGCGATTTATTGGAGCGGGGCAGGGTAGAACAACAATTTCCAGACGAAACATTTTTCACCGAAAAGGAAGAAAAAGCAGGCGACGAAGCATCATCCGTAACCATCCTTTCCACATCTGCCTGAACTATAACCAATTCGCCCTGGCGACTCGGATTGTGAGAATGACAGTCAAAGAAAGGAACATCCATAATGAAGTTATGAATATAAAAAATAATCAGGAATTATATGAAAGATATTTCTTTGCCATTTCCCAGATAATCATACCAGCAGTGACCGAAACGTTCATACTGTGCTTGGTGCCGAACTGAGGAATTTCCAGGCAACCGTCGCTGTTATCAACAACAACCTGTTGCACCCCCTTCACCTCGTTGCCAAGAATCACTGCATAGTGCTGGTTGAAATCTGCTTCAAAGTCCTGCAACATCGTACTGCCCTCGCACTGTTCTATCGACATCACAGTATAACCCTCATCCTTAAGTTTTTGCACACAATCCATAGTGTCCTTGAAGTATTCCCACTCTACACTTTCCTCTGCACCCAGAGCCGTCTTGTGTATCTCAATATGAGGAGGTTGGGCGGTTATGCCACACAGACACAACTTCTCAACACGGAAGGCGTCGCACGTACGGAACACACTTCCAACATTATATAAACTCCTAACATTGTCCAGCACAACCACCAACGGCAATTTTCGTGCTTCCTTGAACTCGTCCACATTAAGACGATTCATCTCAGTTATCTTAAGTTTACGCATATCTACTATCTACCCTTACACCTGTTTATAATTATGTTTGCAAAGGTACAAAACTTGTTGAATACATGTCAAAAAGTTGTTTAAAAAAAAGCATTAAATAATTTGCAGTTAACAAAAATATGACTGATAACCGTATTATCAATATCGCAAAAAAAGTTATTATAAACTTTAAAATAAAATTTCAACACACTTTTATACATTTATTTACTCATTTTTTGCCATAAAGTTATTAACTTTGCAATTGTTGACAAACTGTTTATAACTATAGCCAAAAGCATCGTAAATTTATTAAAATGAGAATAAACAGAGGTATGAGTTGATTGTTAATATGAAGTAGATAATGTTTTACCTCAATTTAATAAGTTTATAAGCAAGAAAAAAGTGATTTTTTTATGAACGCTTTCGACACGCTATTATTAAAATAATAAAGTCTTCCCTCAAAAAAAATTAAAAAATAAATAATAACTATGATGAATAAAATTGATGATAAGTGGGTTGAGGCAGGATATGTCTGCGAACCAATTCCCGAAGGAATAGATATAAAGGCAGAGATACGCCGCATGTGCAAGGAGAAGAATGCCGTAATTATGGCTCACTATTACGTAAATGGTGAGATTCAGGATATAGCCGACTTTATAGGCGACTCGCTGGCACTGGCTCAGAAGGCAGCCAAGACAGATGCCAGGATAATAGTAATGTGTGGCGTTCATTTTATGGGCGAGACCAACAAGATTCTCTGTCCCGATAAGACTGTCATCGTGCCCGACCTCAATGCTTCGTGCTCTCTTGCCGAGAGTTGCGATGCCAGGGAGTTCAAAAAATTTGTAGAGGCACACCCCGATCACACCGTAATTAGTTATGTCAACACCACAGCCGCTACCAAGGCTGTAACAGATGTAGTAGTGACGAGTGGCAATGCCCGCCAGATAGTTGAGAGTCTGCCTGCCGACGAAAAGATAATCTTCGGTCCCGACCAGAACCTTGGCAACTACATCAACTCCATTACAGGCAGAAACATGTTGCTGTGGAACGGTGCGTGCCACGTTCACGAGAAGTTCTCCCTGGAGAAGATACTCGCCCTCAAGGCAGAGCATCCGGGTGCAAAGATACTGGTACACCCCGAGTGCAAGGGAGCAGTTGTAAAGGTTGCCGACAAGGTAGGAAGCACCGCAGCATTGCTCAAGTACAGTCAGAATGACGAGGCTACAGAGTTCATCGTTGCCACCGAGAGCGGTATCCTGCACGAGATGCAGAAGTCGTGTCCCGATAAGACCTTCATCCCTGCTCCTCCAAACGACAGCACATGTGCTTGCAACGAGTGCAACTACATGAAACTCGTAACACTCGAGAAACTCTATAACTGCCTCAAGTACGAGTGGCCGTGCATAGAGGTCGATGCAGAAGTGGCTGAGAAGGCCATCAGGCCTATCAACAGGATGTTGGAAATATCAGCAGAACTTGGTTTGTAAATGATTAACGATTTAGCCCTTATACTTGTATTGGCAGGCGTTGTAACTGTCATATTCAAGAGGTTCAGGCAGCCGCTTGTTTTGGGCTATATCGTAGCAGGATTTTTAGCGGGTCCGCACATGCCCTACATGCCGACGGTAACGGATGTGGAGAGTGTGGAGACATGGAGCCAGATAGGTGTCATCTTCATTATGTTTTCTCTTGGACTTGAATTTTCGTTCAAGAAGATATTAAAAATGGGATGGGGGCCGATTCTGGCTGCTGTGTGTATAATGCTCTGCATGATAAGTGTGGGCAGCACCGTAGGTTTGATGTTCGGCTGGAGCGGAATGAACCGCATGTTCCTTGGTGGAATGCTTGCCATGAGCAGTACGACCATCATCTACAAGGCTTTCGACGACCTTGGTCTGAGAAAGAAAAAATTTGCCAACAACGTAATGAGCGTGCTCATTCTCGAGGACATTCTCGGCATCTTGCTCATGGTGGTGCTGTCGGCTATGGCGGTAAGCCGTGAGTTTGAAGGCGTGGCACTCGCCATGAGTCTTATAAAGTTGGCGTTCATACTCAGCCTGTGGTTCATCGTAGGCATGTTCGTCATTCCCATCTTCTTCAAGCGAAACAGCAAGTTCATAAGCAGCGAGACGTTGCTTGTCTTTTCCGTCGGACTGTGTTTCCTTCTCGTAATGCTCGCTTCAAAGGCAGGCTACAGCGAGGCGTTTGGAGCCTTTATGATGGGCAGTATACTGGCAGAGACGGTAGAGGCAGAGCGCATAGAGAAGAGCATACTCAGTGTGAAGGACCTCTTCGGCGCCATCTTCTTCGTGTCCGTGGGTATGCTTGTCAATCCATCAGTACTTGTTCAGTACTGGTTGCCCATACTCGTGCTTGTGGCAAGCATCGTGGTTGGTCAGGCAGTGTTCGGAACCATGAGTTACATACTATCGGGACAGGACTTGCGCGACGGAATACAGAGTGGATTCAGCATGGCACAGATAGGCGAGTTTGCCTTCATCATAGCCGCGCTTGGCATCAAGCTCGGTGTTATGGACGAGTTTCTCTATCCAGTTGTTGTGGCGGTCAGCATCATCACCACCTTCATCACCCCATATATGATAAAGGCTGCCGATCCTGCCTACAACTTCATTGAGAAGGTGATGCCTGGCAGTTTTATGAGTGTCCTGTCGAACAGAAATGCAAGGGGTGAAAGTGCCCAGTTGTCGGCGTTAAGAAGAAAGCACGTCGTGGCACTCAACAACTCGCAGGTGTCCATCATCGTCGACCAACTATCCAGTCTTCGCAACATAACCGTCTGGAAGAGTCTGATAACGCAGATTGTAAGTCAGACCATAGCCTACGTCATACTTACCATCGCCGCTATTGGCGTCAGTTTTGCGTCGGTGCTTCCAGTTTGTCGAAATGTCTTCACTCACTGGCCGGGAAACATTATTTGCGGAGTGCTGACACTGCTCTTCATTTCGCCCTTCCTTCGCCCCATCGTCATGCGCAAGAACCATTCTCCCGAAGTTCTTTACCTGCGGAGTGGCGGTTCGCCAGAGATGCACAGAGTGAAGTTGATAAACGAGGTTCTGCTTATTTTCCTCAAGTTGGCGAGATTTTCGCTGGCGGTGTGGGCAGTCTATTACATATTTAATTTCCTGTCTCCCTACTGGTGGCCCTGGCACGTGCTGGCATCCATCGTCGTAGTGTTGGTAATACTGAGAAGTCGCAGGGTGAAGTATGTAAGCATACGCATTGAGCGTACCTTCCGCCACAACCTGACACGCAAGGAGAGATGGGCTGAGAAGAACGACAAGACGGCGTATGCACGTCGACTGCGCGGTCGCGACCTTCACATTATAAGCCTTACCATTCCCGAGCGTTCAAAGTGGGGTGGCAAGAAACTCAAGGAACTTCAGTTTGGCAGAAACGACAACATCATCATCGTGGCTATTGTACGTGGTGAGTACAGGATAAACACTCCTGATGGCAATTCCACCATCTATCCTCGCGACATACTGGAGATAGTAGGAGATGATGCCAGCATAGAAGATTTCTCAGCACGAATGGAGTCGGAGGTGGAGGTAAGCAGTGGCAAGGCGAGAGACCTTCATCTGATACGTATGAAGATGGAGGATGACGATCCTCTGGTTGGAAAAAGAATTGGCGACAGCGACATAAGAAAGCAGAGAAACTGCATTGTGATTGGCATTGAGATGAGCGATGGTACGCTCTCCATTTCTAATGCCGACTATGTGTTCTGCGCCGGCGACATAGTGTGGCTGGTAGGGTAGGTCCCCCAAAAGAACAAGGACAGTCCCCTAAGGACGAACTCTTTCCAACCAGCAATACAACACGATTCTGCCGTATAGAGTGCTACGCATCTTCCATTGACTATGCTATGCTGTGGTGGATAGACTGCGGTCCGAACATCTGCTACGGGTCCGACGAACAGTGGGACGCTGTTGCATTCGACTGGAATGAAGACGGTGCCTGCGAGGTGTTGTACCGTGGTGGTGCCAACACCGTCATCCATCATGCCGACGGCACCACCGAGACTATAGGCAATGCTTCAGAGAACATACGTTCGACCGCATAAACTTCACGGGCTCAGGTCTGTCGGCTGCCACAAACCTGTGCAAGCAGGGTTCTTCGGCAATGCAGTTGCCCTACGTCAGCCACACGCACAGTGGCAGGACCGACGTTTGGCAGGGTGCCCTCATCTGCGCTGGAAGCATAACAAACAGTAATGTGTGGGCAAACATACACACCGAGTTGTTCTTCGGCAATGCACTGACAGAGACTCAGAGCAAATACTTGGGCATTGAGATGGAGTACGGTTCTGCACTCTTTATCACCGACAACACGGTGGAAATTCCAACCACCATCGAAAACGGCTATGCACATCTCAGCGTGGGCTACCTTACAGTTAAGGAGGGTTCAAGGATTGTCTTCGACATAAACGGTGCAGGTAATGCGTCGGGCGACAAGATGGACATTACCGGATTTGTCAGTGTACGCAAGCGCGACTGGCGTTATGGTCCTAAGTACAACGCTCCTGTGTTCCAGATCAATTCGGGCGAGAAACTTGCTGCAGGCGACTACGAACTTGGTTCTTTCACCGGCACGGTGACATACGGATCGCTAAGCAGCATAGTGGTAGAGGCACCCAATGGAATAGATGGCACCGTAGCACAGATTTACGTTGCCGACAACAAGTTGAAACTGCACGTTGGCGACAGCAGGGTTATGGACGAATCGGGCGACCCATACGGACTGTCGGGCAATACCTATTATATATATAACGAACTTCAGGACAAGTTCCTCAGCCGTAGCGGCAACGATGCTTACGTCGACAATTTCGGTATCGCCATGACGTTCGAGGGCGAGACTACGTACAAACTCAAGCAGACCGACACTGGTCTTTACTACAGTGGCATGTACTGGACAACGGCAAATGCTGCGGAAGATGCTGCCACCTCGTACAGACTCGATCCGGTCGACGGCTATGATAATACATATACCTTTGCCAACACAACAAATCCGGCGGACGATGGCAATATGTACATCAACGTGTCTACTTTGTATCGAGTGGCTAACAACTCGAGTGCGGTCAATACGCCCGACCTGCGCAACAGTTACTGGAAACTGGTAACCGTAGAGCAGAGAAACGAGATAATAGCCAAGCGCCAGAAGGCTGCCATCATGGCTGCCGCTACTTCTGCCTCGCTCGTTGTTACCGAGAAGAGTGAACTCGACGCTCTTGCAGTGGAAGCAGACTATTCTGCATCTATCGACAGGACGTTCGGACTGAAGGCGGTCAACAATGTATATGAAGTCTACCAGGGAACTGCCAACCTTTCGCGCACTGCCTCAGCCCTGCCTAAGGGTCTCTACCGCGTCACTCTGCCTGCATTCTATCGTCAGGGCTTCTCAACAACATGTATTGACAACAAGGACAACAATATGTCCATTGCATACATGCAGATAAACGGCAACCAGGTGCAGCTGAGCGACTGGGCAAGTGCTTACTCGGGCACCAACAACCCCAACACGCGTGCCGAGGCTGAGACGAAGTTCAATGCCGGCAACTATCAGAACGTAACGTATTTCTATCAGCCCGAAACCGTTGCCGATGTTGACATCAAGATAGGTTGTCCTATCAATGTAAGTGGTGGATGGCTGGCATTCGCTGCCATCAAGATTGAGCGTATCGCCCTGCCTAATTATGCCACTCTTGGCGAACAGTTGAAGGAGGCTATCGACGTGGCTCAGTATGTTGCCGACCAGTACAAGGACAATGTGGGTACGTGTGCTTTCCTCTATCCAGTCAGCATCTACAATGAATTGGTAAAGCAGATAGCAGATGCCAACAACCTATACAATTCGGGAACGCTCACCGAGGAAAGTCTCAATGCAGCAAAGGATGCCCTGTCAAGAGCAGTCAGTGCCATGCAGACTGCCGAACGCAATCCTATCGACCCATACAAGAACTATTACCTGACGCTTGCCAACACAGATGGCACCAACTCAAATCTCTATATGAATATGAGTGTTGACGGTGCCAGCAAGACACTTCTCAGCAGTACTCCTTTCGAGGTAAGACTCGTTGCGAGCGGTAACAATTATGTCATTACCAATCCGGATAACGGACATGTCATCGGTGCTGAATACAATGTCAACAGTAACTGGGGTACATATGGTTCGGAAACAAGACTCATCTCTAACTCGCAGGTATTTGCCATCGAACTTCAGGAAGATGGCACCATTCGCTTTGCCAGCCAGAATAATTCGTTCCGTAACTGGGGATGGCATCTTGGCGGTCTCTCGGTAGCAGAGGGTGGTGAGATAAGTTGTTACAAGTACAAGGTTACACCGGTAAGCGACCGTTGGATTCTGACCGAGGCACCTGCACTCATCGGCGATGTTGACGTTGACCACGATGTTGATAAGGACGACCTCCGTCTGCTTGCAAATATTGTAGCAGGCGTAGAGCCACAGCGCAGTCCTGCCGACGTCAACCAGGATGGTCACATCTCGATAGCCGACCTCGCAACACTGGTCAAGATATTGTTGAAATAACGTATGAATTTATAATAGTTAACTGGAGTTCTCCTGTTAACTCCCGATAACTCCAAAAAAAAGAATTTATAGAACAAAAATGTCTCTGACACCGACGCCAGAGACATTTTTTTGTTATCTATAAAAGAAAATTCTTACTGCTTAATCCATTCGCTTGTGTCGTAGAAAGGACCGATATAGCCGCGCATCTTCAGCACCTTGTCGCTTTCGAACCATAACTTAACCTTGTATGTCTTACCGTTTGTAGGGTCGTAAATCTTGCCGTTCTCCCACTTGTTCTCCTTCTCGTTGTATGTAACCTTGTCGATAAGGACAATCTTGTCTGCCTGAACGTTGCGCTTGCTCTTGTCTGGGTTCTTCTCGTCGGTGCGGATGCTTCCGTCCTCCTTCTTCAGATTGTCTACCCACATAACCTGAGCACGATAACCACCAGCGTGGCTGAAAATCTTTACCTTACTTGTAACACCGTTGCGAACTACCTTGTACGTACCGCAGATCTTGTCGGCATTGCCGTCTGCAAATGCCATCGCTGATGCCATGATGAGGCATACGAGCATGCAATAAAACTTTTTCATAAATTGTTAATTGAATTAAATTAGTTAACACTCAGTTGTCGTGATGGCAACTCTATCTTGTTTTGTTAAGGTAGTTTCTTTTTTCTTTTTTCCACCAACGGTTATTTATCCTATTTGGTATCGTCTATTCTTTTTTCCACCAACAGTTGCCTGTTTGTTCTGTTGTCATAAAATTACTTGCTGAGAGCAGATGCTACAGCCTTCTCAATGTCCTCGCCGCGAAGACCGCGCTTGAGTATGGTTCCGTCGGGACCGAAGAGAATAATCTCGGGTATTCCTTCAATGCTGTATGCATCGCTTCCTGCACGCTGTGCATTCAGAATCTGTGGATATTCTATTCCTTCTTCCTCGATAGCCTTGAGAGTCTTCTCTGGCTCGTCCCACGTTGCCACACCGATAACCTCGAACTTATCACCCTTGTACTTGTTGTACACGGCAATGATGTTTGGTACCTCGGCACGGCATGGAGCGCACCAGCTTGCCCAGAAGTCTACCAGCACATACTTGCCTTTACCAACATAGTCTGAGAGTTTCTGTACCTTGCCGTTGTATTCAGCCTCGAAGTCGATGAACATCTTGCCCTCGGCGCTCTTGCTCTTGACGTCAATATTCTCCTTCAGTTTCTTGATGCGTGGCATGTCGTTGTATTCCTCTGGAATCTCCTCCAGCAGTTTGGCGATGCATAAAGGACTTGCAATAGTTGTTATCTCGACGTCCGAGAGAATGAGCACTGAGCTCTGGTCGTTCTTGTGCTTGTTGACGAACTCTGTAACCATGTCGTTGATGTCGATGGCTGAGTTGTTCTCGAACGCGTCGTAGAGCGACGACATAAACTTGGTTATTTCGTCGTTGAGTGGAGTTCCGGTGAAGCTGTTCAGTTTTTCGTTGAACGTCAGCACACCTTCCTCGACGATGAGCTGGAGTGTGGCAGGACTTTTCTCCTCACCAAAACTGAGATGCAGAGTGAGTTCTGCAAGGGTGGGGCTTTCTACGGTTCCCTCTATGGTGAGAGTGTCTCCATCAAGGTTGCTTATCATCTGCATGGCGTTGCCGTAGGCATCCTTGAGTTCTACGGAGTCTACGTTCACACCGTGGCTGAGCATCTCGCTGATACCCATCTTAATTGTGTATTTGCTCTCGCTCTTGCAAGCGGCAAAAAGCAGTGCCACAATGGCTATCAAAGGAAATAGTTTCTTCATTTTCTTCTCGATTTTTTGTTGTTGATTGATTGAAAAAATTGAGTTATCGTGTTGTCGATGTTTCGATACTTCGTGTTGTCAATGTTTTTACTCCTCTACCTGGAACATTGGGTCCCATGCTGGCAGTTTCACAGGCTTCTGCTTGAGGAGTGCCTTCTGCGACTCGCTGAGATATTTCTTGTTGACAACAACGCGGAACATATACTCGTTAAACCATTCGTCGGTCATGATGAGGTGACCTGCAAAGCCGTTGGATGCGCCCCAACTGTTCTCTACCTTCCACTTTGTAGGACGTTCGTTCGAGTCGAGGTCTACTGCCATAAGTGTCATGGCGTGGCTGCTGCCGCTGTCGAAACTCTGTATACGCTGCTTCTTGTTCATACCGAATGTGGTGCCGAACAGTGAGTCGTAGTCGTAGTTGTGCACGTCGAGCAAACCAGTGTTGCGGTTCATCTGCTTGCCAACATCGCACGAGAAGTACATCTGCACGCTGTCCTTGATGCTTGCAATGCAGAGGGGCTTGATCTCTTCGATGTCAAGGTTCAGGTAGAGCCAGTTGTGACCATCGTAGAGGTGACGGTCGTACTCAATCTCGTATACCTTGTTATATTCGCGCGAAGGGTCGTTCATCAACATCACGTAGTCGGCGTTGAGGTCGGTTCCGTCGCTTATCTCCTTGTAGAACTCGAGTGGTGTGTATGTCTTTGCTTCACCAATCTGCTTTCCACTGGCGTCCTTCGGTGCCCAGGTGAAGGTCTTCACGGGTTCACCATAGGCAAGGGTAAGCATGTGATAGACGGTCTTGAGCATTTCCACCTTGTCTGCCTGCAACTGCTTTTCGTTCGCACCCTTCTCTGCCTTCTCGCGCAACTGAATTCCAAACTCGCGCAGCTTTCTTTTCAGATGTGAGTTGAACTCGCTCGTACTGTTCGAAACGTATGTTTCAGCCATCACATCCTGAGGAACGACACCGTACTTGCTGACAAGGTCTGCAACACCGGTGTATGTTCCGCCATCAGAGAGAGGGTTCTGGAACAACCATCTGACGGTCTGGTCATCGATGCTCTGCTTGCGTGTGTCAATGATGCCCTGAAGGAAGAGGTTACTCTTCTCCAACTGGTCGTAGAAGAAGCAGTAAATCTGACTGAAGAAGAAGTTGCTCGTTCCGAGTTTTTTCATGGCATTGTGACGAAGAACGTTCAGACCGGTAAAAAGCCAGCAACGTCCGCTGCTCTGCTGGTCGCTGATGCCTGTGTTCTTGGTTTCGAGACTGAAATAGGTGTCGGTAGCAGCACTCGAGTGCTGCATGTCGAGTGCAATCTTGTTGATGCTTGTACTGCTGATGGCATTACGCAGGGCACGGTCAGCGGCTGTGTTGGACTGGGCACTCTGTATTGTCTTCAAGACATCGGGTGTGATGCTTGTCTGCGCCTTCACCACAGGCGAAGCCATGAGCGACAGCGAAAATATTATTGCTAACTTTTTCATTATTGTATTTTTCCTTGTTTATTCTTTTGGTTGCCGAATTATAAATGCTTTGTTTTTCGTTTGTTACTTGACTGGTTCTATTTCGAAGATGAACTGTTCGTCATTCTGTGTGCCGATGTGATCGTCTTCGCGGTTCCAGAACTGTTTGCCACCATTGCCGGCATTCTGTATGCTGAACTTGCCGTCCTTCTTGACGAAGATGTAGGTGTTCCAAGAGGAATCGTAAGGATTGTTCTTGCTCTTCCAGAAGCGTCCAATCTCGTTGATGTAGCGTCCGTCCTGCTTGTTGGTTATCTTGTAGCGTTCGGTCTTTATGTCAAGTTCGATGACCCACTGCTGGCGCTGTGGATTGATGACGTCGCGCTCGGCCTGGAACGTTGGTCGGTCGCCAACGCGGTCAGCATTAGCTTCGGTGTCGGTAAGGTACTCACCGTTAACCTTGATGAAGTACTCTCCATCCTCGATAACCTGTACGGGGAATACGTCAAGACCGTACGTGTGCTTCTGCTTGTACTCCTTGACAAGTTTTGCTACGTTCTCGTTGACATATGGAGTGATGACATCACCGCTCACCACTGGCTTAGCCTTGACGATGGAACCTTCGTAGTTGCGGCTGATGATAGCCTTCTGGGCCTGCTCGATTGCTGCCTGCGACTTGTAGTGGCCGATGAAGCCCACGGTGTCGTTCTTCTGAAGTGCAACCTGCATTGCCATCACCTGAGTTCCTCTGTCGCCGAGCAATTTCATACTCTCCACCCATGGACGAATCTCGTCGAGCATTTCTGGATGGTTCACGCTGTCTGCCAGAAGTGCGCTGGCTGATGAACTCATCATAACGAAATCGAAGAGTGGTGACTGACCGCTCTTTCCAAACCATGTACTCTCGCCTTCGCGTCGCAGACCGTGTCCTGTCTTGCCCAGGTCTACGTTGTTACCGCAGAAGAACTTGAATGCTTCCTTCGATGTTGGCATGAGCACCTCCATGGCACGGTTCCAACTGCTGACGCTGTCGTATTCGGGCATGTTCCAGGTGTAGTCGGCGATAGAGTAGAGGCTTACCTTGCTTGCCTCGGCATATTCCATGGGGTTAGAACAGAAACCACTTACCATATCGTTTATGTCGAGCCCGTTGCCGTAGGTCTTACCCATAAGCAGACGGCTCTGACAGTAGTCGTTGACGGGGTAGTTGAGCCAGATGAATGCCTTGCGCTTTATCTGACCATTGATCCACTCCATATCGTTCTTTTCAATCATATCCACAACACTGTTGCCTGTCCACATGATGCGTACCTCAGGGTACATCTGTGTACCGAGCGTAGAGAGGTAGTCGCCACCGCTCCATGCCTTGTTGTACTGTGTGGGACACATTATGAGTGGCTGCACGTCCTTGTGCTTCTTCACGAAGTTGTCGGTGACGTAGTTGAGCAGGCCAGCCTGCTTGTCTCCCTTCGAACCTTCGCCCCAGATGTCGTCAAAGAAGACTGCGAACGTGCGTACGCCGAGTGAATACATTGACTCCAGTTTCTTGCACACGTTGATGGAGTCTGTAAGGTTCCACTGTATGTCCACTCCGGGATGGATGGCCCATACAAACTGCACCTTGTTCTTATGTGCAGCACTTACCAGTTCGCTGATGAGCGATGCTTCCTTCTCGGGATACGGGTCGCGCCAGTGAAGGCGGTGATATGGGTCGTCCTTAGGTCCGTAGACGTATGTGTTCATCTTGTTTTCACCATAGAAGTCGAACTGACGAAGGCGGTCCTTGTGGCTCCATGGGTTGCCGTAGAAACCTTCGATGACGCCACGGCACTCCACACTTGGCCAGTCGGTAATCTCGACTGCCCGGACGGTGCTTCCCTTTACCATCTGCAGATAGGTCTGCACACCGTAGAAGGTTCCGCTTTCGTCGCGTCCGGCAATGATTACCTCGCTTGGCGTAACCTTCAGATAGTAGCCCTCGGCATGTTCGGGAATGAGTTTCTTGTATTTGCTGACAGCCTTGTCGCCATATTCACCGATGGTGATGGTTATCTCGCCCTTGTTTGCAGTCTTTGCTTTTGCCTTACTGCTTGAATCATCGCTGCTTATCTTCAGTTTGTCATTGATGAGGCGTACGGCATCCTTGTCGGCTTGAAGTGCGCCATTGATTCTGTAACTTACGGATGTGGCAAATGCCTCGTTGCCCCAGTTGCAGCTCTGTGGCAGTGGGGAGATGACGGGCTTGTCCTGTGCGTTGATGCACAAAACCGAGAACAAAGATAGGATAAGACTACTTATTCTTTTCATTTTGGTTAGTTTTAAATATTGCAATGTGCAGGTTGTTGCGACACACATCAGCCTTGCTCGTTCTCATTGCAATTCATGATATTGTTTTTAGATGATTTATAACGCAAAGATAAAAAATCTTATCCATAATCCATCATCCCTCATTCAATATTAGCACATTCAGCGGGTTATTTGTGCGTTTTTGTGCATTTTTTGCTGATTTTTCGGTTACAAAAGCCAGCAAGAGAGAACAAAAATGAGAGATACTTGTATAAAAGCAGTTTTTTTACTACTTTTGCATAAACTATAAAACTAACAGGTATGACTTTTACAGAACTTGCAAATCCTATATTCAGTGCAGTTATAAACGATTATCACAAGACAGACAATGTCGACGCACCCATCAACAATCCGTATCAGGATGGAACAATAGAGGCCGACCTCTACCTGAAAAACTGGATCGACACTGTTCAGTGGCATCTGGAGGACATCATCCGTGATCCTCAGATTGACCCGGTAGAAGCATTGGCATTGAAGCGTCGCATTGACAAGAGCAATCAGGACCGTACTGACCTGGTTGAGAAGATTGACAGTTATTTCTACACACTCTACCACGGCGTAGAGGCAAAGGCTGATGCAACAATCAACACCGAAAGTCCTGCCTGGGCTGTAGACCGTCTCAGCATCCTGGCATTGAAGATTTATCACATGCAGGAGCAGGTAGACCGCAAGGATGCTACGCCAGAGCACAAGGCACAGTGCCAGAAGAAACTCGACGTGCTTCTTGAGCAACGTGTCGACCTGTCGACAGCCATCGACCAGCTTATTGCTGACTTCGAGGCTGGACGCAAGTACATGAAGGTCTACAAGCAGATGAAGATGTACAACGACCCAAGTACCAATCCAATTCTCTACGGTAAGAAGTGAATCATCTGCTCCTTATCCGCTTTTCTGCTCTTGGTGACATTCTGATGACGGTTCCTGTCATCAAGGCTTTGGCGCAGCGTTATCCTGAAATGAAGATAACGGTGGTGAGTCGTCCGTTTGTGGGAAGCGTCATGGAGCGGCTGCCTGACAATGTTCATTTCGTTGGCGTCAATCCTCGCAACTATCCCGGTATGTCTGGGCTCGGCAGGTTGTATAGGGAACTGTCGGCACTGAAGCCAACGCACGTATGCGACCTGCACGACGTCTTGCGCACCAAGTATCTTCGTTTGCGTTTCAAACTGTCGGGCACTCCCGTCAGTCATATTATAAAGGACAGGAAGGCAAGAAAGGAGTTTCTCAAGAGCGAAACCAAGACTCAGCAGGAAACAAGTTTCGAGCGTTATGTCAAGGCGATACGTAGACTCGGATTCGACCTCACCCTGCCACATGTATCTGGCAACAAGCATGACGGTGAGGTAACAAAAATCGGCATAGCACCTTTTGCCGCCCACGAGGGCAAGATATATCCGCTCGAGCTCATGGAGAAGGTTGTCGGTCTTCTCAGCGAAAGGGGAGTGAAGGTTTACCTCTTTGGAGCAGGTGACAAGGAAAAGACGCTCATGGAGGAATGGGCATCAAGATACGACAATGCAGAGAGTGTCGTGGGCACGCTTGGAAACATGGCAAACGAGTTGGACCTTATCGAAACACTCGATGCAATGCTTACGATGGACAGTGGCAACATGCACCTGGCATCGCTCACCGCAACACCGGTTTACAGCATCTGGGGTGCAACGCATCCGCTGGGAGGATTCCTTGGATGGGGGCAGACCATGGACCGCTGCATTCAGCGCGACATGCCTTGCCGACCATGCAGTATCTTCGGCAACAAACCATGCAAGTTTGGCAACTATCCCTGCCTTAAGGATATAAAACCTGAAGAAATAGTTAAGAGGATATGCGAATAGCCTTTGATGCAAAACGTGCTTTCTGCAACTTTACCGGCCTGGGTAATCACAGCAGAACTACGCTTGACATTCTCAACAAGTACTTTTCTGAGAATGAATTTCTGCTATACACTCCTAAAATCAACTACAACAGAACAACAGAACCTTATGTGGAGAATCCTGACTTCAGGATAATGAAGCCCAAAGGTGTGCTGAAGGGTGGACTGTGGCGTACACTGTGTCTTGCCGACACGATGAGGAGGGACGGTGCCGACATCTTCCACGGACTGAGCAACGAACTGCCTCTTGGGATAGGGAGGAGCGGGGTGCCTTCGGTAGTGACCATCCACGATGTTGCATTCAAGACTTTTACCGACATGTATCACTGGCAGGACCGTCAGATATACGACCTCAAGTGGCGCTATGCCGTGCGTCATGCTCAGTGCATCATAGCCATCAGCGAATGTACCAAGCGTGACATACTGCGATTCTACGATGTGCCAGAGGAGAAGATCAAGGTGGTCTACCAGCCTGTTGCTCCTTATTACTACGGTATAGGGAGGGAGTGTTCTGACATTCTGGAAAACAATGCCGAAGAAGCTGTTTGTCACAATTCTTCTTCTGATGAGAAGACTAACCATAAATCTTCTGCCGAGGAACCGTTCATGCTCTACGTCGGCTCGGTCAATTCACGCAAGAACCTGCTCGGCATCGTCAAGGCAATGGAACTGCTTCCCGAGTCGGTTCGAATCCCTTTGGTCATCGTCGGCGACGGTCGCGAATACAAGCGCGAGGTGCAGAAGTACATCGCCGAGCATCACATGGAACGCTGGTGCATCTGGAAGGGTTCTACAAGCGGAGGCGAGTTGCACAGACTCTATGCCAAGGCACGTCTCTTTGTCTATCCCTCATACTATGAGGGCTTCGGTCTGCCCGTTGTCGAGGCCCGCTTGTCTGGTTGCCCGGTAATAAGCAGCAATGTGTCTTCGCTTCCCGAAGCATCGGGGCCATATTCGTTGCTTGTCGACCCAAGCGACTTCGGTGCAATGAGTAAGGCGATGGACAGTCTTATAACAGACGATGCTCTGCACGACGAACTTGCAGTCAAGGGACGCGAGCACGCTATGCAGACACTCCATCCGCAGGTGCTGGCACAGCAACTGATGGATACGTACAACAGTGTCTTGTAGACTGCTGTGTCGTGCCGTTCGGTTGTCTTGTCATGTCTTTTTTGTTAAAATCTCGATTACGTTCTGTCGAAACGTGCAATATAAAAACAAAGTCTAACGAGGATGAAGCAAATAAAAGCAATAGTAACGGTTTTCGTGTTGTGGACACTGGTAGGCAGTGTTGGCAAGATACTGTTTATTCTTGCCAACATGTGCACTGACGGCGGTGTCAGCGTTGCTGATTGCCTTAACATCATCGTCCATGGACTGCGCCTCGACCTTGCAGTTGGAGGTTATCTTACTGCCATCCCGGCATTGCTTCTCATAGCGTCGCTGTTCATCAGTGGCAGAGCCATAGAGTGGTGGAAGATGGCATGGAGATTTGTTGTTGTCACTCTTGCTGTTGTCTATGTGCTGGCTATCGGTGCCAACGTCGCACTGTATCCGTATTGGGGATTTCCCTTAGACACTACGCCTATCTTCTATATCACATCCTCTTTCGGCGATGCTATGGCAAGTATAACGTGGTGGCAGATGCTGCATGCAGTGTTGCTGTGGTGCGTCGGTGTCTATGCTGTGGTGTTCTCCTTCAGCAAATTTGTCCGCACAGACTCTCTTTTCACGACTGCACGTTCCAGTATGCAGAAAGGTGGTGTGGCGTTCTCGCTGCTTATCCTGACGGCACTGCTCTTTATACCTATTCGTGGCGGATTCTCCGTTGCTTCCAACAATACGGGAAGCGTGTATTTCAGTGAAGATATGCGAGTGAACCATGCTGCGGTCAACCCACTGTTCAGTTTTCTGGAGGATGCCCTTCATCAGGACGATTTCTCAAGCAAGTACCGATTTATGAGTGACGATGAGGCTCAGTGCATCTTCGACTCGCTTTCCTATACTGCACTTCGTGACGTTGAAGGGGAGACTGCAGACAAGACAGATACGACAGACACAACTTTCAATGTCACCCTCAGCAAGACAAAGGACGTCAATGTGGTGATGGTCATACTGGAGAGTTTCTCAAAGTACATAATGGCTGATGGAGGAAGGGAGCACGGCATTGTACCCAATATAGACAGTCTTGCCAACGAAGGACTTTACTTCAGTAATTTCTATGCCAACAGTTTCCGTACCGACCGTGGACTGATGGCTATACTAAGCGGATTCCCTGCACAGCCGACTATGAGTCTGATGAAACTTTCCAACAAGACCAACAACCTCTACTCCATAGCACGTACGCTGCGCCGTAATGGTTATGCCACAGAGTATTACTATGGTGGTGATGCCAACTTCACCAACATGCGTTCCTACCTGATGCAGACGGGTTTCATGAATGTCGTTGCAGAGGAGGATTTCCCTAAGGAACTAAGTGTTGGAAAGTGGGGAGTGAACGACGAACATTTGTTCGAGCGTGCATTCGAGGACATTAAGAATGAGAAAGGCGGGAAACCATACTTCAAAGTCATACAGACGCTGAGCAGTCACGAACCGTGTGAGGTTCCTTACGAGAGTGGACTGCCCAACGATGCTCAGAATGCCTTTGCCTATACCGACCATTTCCTCGGACTGTTTGTGGACAGTCTGAAGTCGTTGCCTTCGTGGGACAATACGCTTCTCGTGCTCGTTGCCGACCATCTTGGTGCATACCCCATCCCTGACAACTACGCTTTGTGGCGCTATCAGATACCTCTCATCATACTTGGTGGGGTGGTGCCCGAGGCAAGAACCATACAAACCATAGGCATGCAGGTGGACATACCTGCAACGCTTCTGTCGCTTCTGCGCATAGATCACAGCGAGTTCACCTTTTCAAAGGATATGTTCGATGCTAATGCACCGCACTTTGCATTCTTTGACAGTCCCGATATGATGGGAATGGTTACGACAGAGAACTCCGTCATCTACGATAACGCGTCAGGTAAGGTGGTGCTGGATGAAGGCGTGAGGAAAGGACTTAATCTGCCACGTGCGAAGGCATATCTGCAGAAGATATACGACGCCATAGCAAGCCTTCACTGATCAACTATAACTGAATGATGAACCACCGAGGAACTCGCGTAGAAGACTCGTGCGTGGTACCTCTCTGGCAGGTATCGGGCGGAAGTACTTCAGGAACTTCCTCAGTCGCGACGCCTCGCTGTACTCAGGTGCGCGTTCGTTGACCTGTTCCAGGATAGGTGTCAGTTCGGTGCGCATCACACCAAGTTCGAATATCAATGCACTGTTGAACGTGGCATCGGCATTCTCCTGGTATGGGGTTATCCACTTGTCCTCGCCTGCCGTTACGCTGGGACATCGCTTGATGGTCTCGAGTGCCGAGTAACCGCGATACTTGAAGTCGCGCAGTATGCGACGCAGCAGACGGATGTCGATGGTGGGTATGTAGTTGTGGTCGTCAAGAGCCACGGTGGTGCATGCCGAAACGTATACGCGGTATTTCTGCTCCTCTGGAATCTGCTGCGAGAAGAGTGGGTTCAGTGCGTGGTTTCCTTCAAGTATTATGATATCGTTATCGCCGATCTTCAGTTTCCTGCCTTCGAACACTCTCTCTCCCTTGATGAAATCGTAGCGTGGCAGTTCCACCTCCTCTCCCTCGAGAAGTTGGTTCATCTGCTTCTGGAAGAATGTCGTGTCGACAGCCTCGATACACTCGAAGTCGTACTCTCCGTTGGCATCCTTGGGCGTGTCTACGCGATTAACGAAGTAATCGTCAGTGCAAATAGTGTGGGGATGCAGTCCGCATGCCATCATGAGGATGCTGAGTCGCTTGCTCGTGGTGGTCTTGCCACTGCTGCTTGGTCCGGCTATGAGCACCAGTTTTGCCTTTCGTTCAACTATCTCGTCGGCAATGGCATTGAGTTTCTTCTCCTGCAGTGCCTCGCTTATGTTGATGAGTTCAGTGGCACGTCCGTGTCGCACTGCTGCGTTGAACTCGCCAACTGTCCTGACACCCAGTATGTTCTGCCAGCGGTGATGTTCCCTGATAACCTCAAGCATTTTCTGCTCGGTCTTCAAGGGAGACAGTTCGGTTGGGTTCTTCTGTGAAGGTATTCTGAGCAGTATGCCATTGTCCATCTTCATCAGAGCAAAGAGTTTGAGCGAACCTGTCGATGGCAGCAGGCAACTATAGTAGTAATCGACCGTTTCCTTCAGTCGGTAGTAGTATGTATAGAGATTTCCCTGTTCTTCGAGCAATTGAGCCTTGTTCTCCATGCCACGGCTGCGGAACATCTGTATGGCATCCTCGATGGGACACTGCACACGGTGTATCACCATGTCCTCGCTGACAATCTCCTTCATGCGTGTCTCGATAGCCTCGACGTCGCCTTGCTCCACAGGTCGGCCAATGAGCAGTTCGCAGTAATGACCACCGCTCAGTGGAGCACCTATGATGAGGTGTCCGCCGGGGAAGAGGTCTTCCACGGCTTTTGTCAGCACGAGGAAGAGCGAGCGTTCGTACACTCTTATTCCCGATGGCGATGTTAGGTCGAGAAATTCTACATCCTTGTTGTTGTAGAAGCGGTACTTCAGTCCCTGCACCTTGTTGTTGACACGTGCGCTGACTGGTCCCAACGGCATCTCAATACCTGACTTTTCGAACACGTCCATCAGTGTGCAGCCCATAGGCAACTCTATCTTCTGTCCGTTGTTCTTGAGTCGTATTACTACGTTTGTGCTTGCCATTATATTCAGATTTACTTGTTGAGGCTCCATGTAACACCATCCTTGGTGTCCTTTATCTCGAAGCCGTAGGCAGCCAGGTCGTCACGAATCTTGTCGGAGAGAGCCCAGTTCTTGTCTGCCTTTGCCTGTTGGCGCTGTTCGAGAATCATATCTACGACGTGTCCGAATGCGTCCTCGCGTGCCTTGTTGCTCTGGCCGCTGTCCTCCTTGAGTCCGAGGATGTCGAAAGCAAATGTGTGGAATACCTCAGCCAGTGCCTGTGCCACCTCGGCTGTGATGTTGGCCTTCTTGTCGATGACGGTGTTGATGACGCGGCATGCGTCAAACAACTGGCTGATGACCATTGGCGAAGCAAGGTCGTCGTTCATGGCGTCATAGCAAGACTGGCGCAGGTCGTCAACATACTTCATCTCGACTGGCTGCTGGCCCTTTACCTTCTGACCTTCTTGCAGGCGCTTCAGGTTCTTCCAGCCGTCGATGAGGCGCTGCAGACCCTTCTCTGCACTCTGCAGAGCCTCGTTGGAGAAGTCTACGGTTGAGCGGTAGTGTGCCTGGAGGATGAAGAAACGTATGGTCATCGGACTGTATCCGCGCTCCAGACGCTCGTGGTCGCCGGCGAAGAACTGTGGCAGGGTGATGAAGTTGTTGTATGACTTACCCATCTTCTTTCCGTCGATGGTTATCATGTTGTTGTGCATCCAGTAGTGAACCATCTGCGAACCCTGGCTTGCCACTGCCTGTGCTATCTCGCACTCGTGGTGTGGGAAGACGAGGTCAAGACCTCCGCCGTGTATGTCGAAGTGTTCGCCAAGGTACTTGCGTCCCATGGCTGTACACTCGCAGTGCCATCCTGGGAAACCGTCGCTCCATGCCGACGGCCAGCGCATGATGTGCTCGGGCTGAGCCGCCTTCCACAGTGCAAAGTCTGCCTGGTTTTTCTTCTCGCCTACGCCTGCCAACTCGCGGCTTGCGTCCTTGATGTTCTCGAGCGAGCGGCCAGAGAGGATGCCGTACTTGTGGTCCTTGTCGTACTTCTCAACGTCAAAGTAGATGGAACCGTTCGACTCGTATGCATAGCCGTTGTCGATGATTTCCTGAACCAGTTGCTGCTGTTCGATGATGTGGCCGCTGGCGTGTGGCTCGATGCTTGGAGGAAGACATCCGAGGGCGTCCATTGCCTCGTGGAAACGGTTGACGTAGTACTGTGCAACCTCCATTGGTTCCAACTGCTCCAGACGTGCCTTCTTGGCAATCTTGTCCTCGCCCTCGTCAGCATCGTGCTCGAGGTGGCCCACGTCGGTGATGTTACGTACGTAGCGAACCTTGTAGCCAAGGTGCTGCAGGTAACGGAAAAGGAGGTCGAAGGTGATAGCTGGACGTGCGTGTCCAAGATGTGCATCACCATAAACGGTTGGTCCGCAGACATACATGCCGACACGTCCTGGTGTGATGGGTCGGAATAGTTCTTTCTGTCTGCTCAGCGTGTTGTATATGAGAAGTGGCTGTTCCATAATATGTTTATATTCTATATGATTTGAATGCAAAAGTACAAAAAAGAATTTATAAACGATATATTGTGTCGCCATAAATTACGATAATGTGTTTAATAATTATCCGTCCTGTTAATAATAATGCGCACATAGGCGCGTTCATTGATTATTTTTTGTAACTTTGCCAGCATAATGAAATACGGAATAAACATTCATAAGGGATATACAGGGAGCCTGAGGGCTTTTTTGTGTAATGTGTTGCTGGTCTATGTCGCATACTTTGTGTGCCGCGTGGCGTTTGTCTTCGAGAACTGGGCTGTCTACAGCGATACTCTGTTCGACAACAGGTTGACGGATCTCCTTGTCGGCTCGCTAATGTTCGACACGTCAGCCATTCTCTACACCAACGCGCTCTACGCTCTGTTCATGCTCTTCCCGCTTCATTACAAGGAGAGTGACCTGTGGCAGAAGGTGTGCAGATGGGTGTTTGTCATCGTCAATGGTCTTTGTCTGTCGATGAACCTTGCCGATGCAGTCTATGTAAAATACACGGGTAGACGCACTACCGTGACGGTATTCTCGGAGTTCAGGAACGAGGACAATCTGGGTTCGGTGTTCGGCAACGAACTTGTATCTCACTGGTATCTTGTCATCCTGGGCATCGCGCTCATTGTGGCACTGTGGTTCCTTTACCGTCGACCGACAGGTTCATTCCCGCAGAAAGCAAAGCCTTTGGGAACATTCTCTCTGAAGGGAGCCGGGCAGTGGATTGCCTATTATGCAGTCAGCGTGCTTGCTTTCGTCATCTACATACCGCTCACTATTGGCGGAATGAGAGGAGGATTCACTACAGCCGTACGCCCTATAACCATCAGCAATGCCAACCAGTATGTCAATCATCCCATCGAGGCTGCGGTGCTGCTCAACACTCCATTCTCGCTTATCCGAACGTTCAACAAGCAGACGTTCGTCATCCCTGAATATATGAGTCAGGAGGAAATGGACGCTCTCTACTCGCCGGTTCACAGGCACACCATTGCCACGCAGGTGCAGGGCGATACGGTGTCAGCAGTCAGACCGAACATCGTTGTGCTGATAGTTGAGAGTTTCGGCAGAGAGTACATAGGTGCCTACAACGAACTGCTCGACGGTGGTAACTACAAGGGTTATGCACCTTTCATCGACTCTCTCTATAGCAGGTCCATGTCGTTCGACTACACCTTCTGCAATGGGCGCAAGAGTATTGATGGCATGCCGAGCATCCTGAGCAGTATACCTATGTTCATCGAACCATTCTTCCTCACCCCTGCGTCTATGAACGACGTCAGCGGTTTGGCTGGCGAACTTGGCAGGGTGGGCTATTCGAGCGCATTCTTCCACGGAGCGCAGAATGGCAGTATGGGCTTCCAGGCTTTCGCCCGTACAACAGGCTTCGGCAAGTATTACGGCAGAACGGAGTTCAACGAGGACAAGCGCTTCCGTGGGGACGAGGATTTCGACGGCACCTGGGCTATCTGGGACGACCCCTTCCTGCAGTTCTATGCATTGAAGATGACAGAGATGAAGCAGCCGTTCATCACCTCTGTCTTCACTGCTTCAAGTCATCATCCTTATCAGGTGCCTTCTTACTACGAGGATATCTTAAGGAAGACTCATCCCGAGGATTTGAAGAGCGACGCCAACGTCATCCACAAGTGCATACGATATACCGACGAGGCGTTGCGCCACTTCTTCGAGACTGCCAGCCGACAGCCTTGGTTCAGCAACACGATATTTGTATTCACCAGCGACCATACCAACCTGCCCGACCACGACGAGTACCAGACCGACCTCGGTGGATTCGGCAGTCCGATACTCTTCTTCGACCCTTCGGGCAAGTACTTCCCTGCCGGGCGTCAGCACAAGATAGCACAACAGATCGACATCATGCCAACCATACTCGGTGCTCTGGGTTACGAGAATGAATACGTTGCTTTTGGTAAAGACCTCATGAATACACCCGACAGTCTGACGTGGGCCGTCAACTACAACAACGGCATCTACCAGTATGTCAAGGGCGACCGTCTGCTGCAGTTCAACGGAGAGAAGACCACTGGACTGTATGACATCAGAAACGACTGGATGCTGCAGAGCAATCTGGCTTCGCAAAGTCTGTCAGCACCGGTCCGTGACAAGATGGAACAGGAACTGAAAGCCATAATCCAGAGTTACATGACAAGGATGAACGGCAATCAGTTGAAGATAAAGAAATAGGTCGACATTCACAGTCTGGCGTGCCAGTGCAGAAACAACGTCTCATGATCAGTGAAGCGATTCCTTATTCTAATTAGAGAAAACGTAAAACCATAAAACAATAATATGACAGAAAACGATTCTGCTCCCAAGATTCCGTTGTCACTGCCACAGAAAGTGCTCTACGGATTCCTCTATGCATTCCTGTATCTACATTCGCTCCTCCCGATGCGAGTGCTGTATGTACTGAGCGACATACTCTATCTGCTGGTATACCGTGTGGTGGGCTATCGCAGAAAACTGGTCAGAAAGAATATGGCAGACTGTTTTCCCGAGCGAAGCAGAGAGGAGTTGCTGAAAGCGGAGATAGAGTTCTACCACTGGTTCTGCGACTATATTGTCGAGACCATCAAACTCACCACGATATCCGAGGACGAAATGCGCAGAAGGATGAAGTTCGAGGGGTTAGAGGAGTTCGAAAGTGCAGTGGCACAGGGTAAGTCGTGCACCGTCTATCTGGGACACTTCTGCAACTGGGAATGGGTGAGTTCGATCGGCGTTCACTTGCCATCGGGCGCTTATGCAGGTCAGATATACCACGAACTGGAAAGTCCTGCCCTGAACAACCTGTTCCTTAAGATACGCGGTCGCTTCAAGGTTAACAATATCAGGATGGACAAGACGTTCCAGACACTGCACATGATGAAGGGCGAGGGCCGTCCAGTCCTCGTGGGCTATATCTCCGACCAGGCACCAGGCTTCAACGACATGCACTGCTGGCCATGGTTCCTCAACCACGACACACCAGTATATACCGGTCCCGAGAAGATGGCACGCCTGATGCACACCCCTGTATTCTATCTGGACATAACCAGACCACAACGAGGCTACTATGTCGGTCGTGTGGTCAAGATATGCGATGATGCGTCGCAGACGGAGAATTTCTTCCCGACGCTTGAGTTCTTCCGCTTGCTCGAGGACAGCATCAAGCGCAACCCCGGGCTATGGTTGTGGTCGCACAACAGATGGAAGCGAACACGCGAGCAGTTCAACGCTCACTTCACCGAGGAACAACGTAAACGAATACTTGCACGACCATGAAACAGGTTGCCGTCATCATACCACTGTACAGGAACCAGCACACGCCAGCCGAGCGTCTGTCGCTTCTTCAGACACATACCGTGCTGAAGAATCACCCTCTCATCGTGGTTCATCCCGAGGGGCTTGATGTTTCTCCTATCAGGGACGAGTATCCACGGTTTGAGTACAGAGCCTTCGACAAGAAGTATTTCGATGGATTGGAGGGCTACAACCGATTCATGCTTTCTTCCGAGTTCTACAAAGCATTTGCCGACTACGAATATATCCTTATCTGCCAGCCGGATGTATATATCTTCCGCGACGAACTGGCAGAGTGGTGTGGCAGGGGCTACGATTACATCGGGGCGCCGTGGCTGGAGCGCGACGTATACAAGCGTCCGTTCATAAAGCAGTATATGAAGTGGGAACAGGCGAGAAAGCACAGTCAGGGCAAACGCTGTCGTCAGGACCTCTTCGGCAAGGTGGGCAACGGTGGCATGTCGCTCCGCAGGATCAGCGCACACATTGAGGCTATCGGCAGGTACCGGTCGGTGATAGACTATTACCTCGAGACTCCGCGCCCGTTCTATGCAGAAGATATCTTCTGGGGTACAGAGGTGAAGGAGTTCCGTTACCCATCCGAGGATGAGGCTCTGCTCTTTGCCTTCGACAAGGACCCCGACTATTGCTATTATCGTACGGGAGGCAGACTGCCGTTCGGATGCCATGCATGGAACAAGGGCAAGACCCGCCGTTTTTGGTTTGGCATACTCGGACTGGAACCATTCACCAATAAGTCGTCACGATATCCTATTTAATGCTATGAACAAGGTTGACACACAGATGCTAAAGGGCGTAGCCATACTGATGATGCTGTGGATACACCTGTTCAGCAACGGAATGTTAGCGTACGAATATACTCCGTTACTGCATTTCTGGAATGGTGCACCATTGCCAGAGGTACTGCGCAAGGTGGGTTCCATGTGTGTCTCCATCTTTGTCTTCCTCGGTGGGTACGGACTTGCGGTAACGTGGACGAGATGCCACACCATGCACAACGCAAGACGTACACTGAGTCTTGTGTTCAACTTCTGGCTGGTATGCCTGTTGTTCATTCCTTTGTCTGCTTTTACCAATCCTCAGGTTGTGCCTGGAGACTTTTGTACACTGCTGACGAGTGTGGCCGGACTGAATATGGCATACAACGGTGCCTGGTGGTTCCTGTTGCCTTACGTGGTGCTTACTCTTGTGTCACGTCCGCTCATATCAACCATAATGAACGGAGGTAAGGCAGTGGTCGTCGGTTCGGTTGTCGTCTCCCTGCTGTGTCTGCTTGCAGGTTATTTCTGTTCGGGTATTGCTCTGTGTGGTGGAGTGGTGGAGATGCTTGTATGCTTTGCCTGCAACCTCATGCAGCTCCTTCTCATGTTCGTGCTCGGCATTGTGGCTGTCAGGTACGACTGGGCAGGATGGTTCAGGAAGAGGGTGAAACCCCTTTATGCCTGCTTGGGCATGACTCTTCTTCTCGTCCTTAAACTCTCGATAGGCGCAAGCGGTCTGCTCAATCCTCCATTTGTCGTTCTGTTCATCCTTCTGTTCATCTCGATGAATGTGCATGGGGCGGTGGGCAGGATGCTTGTCTTGCTCGGCGACTATTCCACCAACATGTGGCTCTTTCACTACTTCTTTTTCTCGGGAGTATGCGGAGCGTGGCTCTTCTCACTGCGCTACCCGCTTCTCATCTTCCTAATGCTGACGGTTCTGTCTTTATTGACGTCCATCATAATAACCCGTTTGTATAATCCTGTTCGTAAATTCATCCGCAGATAGACAGTAGTCAGGTTGTTGAAGAAACGTATATTCATTACAGATAAATGGCAATATCAGTAGTTATCAACACATACAATGCAGAGAAGCACCTTGAGCGGGTGCTGGAGTCGGTCAAGTCGTTCGACGAGGTTCTTGTGTGCGACATGGAGTCGACAGACTCTACACTCGACATAGCGTCACGCTACGGTTGCAGAATAGTAACCTTCCCTCGCGGTCGCTATAACATAGTGGAGCCGGCGCGCGAGTTTGCAATCCGTTCGGCAAGTCACGAGTGGGTGCTTGTGGTCGATGCCGACGAGGTAGTGCCAGAGGGTCTTCGACGTCATCTCTACGACATTACTTCTAAGGATAATTGTCCTGACGGACTCTTCATAGCCCGCAAGAACTATTTTATGGGCAGGCTGATGCACGCCGCCTATCCCGACTACATCCTGCGTTTCTTCCGAAAGGACAAGACTACGTGGCCTCCCATCATCCATGTGCAGCCCGACGTGAAGGGACGTGTTGACCGTCTGCCCCGCCAGCGTATGGATATGGCTTTCGAGCATCTCGCCAACGACACTATAAGCGACCGCTTGCGCAAGACGGACCAGTACACCGACAACGAACTGACAAAGAAGGCATCCAAGCATTACGGTGCTATGGCGTTCCTGTGGCGCCCCTTCTTCCGCTTCTTCAAGGCTTATATCCTGAAGGGAGGCATACGCGACGGCATTCCTGGTTTTGTCTTTGCCAAGTTGGAGGCATACTATCAGCTGGTGATGCTGTCTAAGCTGAGGGAGAAAACAAGCAACGACCATCAGCACGACGGTCAAGAATAACATTGCCGGAGGGCAACAGGCAGAACTGAACCCAAAATACAAAGAGAAGACAGATGAACGATAAATCCATGAGTAATAGCAGAGTAATCAGTAACGCAGATAGCACTGGAAACAGTAACAGGAATGTCGGCAGAATAGACTACCTCGACCTGACCAAGTGCTTTGCCATTTTGTGTGTCCTGATGGGGCACGTCTGGCAATGGAGTTATCCCGGTAACCCCTACGAGGACAGCACCCTGTTTCAGGGAATCTACGCTTTCCATATGCCTCTCTTCATGACTGTATGCGGATTCTTCCTTGGCAAGTCACTGTCGGCAAAACCAATGGAGTTTGTCAGCCGAAGGGCAACGCAGTTGCTGCTTCCCGTACTCTCGTTCAGCATCGTCTACCTCATGCTTCTCTTCGCAGTTCTCTCGCCACTGATGGGGTGGGAGATGGTCAGTCCACTGACTTACCTATCGGGGGGCGACATGTGGTTTCTGAAGTATCTGTTTGCCTGCCTTGTCGTGGCTTATGTATGCAAGGCATTGCTTCGCAAGACGTGGGTTGCTGCCCTTCTTCCCACCATTCTCTTGTTCTCGCTCACCCGTAGCGGCATCTTCCGACTGCTCCCCTACCTCTGGCTGGGCTATTATGTTTTTACCTACCGTCATCTGTGGGAGCGTTACACCCGATACATCTGTCTCATTACTGGCATACTCTTTACCATATGTCTGTTTTATTGGAAGGGTGAGTACGACGGCAACTATCGCTTTGTCGTGCTCCATTCGCCCATCCACATTGTATGGGACAAGGCAGCGGTGGTATGGTTCAGACTGCTGGTGGGTTCTGTGGGCAGCATGTTCTTCATAACCCTTTTCAAGTTGCTCGACGGAGTGTGGCATGGTGGCGGGTTGAAGAACTATCTCTGCAGTATGGGTCAGCACACACTTGGCATCTATTGCCTGCAGATATATTTTCTGGAGAAACTTACCGACCAGTTCCCCATAGACATGGATATCGAGACATCCGTTCCGCTGCGACTGCTTGTCTTCCTGCTCGAAGCCGTTGTGCTCAATGAATTGGTCAAACTACTGCTCTCCAACAGATGGACGGCACTCTTCTTCCTTGGCAAGAAGTAACACAATCTTTAACTTTTTTTGAATCCCCACTTGTTAATAATGATATATAGCTATGATATTTGTAAGAGATAAAGGTCAGATGTGCAATAACATCTTCCAGTATATGCATGTGTGTGCACTTGCTTTAGAGAATGGTCGTAGTGTTATGTCCATGCGTTTTGCATACAAGTATCAGTACTTTCATATTTGTGATACAAGTTACCACAATTATGTTTTTTATCTTTTGGGTAAGTTTCTTTCCTGGACGAAGCTTATACCTACAATAACTTATGGGTTCGACCTTACACCTGCTATCTTTCAAACTAACGAAAAACGTCTTCTCAGCAACAGGCATGCACTGGTTGAGGGGTGGAGTGTCAGGTATTTCCCGCTTCTCTTTAAGCATCTTGATGAAATGAAGAGATTGTTCGAGTTCAAGGCGGAAATTAGCGACAAGGTGAGTCGCTACATATCAGGATATAATGGTGGTGTACGCATCGGTGTTCATATCCGCCGAGGTGATTACGCAACATGGAACAATGGACGTTTCTTTTTCGATGACAAGGCATTTGTTGAAAAGATAAGGCAGTTGGCTTCTTTGCTGGGTGACAGTAAGATAACAGTATATATATGTGGTAACGACCCGAGGCTGAACAAGGATTATTATATTAAAGAACTTAAAGACATGAAGGTTTGCTTTCCCGATGGCAATCCTGGCGAGGACCTGTGCCTCTTGTCGCAGTGCGATTATCTTATCGGTCCTCCAAGTTCATTCAGTCTTATGGCGACATTCTATGACAAGGCAAAGCTTTATTGGTTGGGCTTGAACGAAGATATGAGGCTCGAAGACTTTCACGATTTTGCCTACTGGTCAGTTCGTATGGATGCTGCCATGGGGTGATGCATTCCGGCATCTCACAGGTATTATTATTCTGTAATTGTATTACTATGAAACTTTTATTTCTGGTTAGTCGATTTCTTGATGGCGGCATAGACACGGTTCTTGTTGAGTACCTCAACTCGTTGTGCCGGCTTACCGATCATCAGATAACTCTTGCCATTGCCATCAAGCATAACGAATTGGAGGTCTACCTTAGCCGTCTGGACAGAAGGGTCAGGGTGGAGTATCTTATTGGGGGCAGTAAACTTACATGGTACAAGATAAGGGCTCAGAAACATCAGAAGAGCATAATAAATGGGTTGTACGATGAATTTATTCTTAATCCTATACGTCGCAGAAGGATGCAAAAACGTTTAGCAGCATTGGCTGCAACCAATGATGTGGTCATTGATTTTGACTGTTGTCATGGTTCTTATCTGAGAAACGTTGATTCGCATGTCAGGAAACTCTGTTTCTACCATTTCAGTCTGGTTAAGGAGAAGGAACGTAGTCCGCGACGATTTGAACGGACGATAAATAAATTTGCCATCTATGACAATATCGTATTGATCTCGGATGCTATGCTGGAAGAGGCAAGAAGTATTTGTCCGCAGTATGCCGATAAATTTGTGCACATATACAATCCGATAGATGCCGACGAACTGCGAAGAAGGGCTGATATGCCAGTGGATGATGAACTTATCCAGCGTCCGTATATGTTGGCAGTAGAGCGTATCGAAGAGTCACAAAAGGAC
Source organism: uncultured Prevotellaceae bacterium (assembly GCA_945833925.1). Lineage (GTDB taxonomy): Bacteria > Bacteroidota > Bacteroidia > Bacteroidales > Bacteroidaceae > Physcousia. The sequence goes on from CAMAFX010000009.1 coordinate 41,355, forward strand.
ATTACAACGCTTGTAAGGGCTTATAAGATATTATGCGACAAACATGAGCCGGTCGGTTCATCTTCAGCGAAGGTTCAAACAGAAAGTATACCTTATTTATATATTATTGGTAAGGGGCGTGATGAGGCAAGGATTATGGCTCTGATAGATTCCTTGCAGCTTGGGGAAAGAGTCCGTTTGCTGGGCTTTAAGACCAATCCTGCCCCATGGATAAAGAACGCACGACTCATGGTACACAGCAGCAAGTTCGAAGGTCTGCCTACAGTCCTTATTGAAGCCTTGCTGCTTGGCAAGACTATAGTTTCGAGCGATTGTCCTACAGGTCCACGCGAGATTCTCGACTATGGTCGTGCAGGAATATTGGTTGAACCGGGCAATGCTCAGGCCATGGCAGATGCTATTGAGAACGTGTTGTCTGACACCGACCTTGAACGTAGAATAAGGCGTGGTGCAGCGGAGTATGGTTCCAACTTTTTACCATCAAAGATAATAGAAAGCGAATTAAGTGAGGTACTATAATATTAAGACAGAAGGATTTTGGTCAGACAGCGTTGTCATATGTGGATTAGGATAGTGCTGTCCTCGTCATTTACTGTTCTGGAAACCGGAGATGTCGGCTACTTTGTCTATGGTGTAGCAGATGCTGTCAAGCAGTGTTCCCCTGAATATCTCGGGACAAGCCTTCACGAGTCTTTCCTGCTGTTCGCGTGATGCAAGTTTCTTTATTCGCTTCGTCATTCGTCCACGTACCACTCTGTATTGGAACGATGAGGCTCCCAGCGAACGGAGTATATACGACTGTATGTCGCCCATCTCCTCGAAATCGGCACCGCTTGCCGTAGCATTGTTGCTTACCTTGTTGGCATGCTGGCGGAAGCGACTCAGTTCCTCGGGTACCTCCGCCACGTCGCCCTGCATTGCCATGTCGAACCAGAACAGCCAGTCACCACAGTGGCGGTAGTTCTTGTAACGGTCCGATATGTTGTGGAAATTGTCCTTTCTCCACACTATCATTGAGGCGTTGTAGAGGAGATTCTTCAACACCATACGTTTCTTGCAGAATGCCTTTCCGTCGTAGATGCCCGGCGACTTATAGAGCCATTTCTGGTCCCACGTGTAGTCGAGTGCCTTGCCTTCCGAGTCTATCATCGTCGAGTGGCAGAATGCCAGCACAGCGTTGGGATTGTCGGTCAGTTTTGCCATCAGTTTCGACAGCAGGTCGTGGCTTGCGGCATCGTCGCTTTCCGCAATCCAGATATAGTTACCTTTTGCCAGGTTGATGCCACGTTCCCATTGCACGAACGTATTGTGCGTGTTCTTCTCGTTTATGATGACATGCGAGACACGCTCGTGGTCCTTGTACGACAGCATTATCTCTGCGCTGTTGTCGGGCGAACAGTCGTCGAGCAGGATAACCTCGAAGTTTGGGTAATCCTGCGCCAGCACACTGTCTATGCGTTCGTGCAGATATGGTGCGTGGTTGTATCCCGGTATGATAACCGAAACCAGTGGTGACATACAATGACTCATTTGTTGTTATTTTTAGGAGTTAACAGCCGTTAATTTCCGTTGGTTCTCATAAACTTATGCAGACTACTGTTATTGTTAATATAAGTAGAAGGAGTGTAGAGATGTACATGAACATCTGCATCATCCTGACGTGCTTTGCGTTCTTGTCCTCAAGTTTCAGAATGGTGTTGATGAGTTGCCTTGCACCCTCCGGTGCCTCCTCCATCATCATGTATTTCTCTCGTCGCCATCCCTTCCTGTCCGTAGAACTCATTCCCGACTGCGCCTCGTAGTTGCACGTCGTGACAGGCACGTACTGGAAGGTGGCTCCCTTGTGGTACATCTCCCTCCACTTTGCCCAATCCGAGTAGAGTCTGTACTTCAGGTCGTATGGCGATTCCCTGAGCAGGCATGTCCTTACCATCATTGCCTGGTGGTTGATGTTCATGTGGTACAGGGTGTAGGGATTGATGCTTCTCGGTGCCTCCACCTTCTCTTCTCTGTCCTTGTACACGTTTATCCAGTCGCCATACACGATGTCTGCCTCGGGGTGGTTGTCCATCACCTGCTCCAGGGTTGTCTTTTCGTGAAAACAGTCGCCCGAGTTCATGAACCAAACGTATTCGCCGTTGGCATGCATGAGTCCCTTGTTCATGGCATCGTACACCCCCTTGTCCGCTTCGCTTACGCAGTAGTCGGGCTTTCTTTCCAGCGTATTTATGTAATCCGTCGAACCGTCCTTGCTGCCGCCGTCAATGATGATCCACTCAAAGTCCCTGAAGGTCTGTCCGGCAATGCTCGCAGCCGTGTCCTTCAGTCCCCCGAGATTGTTGTAGTTGACGGTTATTACTGATAGCTTCATAATCGGTTGGCTTGTTATGTTTTCGTCTGTTCTTTATTTCTCCATGTGGCGGTCTGCGTCGTCTATTCTCTGATGATATTTCCTGAGAATATGCCTGTCAAACGGTTTCATGGCAAGGTAGGGCAGTTTCAGGAAGATGGTGTACAGCAGGTGGTGCGTCTTTCGCACGTCCTCTATGCTGTTCATTATGTCCCACAGTCTCTCGTGTCCTCTCTGCTTGCCGTGGTTGCTGCATGTGTACACCAGTCCGTCCTTTTCGCGCAGTGCCAGGAAGATGTTCTCCCTGTACCTTCTGTAGGTTCTCAGTCCTCTGTCCCTCACGAAGAAGTCCACCTCCACCTCGTCTGGTCCCATCACTCTGGCTCCCCCCGTCAGTTTTACGAGCAGCGAGAAGAGCGACTGGTCGTGTCTGTTCTCCACGAATCCCTCCATGTCCGGACTTGCCGACGGCGAATCGTCCACGAGGTGCATGTCCGAGTGGGTTATCTCCTCCCACCTTCTGCACAGTGCGGTGGTGACGTCATTCTTGACCATCATCCAGATGCCGCTCATTATCTGTTCCGAGTCGAGGATGTCTGCTCTGTCTCTCACTCCGAAGTAGTCGATGACGTCGCCCTTGTCCCAGTCCGATTCGGCAAGTCCTGTCGTGAAGCACAGTATGCCATTCTCCGATGCTCTCAGCATCTCCACGTATCTGTGGAACTTCTCCTTCGCGTAACGGTGGTTTATGCCGCATCCGGCATCCAGGAAGACCAGTATGTCGTTGTCCTGAAGCTTGTCCATGACACGGTTCACGATGTGCGACTTCCATATCCAGTAGCCGAAGCCTCTGGGATTGGACCTTATAAACTCGCCGTAGCGGTTCCAGTATTCATCTTCGAGGTCATCATCGCCGAATGCCGCAATCTCGTCAAAGAGTCCGGAGCGTTCAGCCTCGTGTACCAGCCTTCGCAGACCAGCACCATACTTACTGTTGGCAAACGAACAGAGAACAATCTTGCACATAGAAATCTATTACAACAATGACTTAAAGTTCAGCACCTGTTCGATGACAGGTGCCATGTCGTAGTATTTGTACTGTGCCAGACGTCCGCCGAAGATGACATTCTCCTCCTTCTCTGCCAACTGTCGGTACGCGTCAGCCAGACTGTTGTTGCGCTCGTCGTTGACAGGGTAGTAGGGTTCCATGCCATCCTTGTATTCGGTGCTGTATTCCTCGCTGATGACGGTCTTCGGACAGTCGTATACCTCCTTGCCGAACATCTCGAAGTGCTTGTGTTCAATGACGCGGGTGTATGGTTTGTCGTGACTGGTATAGTTCACGACGGCATTACCCTGGTAGTTGGGCGTGTCCTCGATGCGTGTCTTGAAACTTACCGTGCGCCAGTCCAGTTTGCCCAGTCGGTAGTCGAAGTACTCGTCTATGGCACCCGTGTAGACAAGGTTGTCGGCATACTTGCGCCAGTCCCTGTATTCCGAGTTGAAGAAGTCCACGCCGGTTTTGCACTCGACACCCTCCAGCAGTCCGTCAATGAGTCGGTTGTATCCGCCCACCGGTATGCCCTGGTACTTGTCGTTGAAGTAGTTGTTGTCGAAGATGAGGCGTACGGGCAGACGCTTGATGATAAAGGCTGGCAGTTCGGTACACTTACGTCCCCACTGCTTCTCGGTATATTCCTTTATGAGTGTCTCGAATATGTCCTTTCCCACCAGACTCAGTGCCTGCTCCTCCAGGTTCTGGGGCTCTCTGCCGTTCAGTACAGCCACGGCTTCGGCTTTCTGCTCGTTTATCTTTGCCGTCGCCTCCTCGGGTGTGGTGACTCCCCACATCTGGTAGAAGGTGTTCATGTTGAACGGCAGGTTGAAGAGCCTGCCCTTGTAGTTTGCCACAGGACAGTTGGTGTAGCGGTTGAACTCTACGATGGAGTTGACAAAGTCCCACACCTCCTTGTTGTTGGTATGGAATATGTGGGCACCGTATTTGTGCACGTTAATTCCTTCTATTGATTCGCAGTACACGTTGCCTCCCAACTGTGGGCGTTTGTCTATAACGAGACAACGCTTGCCCATCTTGGTTGCCATATGTGCGAATGTTGCTCCAAACAGGCCCGAACCTACTATCAGATAGTCTAACTTTTCCATTCTTCTGTTCTTCTATATGACAAACTCTTATTCTCTTATTCCCCCCTCTTCCTTCGCTCTTATTCCCCCTCGGTGGTTAGGGGGCTTTTTGTTTACAAGTTACCAAGTTCTCAATTGCGGACTTTTTTGAGAAAATAGTTTTAAAGTTGTTGCATGTCGTTGAGTTTCTTATAGTAACCATCCTTGCTTATAAGATTCTCGTGAGTACCTCTTTCAACAATTTCTCCTTCGTGAATGACGCATATCTCGTCGGCGTTCTTGATGGTCGAGAGGCGGTGTGCAACGGCAATTGTGGTGCGTGTCTTCATAAGGTGTTCCAGAGCTTCCTGCACCAGTCGTTCGCTTTCCGTGTCGAGCGCCGAAGTCGCCTCATCGAGAATCAGTATCGGAGGGTTCTTCAGTATGGCACGTGCTATGCTGACACGCTGTCGCTGTCCGCCCGAGAGTCTGCCTCCGCGGTCGCCAATGCATGTGTCGAATCCGTTCTCGCTTTCCATGATGAAGTCGTATGCGTTGGCTATCTTGGTTGCCTTGTCGATGTCCTCCTGTGATGCGTTCTCCACGCCGAAGGTTATGTTGTTGCGGAATGTGTCGTTGAAGAGGATTGCCTCCTGGTTAACGTTGCCTATCAGTTGTCGCAGGTTGTGTATGCCGAGGTCCTTCACGTTGATGCCGTCTATCAGCACCTCGCCTTCCTGCACGTCGTAGTATCTCGGTATGAGGTCGAGCAGTGTCGACTTTCCTCCGCCCGACTGTCCTACGAGTGCCACCGTCTTTCCCTTCTTGATGGTAAGGTTGATGTGTCTGAGCACCCATCGGTCGGTATACTTGAAGCCCACGTTGCGGAATTCTATCTCGTGTTCGAACGAGGCTATCCTCACGGGTTCGCTCTTCTCCTTGATGTTGTTCTCTGCTTTCAGTATCTTGTCGATGCGCTCCACGCTTGCCAGACCAACAGGTATCGAGTAGCCAGCCTTGGAAAAATCCTTCAGGGGTTGTATGATAGAGTAGAGGATAACCATGTAGTAGATGAACGTCGGACCGGTGAGTACCTGGTTGTTAAGCACCAGTATTCCGCCAAACCACAGTACGATGACAATCATCAGCGTACCCAGGAACTCCGACATGGGGTGTGCCAGACACTGTCTCAATCCCACCATGATAACCTGCTTGCGGTGTTCGTCGTTTATCTTCTCGTAGCGGGCGTTCATCTTCTCCTCGGCGCAGAATGCCTTGATGATTCGCAGTCCGCCCAGCGTTTCCTCTACCATCGACATAGAGTCGCTCCACAGCGACTGTGCCTTCAGCGAGCCTGCCTTCAGTTTTCTGCCTATCTGTCCCATTATCCAGCCCATCACCGGCACGAAGACTATGGTGAAGAGTGTCAGTTGCCACGAGATGACAAGCAGTGTCACGAAGTAACTGACTATAAGAATGGGATTCTTGAAAATCATGTCGAGCGATGTCATTATGGAGTTCTCCACCGTCGACACGTCGCCTGTGATTCGCGCTATTATGTCACCCTTGCGCTCCTGGGTGAAGAAACCCATTGGCAGTGCTGTCACCTTGCGGTAGAGGTGGTTGCGCAGGTCGCGCACAATGCCGGCACGCATGGGCAGTACCACAGCCGACGACAGGTAGTACATGCCGGTCTTGAAGAAGGTCATGAAAGCCAGGAACAGACCTATGATGAGCAGTGTAGTTGTCTGTCCGACACGGTCTATGAGCATTGTCACATAGTAGTCAGCGTTGTTCGATACAGCCTCCTTCAGGTTGTCCATCGTCACGGGCATCAGTTCGGTCACCTGCACTCCTCCGTCGGTCTTGAAGAGTATCTGCAGTATGGGTATGAGTGCCGCAAACGAGAAGATGTTCAGTATGGCCGACAGGATGTTGAAGATGATTGTCAGTATCAGATACTTCTTGTATGGCGGTACGAATCGTTTCAGAATAACGATAAAATCTTTCATAACTTTTCGGTAAATTTGGCTTCAAAGTTACGAAGAAGTAGGCGAAATTCCAAATTATTTGTTTTTTTCTTAAATATACATAACTATGCACGCTATAAAAAAGTTCTGCTGGACAATGATTTTTCTTAGTTTTGATACAGAGGAGTTCGACGTGACTCGCGAGCACGGAGTAGAGCGGGACACGCTGAAGGAAGGAGAGGCTGTGTCAAAAGTAACTGACACAGCCTCTCGTTTTTTACCTATACGTCTCTTTCTTACTTACCAGATACGTACACGCTTGCTTGCAGGTACGAACAACTTGCTGTCCTTCTTTATTCCGAATGTGTCATACCACTCGTCAATCTGTGGCAGTGCACCGTTCACGCGCACTGAGTTGGGCGAGTGAACATCCACGTTCAGAAGCATGTCCATGTACTGGTCGCGGCAGTTGCTTGCCCATACACGAGCCCATGCCAGGAAGAATCGCTGGTCGGCAGTCAGTCCGTCGATGACCTTCTTGTTACCTGTTTGGTGGAAGGCGTCGAGTGCTATGTGTATGCCACCGTTGTCACCGATGTTCTCGCCCAGAGTCTGCTTGCCGTTCACCTTCTTGCCGTTCACCACCTCTATGGTCGAGAAGTAGTTAGCCAGTCCCTCGGCACGCTTGTCAAAGTTCTTCTTGTCGGTTTCAGTCCACCAGTTTGCCTGGTTGCCGTTGAGGTCGAACTGGCATCCCTGATCGTCAAAACCGTGACTCATCTCATGACCGATGATACTGCCAATGGCGCCATAGTTCAGGGCATCGTCAGCCTCTGGGTCGAAGAATGGTGGTTGCAGGATGCCTGCAGGGAAGCATATTTCGTTGGTTGTTGGATTGTAGTATGCATTGATGGTCTGTGGAGTCATCTGCCACTCTTCCTTGTCCACAGGCATGTTGACCTTGCGTTTCAGGTTGTCCAGCCAGACCCACTCGCTTATGTTGGCAAGGTTCTCGTAGAGCGACAGGTTCTCGCTCACCTGCATGCTGCTGTAGTCCTTCCACTTGTCGGGGTAGCCAATCTTCACATGGAAGTTTACAAGTTTCAGCAGAGCCTGCTTCTTGGTCTCCTCGCTCATCCAGTCCAGTTTCTGCACTCTCTCGCCGAGCGACATCTGCAGGTTGTTTACAAGTTCGATGACACGCTGCTTGCTCGACTCCGGGAAATACTTCTCGCAGTACATCTTGCCGATGGGTTCGCCCATGATGCCGTTCACCAGGTTCGTGGCTTTCTTCCACAGAGGGTCGTCCTCTGGCTGACCTGTCATGGTGCTTATAAATTCAAAGTAGATCTTGCGTATGTCCTCGGTAAGGCACGAGGCGGCACCACTGATGACACGCAGTTCAGCATAGTCCTTAAGGTCGTCGAGCGATGCGTTGGCAAGAATATTCTCCACCTCGTGCAGTGGTTCGGGCTGACCAACGTCAACATATTGGAATGCAGGGAAACCGCTTACTGGCAGAATCACCTCCCAGTCAATGCCGGGGAATGTCTTCAGCAGGTCCACGTAACTCATCTTGTGATAGTTGGCATCGATGTTGCGCAGCATCACCTTGTCATAACTCACGCTGGCTATCTGCTTCTCTATGGCATACACAGCCTCCATCTTGCGTGTGGCTGTTGCCTCGTCGTAGCCCAGTTGCATAAACAGTTTCTTACCCATCACCTTGTATGCCTCGCGTATCTTTGCAGTCTGCTCGTCTTCGTTGAAGTAGTAGTCGCGTGTGCCCAGACCGATGCCACCTTGCGAGATGCTTACTATGTTCTGGTCGCTCTGGCGAAGGTCGGCACCTACGCCCCATCCGAACATCATTGTGCTTTCGCCCTTGCGGTCTATCTCGGCAGTCACCCTCTGGTACTCCTTGCGGTCCTTCACGGCGCGAATCTTCTCTATCACAGGCATGATGGGGCTGATGCCCATATTGTTTCTCGTTGTGGAGTCCATCATCTGGTTGTACAACGTACCGATCTTGTAGCCCAGCGAACCGGGTTCCTGCTTGGTCGTGCTGAACTGCAGGATGAGTTCCTGTATCTGCTTCTGATTCAGTTCGTAGAGGTCCATAAACGCACCGTTCGACATCTGGTCGTTTCTCAGTGGGTGGTTCTTCAGCCAGTTGCCTGTGGCATACTCCACGAAGTCGTCGCCCGGACGCACGCTGGTGTTCATGTTCTCTTTCTCATAACCTTTCAGGTTGTCCTGAGCCGTTACTGTCGAGCCAAGGCTCATTGCCTGCATCACAGCAAGGCAAATCATCAACTTAGTTTTCCTTTTCATAATTTCTTTTATTGTTTGTTAAAGTGTCTTTGCTTTATTTCTCTTTTTTATTCTTGCCAAAACTACATCTCCGACAACGTGTTGCTGACCCTTGGAATCAATATCATAGTGTTATGCGTTACTATTACACTGCAAAACTACAGTTTTATTTTTTTCCATACAATAATTCATCAAGGTTTTAACACAAAATTAACATTTGTCAGACGATGCAGAGCCGTTGTCCGAACCTCTGTTCGTTTTCTGTTTATTAGACGCACGTCCGCCACGTTTTGCTACAGAAAAAAACGAATTTCTTTTCTTCTGATGTATTTTGCTTATCCTTCAATATATGTGCAATAACACATGCTTTTGTGTATTTTTACTGAAAATTCAATAAAGCATAAGTTGTTATTTACTGTAAAATTTGGTTTCAAAGCACTATTTTTTTATTTTTGTGCAGAAATACAATCAAAAACCGATGAAAAACTTTCTTTACAGCATGCTCTTCTTGCTTGCCATTGTTGGTTGCAAGGAAGAAATTGACACATCTGATCGTTATGTCTTCAAAGAGGAAACCATCAGCAGTTATCTTGAGAAACACCCTCAGTACAGCGAATATCTGAAACTGCTCTACACCGTTCCAGTCAGTGTACGCAGTGAGTCTACCGTTGGCCAGCTTATGAGCGCCCGCGGCAACTACACCTGTTTCGCACCAACCAACGAAGCCATCCAGACATATCTCGAGGGACTTGTCGAGGAGGGACTCATTGCCGAGCCAAGTTGGAAGGCGTTCACCGACGAACACAAGTTAGACTCTATCCAGAAGGTCATCGTCTACAACAGCATCATCGATGGAGGCGACAACATCGCTGCATACGAGACTGGTGCCTTCCCAACCACCGAGGGTGCAGAGTTCACACTGCCCAACATGTACGACCGCAAACTCAGCGTTCGCTACGACGACGTGGAGGACATCTACTATGTCAGCAACTGCCCTCTCGACGGCACGAACCAGAACATCCCTGCCACCAACGGAGTGATACACGCAGCAAACCGCGTCATCAACCCAAGCAACAACTCAGTGGGCCACTACTTCAGCACCATCATCGAGAATAAGAAGGAGGGCTACTACGTCATGGCTATGTTGGCAGATGCATGCGGACTTATCGACACACTCGACCTCATCCGCGACGAGGCATACGAAGAGTTGTACCAGACAGGCGTTCTGCCCGAGAAGATAACCAGTGTCGAGAAGAGCAGTGGCGACTTCTACACACCCGAGCACCGCTACTACGGCTACACCATCTTCGCCGAGACCGACGAGTTCTGGAGCAGTGTCATAGGCAAGCCTTATACCGACATCACCATCAGCGACATACGCGACTACCTGCTCAAGGTCAACGCGTGTCCGGGTGCAGTCGACGACGAGAACTACGAGTCCGAGAACAACTTGCTCAATCAGTTCGTTACATACCACATCCTGCCCGAGCGACTCAGCACCGACCGTCTCGTCAACCACTACAACGAGCGCGGCTATTCGCTCACTGCCAAGAACCCCGCAGTTCCAATGGCAGAGTACTACACCACCATGGGTAAGCGCCGCCTCATGAAGATCTACCAGGCTGGTACACGCTACAGCCTCACAGGCAAGGCAGACGTCTTCCTCAACCGCTTCCCAGTGCTCGACAACGGACGCCACGGTACCTACAAGGAGCTCAGCTGTGTTCCCGAGAACGAGGGCGTGCTGGTAGGCGTACCAAAGACCGATGGCGAGAACGACGTGCGCAACGCAGTCATCTACCCCATCGACAAACTCCTCACCTACAGCGACAATACCCGCGACCAGCTTCTGCGCAGCCGTATCCGTTGGGACGTGGCAGGCATGTGGCCAGAGTTCATCAACAACGACATACGTCTTAACGAGAATACCGACATCAAGCACCTCAACGTGTACATCCCATCCGACAACATGTACAAGTACCTCAAGGACGTAACCATCAGCGACGACACCGAGTTCGACTACTGGACGGGACGCGGCAAGGGATGGCGTAACTACCTTGGCGACGAGATGACCATCCGCGGTTCGCAGGACGTAATCTTCAAGCTGCCACCCGTCCCACGTCAGGGTACCTACGAGTTGCGCTACGCCATGCAGTGCGGTGGTATCTACCGTACCATGGTTCAGGTATACTTCGGTACCGATCCCGACAACCTTCCTGCACAGGGCATTCCTATGGACCTTCGTCAGGGTGCTCACTACCGCTACACCAAGGGAGGCAACTACGTCAGCGACATTGGTTGGGACACCGATCAGGAAGACGATGACGACTACAATGCCGAGGTCGACAAGAAGATGCGCAACAACGACTTCATGAAGGGTTGCAACCTCATCTGCTCGGGTGCTCCCGGCGTAGCCACCATGATGCGTGGCGACGAGCTTTGTCTGCGCCGCATCCTGGTTCGCCAGACAATGGATCCAGAGAAGACATACTACATCCGTTTCAAGACCGTGCTCGACGACCCTGCCACATATCTCTACATGGACTACTTCGAGTATTGTGCAAAGGAAGTCTACGACAACCCTTCCGCACCCGAAGACATCTGGTAAACCATCGTTCCCGTATACATATATTATATATAAAAAGAAAAGCCGAATTGCAAGATGTGCAGTTCGGCTTTTCTGTCACTTGTGATTGTCATTGATGTTCTCTGCCGATGGGCAGGTATTGTCGCTTCCCCTCTATGACGAATAGGGAAATTCCCCTCCACGAATATAGAATATCCCCAGAAACTCCATTGGAAAAGGCGTAACTTTGCATCAGAAACAAGAAACAAAGAGTTTTAAGTCGGAAAGAACAAGCAAGAACAAGCAAGAACAAGCAAGGACAAGCAAGAACAAGCAAGAACAAGTAACAATAAAACAAAAAAGAACAATAAACAAAGATTACTAACCTTTTAAATTTATAAAGTTATGAAGACTATGACAACAATGAAGGGTTTCGCTTTCGCAGCAATGATGATGTTCGCCATGACGGCAAGTGCAAATAACAATAGCAAGTCTGACAAGAAGAGCTACAGTTTCGAACTCAACGTAAAGTCGACCCACAGCAACAACGCCGTATCTGCAGCTGTCAACCGCAGCACTACAGTCAACTATGGCAGAGTAACTAACCACAGCACGGCAGCCAGCTACAACGCTTCAGCCTCTATGAGGGACAAGCGTAACCACGGCTGCGACAATAGCATGAAACATCAGTGCAAGTGCCGCAGTTGCAAGAAGGTTCGCAAGGCACTGGAGAAGCACTGGCACAAACAGCACTACGGCAGACACCAGAACCGTATGGCATGCCGCACCTGCATGAAATACAGCAGTATGCTGCACCATCACTACATGAACAAGCACATGAATACGCGGGGTCACCGCCGCTGATCATAGCAACGGTGCCCCATCGCAAAAAAAAGTATGAATTCAGACAGTACCAACCCAAGACGTCAAGTCAGTTGGTCGTAATCATCGCCCCCCACCCTGTTTCAAAAATAGATACAGGGTGGGGTGCTTCAATTATTGAAACCATTGGTAATAAAACCAATTTTTTCTTTCCCTTTCTTCAATTCCTCACGCTAACATTAAAGTCGCAGGAAACAGAGGAAATAGCCCCATACTCTGGCCCGTTTTGCGAGTCATGGTGTGGGGTTTATGTTAAGAAAATTCGCAATCGGGGAGGCTCTCGTTTTTCTCTGCTTAAAGGTGTGAGAAGCCCCCGGCAGTAGGTAAAAGCCGGTAAAACACGGTGTCTTTCGTTTTGTGTAACACGTTGTGTATGTGTGTGTTATGTCCTTTCGGAGTTTGTGCTCCAGTCACAAAAAAATCACGCTGCGTGATTTTGAAAATCTCGGTGCGTGATTTGAAAAATCTCGGTGCGTGATTTGGTCGACTCACGCACCGAGATTTTTTTGTTCGTGCAGCGACACTCACTGTTGCCTCGTGCAAGCCTCTTTTTTTGCCTCTTCGTGTAAGAAAAATTCGCAGTCCGAAGGGTTGCGTGAAGCCGGGGAAGCTCTCGCCTTCCACCAGTTTTGTTGGTCAGAATGGGGACAAAGAAGAAAAGAAACAGAAGAAAAAGTTTCCCCCCACTCCCCCTTTATAAAAAGAAGAAAAAGAAAAAGAAGAAAGAGGGGGATGGGGAGTGCGCGCGCGTGTACGCACGAGGTTTTGGCGCTATGCGCTATCTACATCCCCCCCTTTTTTTTATTTTTTTTATTTTTTTTGAAAAAAAAGGCATTTTTTCCGTACGAAATCCGAAAGTGGTGGTATAATTGTTAATGAGTTAAAAATTAAAATTTAGTGGGGCTATGAGAGTGATGGTAAACAATGGTAAGTCAATGTTTGAGCGTAGCTTCAAGCTCGGGAGTCCAGGGTTCGTCGCTGATGGAGTGCGCCATGTCGTTGAGGGTGAGGCATTGGCTGCGCGTTATGGTTCGCTTCTCCATGTGATAGGGCCGTGGGGCGAGCATCAGAAGGAGGCCTCTCGTGCAAGCCTCGAAGTACTTGCCTGGTGGCTTGTAGAAAGGAGGGAACCCATTCTCGAGGATGACGATGAGCGGATGCCCGGCATCCAGTGCGGCGCGTGCTATCTCCTTCTCTCCAGCGGAGATGCAGGGACTCACCACGATGCCACCCTTCCTTCCTCGTTCCAGGAAGTAGGCCTTCTGTCGCGCTATCAGCCTCAGGTTGTCAGGCGTGGTGTTGTTGTGGCAGCGCACCTGCATCCTCACTCCTCGGTCCAGCAGCCACCGGTTACCGATGGCAGCGCACCTGATGCCGCACACCTCAAGTTCCGACACAACCCGGAACAGGTCAGGGTGCCGTTGCTTAATGCCAAGTCGCCGTGGGTTGCGCCTTGCCCATGCTCTTGGGAGCATCTCACCTCGTTCCTGCATGCATCGTGGCTAAAAGGAAAAAGCGGAGGAAAGATTGCTCTTCCTCCGCTTCTGTACCCAGAGCCAGGATATAACCGCCTCTAACAAAGGAAAGGAAAAGTAATAAAGTAATTGATATACAACCATTTGCAGTGTTTTTCGATTTTTCTGATTTTTGACAAAATACCTCATTTTTAGGGCATCATGGCGAAAGATCCATGCAAGGGAGTTGTCTGTGTCGTTGATGACCA
>CAMAFX010000010.1 GCA_945833925.1 uncultured Prevotellaceae bacterium
TGGCAAATCACAAATCATCACTCAAGAGAATCCGTCAGGAGGAGAAGAGAAGACTTCACAACCGCTACTACGCTAAGACAATGCGTAACGCAGTTCGCAAGCTTCGTGCTACAACAAACAAGGAAGAGGCTATCGCAATGTACCCAAGCGTGCAGAAGGCTTTGGACAAGTTGGCTAAGGTTAACATCATCCACAAGAACAAGGCTGCAAACCTCAAGTCTAAGTTGTGCAAGTACATCCAGAAGCTCGGTTAATAGAAGTTTTTCCGAAAGAAATAACGAAACCTGCAAGACAATCGTCTTGCAGGTTTTCTTTTTTTTACCAAATTAGTGCCGATTTTATTTTATAAAATCGTCTTTTTTTTGTAACTTTGCACACATAAACAAGTAACGCATTTTCTAACAGAATGGAAGAAATAGAACAGACACAAGCCAGCTATTCAGCGTCCAGCATTCAGGTCCTCGAAGGTCTTGAGGCTGTGCGCAAGCGTCCTGCGATGTACATTGGAGACATCAGCGAGAAGGGTCTCCACCACTTGGTATACGAGACAGTCGACAACTCTATCGACGAAGCTCTTGCAGGATACTGTACACATATAGAAGTCACCATCAACGAAGACGGCTCAATCACCGTTCAGGACAACGGTCGTGGTATCCCCGTCGACATGCACGAGAAGGAGCACAAGAGCGCCCTCGAGGTTGTAATGACCGTGCTTCACGCAGGTGGTAAGTTCAACAAGGACTCGTACAAGGTCAGCGGTGGTCTTCACGGTGTTGGTGTAAGCTGTGTCAACGCCCTTTCCAAGAAAATGATAAGTACCGTCTACCGCGACGGCAAGATTCACCAGCAGGAATACTCAAAGGGTAAGCCAATGACCCCTGTCACCATCGTAGGCGAGACAGAGTTGCGCGGTACACGCCAGCAGTTCTGGCCAGACGATACCATCTTCACCACCGTGCACTACAAGTACGACATCCTTGCCAACCGTATGCGCGAGTTGGCATACCTCAACGCCGGCATCACCATCGTGCTGACAGACCTCCGTCCTGAGGCAAACGAAGCAGCAGGCATCGAGGGAGTACGCACCGAGACCTTCCACAGCGAAGGCGGCTTGCGCGACTTTGTCCGTTACATCGACAGCACACGCACACGCCTCATCAACGACGTAATCTACCTCAACACCGAGAAGCAGAACACACCTATCGAGGTAGCCATCATGTACAACACCGGCTACAGCGAGAACCTTCATTCATACGTCAACAACATCAACACCATCGAGGGTGGTACCCACCTTCAGGGATTCCGCACTGCGCTGACACGTACGCTCAAGGCTTACGCCGAGGCACAATGCACCAAGGAACTCGAGAAGTTGGCAAAGAACCATGTCGAAATCAGCGGTGAGGACTTCCGCGAAGGACTTACAGCCGTCATCAGCGTCAAGGTGGCAGAACCTCAGTTCGAGGGACAGACCAAGACCAAGCTTGGCAACAGCGAGGTGGCAGGTGCCGTACAGCAGGCTGTTGGCGAGGCTCTCACAAACTATCTTGAGGAGCACCCAGCCGAGGCAAAGCTCATCGTCGACAAGGTTATCCTTGCAGCGACAGCACGTGTGGCTGCACGCAAGGCACGCGAGAGTGTTCAGCGCAAGAATCCAATGACCGGAGGCGGTCTGCCAGGCAAGTTGGCCGACTGTTCGGACAAGGATGCCGCAAACTGCGAGCTCTTCATCGTCGAGGGAGATTCGGCAGGTGGATCTGCAAAGCAGGGCCGCAGCCGTCAGTTCCAGGCAATCCTTCCTATCCGTGGTAAGATATTCAACGTAGAGCGTGTCATGTGGCACAAGGCCTTCGAGCACGAAGAGGTCAACAACATCATTCAGGCTTTGGGCGTACGCTTCGGACTGGGCGAGGACAGCAAGGAGGCAAACTACGACAAGTTACGCTATCACAAGGTAATCATCATGACCGATGCCGACGTCGATGGTTCTCACATCGACACCCTTCTGATGACACTCTTCTACCGCTACATGCCCGAACTCATCCAGAACGGGCATCTCTACATCGCCATGGCACCCCTATATCGTTGCTCAATCGGCAAGAACGAGGAATACTGCTACGACGAGCAGCAACGATGGGACTTCATCCGCCAGTACTGCGACGGCAACGAGAACGACTCGCGTCTGCACACCCAGCGCTACAAAGGTTTGGGTGAAATGAATCCCGAACAGCTTTGGGAGACAACAATGGACCCAGAGCGTCGCTGTCTGAAGAGAGTAACAATCGAGGACGCGGCAGCAGCAGACTACATCTTCTCAATGCTTATGGGCGAAGACGTAGGTCCACGCCGCGAATTCATCGAGCAGAACGCGACATTCGCCACTATCGACGCATAACCGTCCCTACGGCATAGACAGATAAAGAAAGGAAGCAATCCGATTTGGTTTGCTTCCTTTTTCATTATGCGTCATTGAGTTCTTGTCCGTTCGGCGTGCAGGCATCAATCCGTTCACGCTGCGTCATTCATTGTCAGTTCGAGTGAAAAAAATTTTTTTTCGCTACGGAAAAAAATTTTTTCTGCACCAGAAAAAAAATTTTCTCGTGCCGAGAAAAAAAATTCTCTTACCGATGCGGAGATACCCGTCGTGCCGTTACAGCCATGTCCCTTGACTGTATGAAAACAAAGATTCTCAATAGGCAATCTTGTCGTCCTTCTCCTCCCAAGCACGGAAGGCGCGCAGTGCCTCTGCACGCATCAGTGGATGCAATGGGATGAGACGCTCGCTGTATGGTTTCTCGAGTTCCCTATAAATAAAATCGTCACCAAAGCCAATCTTGTCAGCATCAACCTTGGTGTTGCCGTAGTAAATCTCCTTCACACCAGCCCAATAGAGAGCAGAAAGACACATTGGGCAAGGTTCGCAGGAAGTGTAGCACACACAATCCTTCAGCTGAAAGGTCTGCAACTTGCGGCACGCCTCACGTATGGCACTGACTTCGGCGTGCGCCGTAGGGTCGTTGTTGGCAGTCACTCGATTCACCCCTTTGGCTATCACCATGCCATCCCTTACGATGACAGCGCCGAAAGGTCCACCACCATTTGCAACATTCTCGACACTGAGGTCGATAGCCATCTGCATAAAATCATTGTGTCCCATAAGCATTAGATTTAAGTTTTTAAAAAGATGTTCGACGATTTGCCACTTGTCATAGTGCGAAACAGCGCAGGGCAGATGACGAAAACGAAGAGTTAACAGGCAGGTTATCGCAAGCAAGGAAATGCTTTATCGTAAACTTGCCATCATTACCATAGCAAAGATATAGGTTTTAGTTGTATTATCAAAAACTTTTAAGTAATTTTGTAAGTCAAAATTCATAATAAAATGATACGCAAATTTCTGATACTCCTTGTTGGTTCGCTGCTTACAGCCACCAACACATTCTCACAGTTAACCTACCTGACACGCACTACTCCCGAGAACGAGGGCCTGCACTCGAAGGACGTATTGAACTTCGTAGACAACATCATGAAGCAGAAAGACACCGACATACACGGTGTAATGGTGCTCCGCAACGGCAAGGTGGTGGCAGAAAAATACAACGAACCCTTTGCCCAGGAGTACAGTCACACGCTCTACTCCTGCTCGAAGACCTTTACCGGCGTTGCTGTCGGGCTGGCAGTAGAGGACAGTCTGCTGACCATCAACGACAGCATCGTCAAGTTCTTCCCCGAACTGCCTCTCGACTCGCTGAGCGACACGCTGCAGGTTGTGACGGTGAGAGACCTGCTGACCATGCAGCTCGGCATACCTGTCGACACCAAGATGAGAACCATCGAAAACGAGTGGGCGAAGGCATACCTGTCAAAGTCGTTCGTGGCTCTGCCTGGCACACTCTACGCCTACGACAGCATAGACAGCTACCTCCTGTCGGCAATTGTCCAGAGAGTGACGGGCAAGACCATCTTCGAATACCTGAAGGAAAGAATCTTCACGCCGATGGGCATAACGCAAGTGGCGTGGGAGGAGTCGCCCGAAGGCGTGTCATGCGGTGGCTGGGGACTGTACATGCAACTGGAATCGATGGCAAAGTTCGGTCAGCTGATACTGCAGAAGGGAGTGTGGAACGGCCAGCAACTGGTGTCGAGCGAGTGGATAGACGAGATGTGCAAGCACCAGTCCACCAACACCAACGGACAGATGTACGGCTATCACATCTGGGTAATGAATTATCCTGGCGTGGTAAAGTGCGACGGAGCATACGGCCAGTATATTTACATAATTCCTGACAAGAATATGGTTGTCGCCATAACACAATGCATGAGAGGCAACGGCAATCTGGAGAACAGCGAGATGTGGAACCTGAGCAGAAGCGCCACCAACCAGAAGTTGCCGCCCAGCAACGAATACAACACCCTCTTGGCAGCACGCTACCGACTGGCACCCACCAAGGGCAAAGCATTCAGCAACAAGCACCTGATGCCCGTAAAGCTTGACCTTGGCACGAACAAGCTCGGCTGGAAGAGTGTCGAGTTTGAGTTCGGAAAGCAGAACCTGACCACCGAACCCACACTGAAACTGAAAGTTAGAACAGAGAACAGCAAGAAGTTCAACCTCGTATGCACATACCAGAAATGGCACACAAACGAGATAAAGGGCTACCCGCTCAACCTCCGTCCGTTCCTCAACAACTTCAGCAACATCAAGGGTCCGTTCTATGCGGCATCAAGTTACGGATGGACTACCGACGACGACCTCTACGTCAGAATCCACTACGTAAATTGGCTCAGTTCGTGCCGCCTTCATTTCCGTTTCAGGGACGGCGTCGTGCAAGCAGAAATACTTACAAGCGAGACAACAAAGTCTGTCGGCATAATAACATCCGTAAAGCGATAGGACAAGCGTCCGCCATACAAGCGGAAACCAGCCTGCCAGCAATGCCACATTCATAAAAAGAGCAAAAAACACGCTCTGCGCTTTGTAATAAAAGACTTTTTTGTATCTTTGCAAAAACAAAGACCATAATATATAATGTAAAAATCACAAAAACACACATAATTATCATGAAAAAGGGATTTGTACTCCTCACATTCTTGTGTAGCCTGCTGACAGGAATCTGCAATGCCTATGCAGAGAGTTTTAACGGTTACACAGTTGCAAACGAAGGAGCCTGGTGCTGGTTTGCCGACCCACGTGCCACACACTATGAGAATGCAAGCGGCAGCATCAACATGTCGTACATCGGATACATCGACGTACACGGCAACATCAAAGCCACACAGTACAACTGGCTGACAGGCGAGAAAAGCGACGTCCTGGTACGCAGCTACTTCCAGCCCGACGACCACAACAATCCCACCTTCCTGGTTCTGCCCGACGAGCGAGTACTCATCATCTACTCGCGCCACACCGACGAGGCAGCCTTCTACTACAGAGTCAGCACAAAGCCCGGCGACATAACATGCCTCGGCGAGGAGAAGCGTCTGGCAACAGCCAACAACACCACCTACCCTTCGCCGTTCATCATGAGCGACGACCCCGAGCACTGGTACCTCTGCTGGCGAGGCATCAGTTGGCATCCAACCATTGCACGCCTCACCCTGCCCGACGAGAAGGGCGACTGCAAGTTCGACTGGGGACCTTTCCAGATGGTACAGAGCACCGGTGCGCGTCCATACGCCAAGTACTACAGCAACGGCAAGGACAGACTGTACGTCACCTACACAACCGGCCATCCCGACAACGAGAGTCCCAACTGGATATACTTCAACGTCATCAACATCAACAAGGGTGGCGAGCCCACTCTTGAGGACATCAAGGGCAACAAGCTGAGCACCATCAAGAACGGTGCCTTCAAGGTATACAAGACCGATTCGTACAAGAGCAGTTACCCATATACCGTGGTCGACGCCCCAAGCAACGGCATACGCGACTGGGTGTGGCAGATAGCACTCGACAAGAACGAGCGTCCACGCATAGCAATGGTCAAGATAAACAGTGCCAAGAGTCAGCACGAGTACTACTATGCACGCTGGACCGGTTCGTCGTGGGCCCTGACCGACATCTGCGACGGTGGAGCCAAGTTCCACCCATCCAACACAGAATACTGCTACAGCGGCGGCGAGGCACTCGACCAGCAGAATCCTAACATAATGTATGTCAGCAAGCCAACAGCCGGCGCTCACGGCAACGTGTTCGAGATTTGGAAGTACACACTGAGCGACAACGGCACAGTGAAGAGCAGCGAGCAGATCACCAAGGACAGCAAGATGAACAACGTGCGTCCATTCGTGCTGCCCAACAGCGACGGCACCAAGTTGCGCCTCAGCTGGATGAACGGCGAATACTTCTACTGGATCGTATGCGGCAAATATCCAAAGGGTTACCCTACCAGCATACAGTGCGACTACGAGTGGACGCCATCCGACATCAAGAACAATGCCGAGCCTGCAAAGAACGCCTTCACCTACAGCACGACGCTGAAGATGGACGCCAGCAAATACTACGGCGAATTGCTGACACTGGACAACGGCATCAAGTACACTCTGGATGCCACCACACACCGTCCATACATCACCATTGTCGGAAAGCGCTACGACAGCCAGAACCAACTCTACACCAGCGACGCATGGCAGACCTGCCCTGCAACAACCGACGGCAAGAGTTACTACTCAATCCTTGACACATGGAACCTCTCCATAGCATACAACGGCAGCACCTTGTACATCTACCGCAACGGACTTATCGACCAGGTCATCGAGGACATCACCATCGAGGCGCCAAAGAATGAAGGCGTGCTGACCGAGTGCCTGCCACAACACGAGATACAGCAGAACATAGAGAAGGAGGTTCTCAACTCGCTCTTCCTGCCCAGGAAGACCTCGACCGACGTCGTCCTGCCCACCAAGGTGAGCGGCGAGAACATAGAGTGGACCAGCAGCAATGCCGACATCATCGACGCACAGGGCACATTCAGCGCACCCACAAGCGAGAAGACCGTCGTCCTGACAGCCACCATCGGCAGTGTGTCGCGCCAATTCACCGTCACCGCCATGCCACGCAACTTAAAGGACAACCTTCTGGCAAACTTCACTTTCGACAAGGAGGAAGAGGGCATCACACTGATGGGCAGCGCCAAACTGAACAAGGGAAAACTCGACCTCTCTGCCAACACAGCCAACGGCTTCAGCACCAACGGTTACGCAGTAGTAGATCCTGAGGTGATGGACAGTCTTAGAAGCTACACCATCCTCTTCGAGGCAACACCCAAGAGCGTGAGCAACGCCCCACGTTTCTACGACTTCGGTTTCAGCAGCGGCAACAGCATCTTCTGCCGCGTCAACACCTTCTGCGCAGGCATCAAGTACGCAGGCGGTTCTACGACAATGACCAACAGTTCGGCAACCATCAACACAGGCAAGACCTACAAGATAGCCGTCACCTTCAATGCACGCACCAAGACCACCAGCATCTACGTCAACGGCGAGCTGACCGGCAGCGGCATCGAGAACCAGAACGAGGCATACATGATAAGCATGTCGGGCAAGTGTACGCGCAATTACATAGGCAGAACCCAGTGGTGGGACAGCAACGTGGCTTCGAGCAACGTCGACTATGTTGGCACTATAGACAACTTCAGCATCTACAACACCACACTCACACGCAAGGAGGTGTGCGACGCTCAGGGCCTCCCTTTTGAGACAAGCGAGTACAAGACAACATTCGACAACGGCGACTTTGAAGATACGTACTCGGTCTTCAGCAACCCAACATCCGACCGTGCCATCTACCAGCCCAAAGGATGGACCGTTGACTACGGCACAAGAGACAACAACGACCTGACAGCACTGAAGGACGGCGACTTCTACTACTCCAACTTCTTTGCCGGAAAGACACAGAACGAGAACGGAGGGAGCCAGACACTGTGGGTTCGCCAACGCTGGGGCACAAGCGTGCTCGACTATTACCAGAACGTGTTGCTGCCCGAGGGTAACTACACACTCAGTGCCGACGTATACGCCACAAGCACGACGTCGTCGAACAAGGCTTACGTCTACATCAACGACAACAAGCAGACACCTGCCAGACCCAACACCTGGCAGACCATAACCATCGAGTTTGCATCCAACGGCGAGGAACCCACCAAGATAGGACTTGAAGCAAGCCACATCTCGGACGAGTTCATCTGCGGCTTCGACAACTTCATCCTGAAGAAGGACGAGGCTGACGCCATAACAGCAGGCAAGATACACAACGCCACCGACGGAACCATCTACGACCTGACAGGAAGGAAGGCAGGCAAGACCGCCCACGGCATACTCATACAGAACGGAAAGAAGATTATAAGATGATAGTTTGTATAGCAGAGAAACCATCTGTCGCCAAAGACATCGCACATGTGCTGGGAGCCAACTCCCAGCACGATGGCTATATGGAGGGTAACGGATACCAGGTTACCTGGACATTTGGCCACCTCTGCGAACTGAAGGAACCTCACGAATACAACCCGCTCTGGAAGACGTGGAGCCTGAGACAGTTGCCCATGATTCCACCACGCTTCGGCATCAAGCTGAAGGCAGACAAGGGCATCGAGAAGCAGTTCGGCACCATACAGCGACTGATGCAGGCTGCCGAGGGTATCATCAACTGCGGTGATGCCGGTCAGGAGGGTGAACTCATACAACGGTGGGTAATGCAGAAGGCAGGTGCCAAGTGTCCCGTCAAGCGCCTCTGGATTTCCTCGCTTACCGAGGAGGCCATACGCGAGGGCTTCCAGAACCTCAAGGACCAGAGCGAGTACCAGAGCCTGTACGAGGCTGGTCTGGCGCGAGCCATCGGCGACTGGACTCTCGGCATGAACGCCACCCGACTCTACACCCTCAAGTACCGCCAGCGAGGCGTACAGAACCAGGTGCTCAGCATAGGTCGCGTGCAGACCCCTACCCTGGCGCTCATAGTGCGCAGACAGCATGAGATAGAGAACTTCGTGCCAAGGCAGTCGTGGATTCTCTCCACACTCTACCGCGACACCAAGTTCACCGCCATCGGACGCGACGAGGACGCCGAAGCAGAAGAGGCCGCACAGATTGCCGAAGCGGCAAAGCAGGGCAAGACGATGAAGTCGAAGGGCCCTATCTTCAAGCAGATAGAATACGCCACCGAACAAGAGGGCAAGGACATTCTGGAAGGCATCAAGAACAACAACCTTACCGTCACATCGGTCAGCAAGAGGAAAGGCAGCGAGTCCGCTCCGCGCCTGTACGACCTTACCAGTCTGCAGGTAGACTGCAACAGGAAATTCGGCTTCTCTGCCGACACCACGCTGCAGCTCATACAGAGCCTCTACGAGAAGAAGTTTGCTACCTACCCTCGTGTCGACACCACCTTCCTGCCCGACGACGTATACCCCAAGTGTCCGCAGATAATGAACGGACTCTTCCTCACCAAGTTTGCCAACCAGCAGATATACGCCGAACTGGTGCGCCCACTCGGCGGCAAACCGCTGAAGAAGTCGAAGAAGGTGTTCGACAACAGCAAGGTGACCGACCACCATGCCATCATACCCACCGGCGTGCCGCCACAGGGACTGACCGACATGGAGCAAAAGGTGTTCGACCTCATTGCAAGGAGTTTCATAGCAGCATTCTACGACGACTGCACCTTCGAGACGACAACCGTCATCGGCGAGGTGCCGGTGAGCAGACCACAGACCACCGTCACTGGCGAAGGCGAAGCACCTTCTGCCACCGCCGCACAGAGCACTCAGGAGGTAATAACCTTCAGAGCCACAGGCAAGCACATCATCGACGATGGCTGGAAGGTGGTCTTCAAGAGAAGCAGTGCGGCAGAGACTGCCAACGGTGACGCTTCCGACAATGCGGCGGAAAAGCAACTGCCCGCGTTCACCAAGGGAGAGAGCGGTCCGCACATACCCTCGCTTACCGAGAAGTGGACAACACCACCCAAGCCATACACCGAGGCGACACTGCTCCGAGCCATGGAGACTGCCGGCAAACTGGTTGACAACGAGGAATTGAGAGACGCCCTGAAGGAGAACGGAATAGGCAGACCGTCTACCAGAGCTGCCATAATAGAAACCCTCTTCCGCCGACATTATATAAGAAAGGAGAAGACATCGCTCTGGGCAACGCCGACCGGCGTGCAGCTCATCGGACTGATTCACGAGGAACTGCTGAAGAGTGCCGAACTGACAGGCATATGGGAGAAGAAACTGCGCCAGATAGAGCATCACCAGTACGAGACCAGACAGTTCATAGACGAACTGAAGCAGATGGTGGGTGACATGGTGAAGCAGGTGCTGAGCGACAACAGCAGCAGATACGTTGAAGCGACTGGCGACGAGCCCAAAAAGAAGGGCAAAGGCAATAAATAACGTGTTCTCTCGTTTATATATGAACTGATACGACGCCCCGAAGCCCTGTATGCTAACTGTCGTGACGCCGGCTCGGCAAACATAAACAGAAGAAGAATGAAAGCACTCAAGACACTCTTTATAATCATAGGCATCATCACACTGTTCTGCAGATGTGGTGCAGAGAGCAATGTCAAGAAGGGTGACGCTTTCTATGCCATAGGCGAATATTACGACGCAGCAGCCGAATACAAGAAGGCGTATTCGAAAACCGCCGTCAAGGACAAGACGAAGCGCGGACAACGTGCATGGAAGATGGCGGAATGTTATCGCAAGATAAACTACACAGCCAAGGCTATGGGTGCATACCAGAACGCCATACGCTACCACTACGACGACTCCATGGCAACCTTCTACCTGGCACAGATGCAGCACCGCCAGGGCGACTACAAGAACGCTGCCAGGAACTACCGCCTTTTCCTGGACTCGGTGCCCGACAACAAACTTGCCAGACTCGGCATACAGGGCTGCACGATGGCTCCCATCTGGAAGAACAAGCCTACCAACTACACCGTCAAGAAACAACCCATTTTCAATTCAAGGCGCTCCGACTTCTCGCCCGTTCTCTCGGGCGACGAGTGGGACGAACTATACCTCACGTCGACACGCTCACAGGCCACCGGCGACGAGATAAGCGGCATAACCGGAACGAAGAGTGCCGACATTTTCTTCTCGAAACTCGACGACAAGCAGAAGTGGAGCCAACCGGAAGCGTGCGAGGGCGAGGTGAACAGCGAGTACGACGAGGGGGCATGCTGCTTCTCGCCCGACGGAAAGACGATGTACATCACCATCTGCACCTACGACCCCGACTATCCACGCTATGCCGAGATATACACCAGCCAGCGCAGCGATGCATCGTGGAGCAAGCCCCAGAAACTTGAGATATCGCGAGACACACTCTCGAGTTTCGCCCACCCGGCAGTCTCGCCCGACGGCAACTGGCTCTATTTCGTCAGCAACATGCCCGGCGGCTACGGAGGTCTTGACATCTGGAAGATAGCCATTGGCGAGAACGGTATGGGAGGCGTCGAAAACCTCGGTCCCGACATCAACACCGAGGGCGACGAGATGTTCCCGACATTCCGCCCCAACGGCGACCTATACTTCTCCTCAAACGGTCACCCCGGCATGGGCGGCCTCGACCTCTTCTGTGCCACGAGGGACACCACGGAAAAGAAGAAGGATGTGTGGACCATCGAGAACCTGAAATATCCGATGAACTCCAGCGGCGATGATTTCGGCATGACCTTCGAGGGCGTACACAACCGAGGCTACTTCTGTTCCAACCGAGGCGACGGACGTGGCTGGGACCACATCTTCTCGTTCGAATGTCCCGAGATACTGCAGACCGTAAAGGGATGGGTATACGAAAAGGACGGCTACGAACTGCCAGAGGCACTGGTCTACATGGTGGGAAACGACGGCACGAACAAGAAGATAAGCGTCAAGGGTGACGGATCGTTCGAGACTGTGGTCGACCCCAAGGTGGACTACCTCTTCCTGGGAACATGCAAGGGCTACCTGAACCACAAGGAGGAACTGTCGGTCGACACAAGCAGTGTCAGCAAGGAATATGTGCTGCAGTTCCCCTTGGCAAGCCTCAACGCACCGGTGCTGGTGCGCAACGTTTTCTACGAATTTGACAGTGCCGAACTCACCGAGTCGTCGACCATGGCGCTCGACTCACTCGTAACGCTTCTCAACGAGAACCCCAACATAACCATCGAACTCTCAAGCCATTGCGACTACCGCGGAGCCGACGAATACAACATGAAACTCTCCCAGCGCAGAGCCGAGAGTGTGGTGCGCTATCTCATCGACCACGGCATCCCCAACGACCGACTCACACCGGTCGGATATGGCGAGAGCCGACCGAAGATAGTAACACGCAAGATGGCTGAGCAGAACACGTTCCTGCAGCAGGGCGACACGCTTACCGAGAGTTACATACTGAAACTTGAGGACAACGAGAAGCAGGAGACGTGCAACTCGTACAACCGTCGCACGGAGTTCCGCGTACTCCGCACAACCTACGGCCTCTTCGACAAGACCTCTGCCAACACTCCCGTCAGCAAGGAAATGTCGGAGATGAAAGCCACCGAGGCAACTCCAGGCAAGGAGACATCGGAGATGAAGCCCACCGAAGTAAAAAACAAAGAAGAATAAAAAGCAATCATGAAACAGTATCAGGACTTATTAAAGAGAATTCTGGATGAAGGCGTAGAGAAAGGCGACCGCACAGGTACTGGCACCATCAGTATCTTCGGCCACCAGATGCGTTTCAACCTGCAGGAGGGTTTCCCGCTGCTCACCACCAAGAAGGTGCATCTCAAGAGCATCATCTACGAACTGCTGTGGTTCCTCGACGGCAACACCAACGCCAAGTGGCTGCAAGAGCGTGGCGTGCGCATCTGGAACGAGTGGGCGGACCCCGAGACGGGCGACCTCGGTCACATCTACGGCTACCAGTGGCGCAGCTGGCCCGACTACAACGGTGGTTTCATCGACCAGATACAGAATGCCGTTGACACGCTAAAGAAGGATCCCAACTGCCGGCGCATCATCGTCAGCGCATGGAACGTTGCCGACATCGACAACATGAACCTGCCTCCATGCCACGCATTCTTCCAGTTCTACGTCGCCCCGCCTGCCACTCCCGGCGGCAAGGGACGTCTCTCGCTGCAACTCTATCAGCGCAGTGCCGACACCTTCCTCGGCGTACCGTTCAACATCGCATCCTATGCCCTGCTCTGCATGATGATGGCTCAGGTGTGCGACCTCGAACCCGGTGACTTCATCCACACCACCGGCGACACGCACATCTACACCAACCATCTCGAGCAGGTGAAGTTGCAGCTCTCGCGCGAGCCACGCCAACTGCCACGCATGATTATCAATCCCGAGGTGAAGAACATCTTCGACTTCAAGTACGAGGACTTCACGCTTGAAGGCTACGACCCGTGGCCTGCCATCAAGGGTGTTGTAAGCGTCTGACACAATGCAGCTGCCCGAAGATTTCATAACACTGATGCGCCAGCAGTATGGCGACGAACAGGCGGAGCGTCTCTTCGAGGGACTCTCTGCCGAACCGTGTGTATCCATACGTCTGAACCCCAAGAAGATGACAATTCTGAGCGAGGAGAAGGACATGTCCTCATTCTCGCCGGTACCATGGTGCCAAGGTGCATACTATCTCGACGAGAGACCGTCTTTCACCTGCGACCCTCTCTTCCATGCCGGAGCATACTACGTGCAGGAAGCCTCATCGATGTATCTTGCTGAGGCGCTCAACAGGCATTTTTTCTGCCACAGGAACAAAGGAGACGCACAGCACAAGGAAGACGCACAGCACAAGGGAGACGCACAGCATGATGAAAAGGGGCAGCACGACGAGGGGGTAAAGTGCGACGTAGCACTCGACCTCTGCGCAGCGCCTGGTGGAAAGTCCACCCTGCTCAGGAGCCTGCTGCCTGAAGACTGCATACTCATCAGCAACGAGCCTATAGCCAAGCGCACGCAGATACTGGCAGAAAACATGACAAAGTGGGGCTACCCAAATACGTTCGTCACACAGAACTACCCCAACGAGTTCGGTGCATTCAGCAACACCTTCGACCTCATTGTGACCGACGTTCCATGCTCGGGCGAGGGTATGTTCCGCAAGGACGAGGGAGCCATACGCGACTGGTCGCTCGAAAACGTAGACCTCTGCTGGCATCGTCAGCGCGACATCCTCGCGAGCATCTGGCCATGCCTGAAGGAAGGTGGCACGCTCGTCTACAGCACCTGCACGTTCAACCACTTCGAGGACGAAGACAATGCAAGGTGGATAGCCACCGAACTGGGTGCCGAACTGCTCGAGGAACGACACTTCCTGCCCGGGCGCGACAAGGGAGAGGGTTTTTACATTGCAATACTGCGAAAGAACTTGCAATCAACCACTGACGAAAAACCAGAATGTCTGGAAAAACCAGAGAACCCAGAAAATATAGAACGCATAGAGCGTCTGGCAAATATAGAAAAACTCTCCGAGAATGTAAGGGAGAAACTCCGCAGAAAGATACGTCACGGACTGCGCTGCTTCTTCGACGGCATACACGCACCCATGGCAAAGGGCAAGGACATGATTCCCGACCACGCACTCGCCATGAGTGCCGACTATAAGGAGGGGGCAAGCGTGGAGGGTCAGAAGTGCTGCTACCCCGAATGTGAACTAACGTACGACGAGGCTCTCGCCTATCTCCGCCACGAGGTGCTTCGCATAGACGCGCCCAAGGGCATCGTCCTTGTCAGGTACAAGGGACTGCCACTCGGATTTGTCAAGAACATAGGAAACCGTGCCAACAACCTCTATCCGCAGGAATGGAGGATACGCACCACCTACACTACCCCATACTGCTTACTCGGTTAGTAAGCTCGATGAAGTCCCGGACAGACAACTGTTCGGGACGTTTGTTGAACACCTCGTCCGTCAGCATTTCGGTATAGTCCACCACCGGCTCGCCAGCTTGCTCGCGCTGGTTGTTGAGGTCGGTCAGCAAGGGTCGTATGTTGTTGCGCAATGTCTTGCGTCGCTGGTTGAAGGTTGTCTTCACTATACGCTTGAAGAGAACCTCGTCGCATCCGAGCGACGTGACGTCGTTGCGTGTCATTCTTATCACCGCCGACTTAACCTTTGGTGGCGGGTTGAACACATGCTCGTGTACGGTGAAGAGGTATTCCACGCTGTACCATGCCTGTATCAGCACCGACAGAATGCCGTAGGTCTTGCTGCCAGGCTTTGCTGTGATGCGCTCTGCCACCTCCTTCTGTATCATACCT
This sequence comes from uncultured Prevotellaceae bacterium, assembly GCA_945833925.1. Taxonomy (GTDB): domain Bacteria; phylum Bacteroidota; class Bacteroidia; order Bacteroidales; family Bacteroidaceae; genus Physcousia. The sequence goes on from CAMAFX010000010.1 coordinate 15,252, forward strand.
GTGCAGCACGGTATGAGGTCCTTGTTGTCAAGCATCTTGAAGAATATCTGACTTGATATGTTGTAAGGATAGTTGCCGGTCAGCACGAACGGCTTGCCGTCGAACGTATGGTCAAGGTGCATCTTCAGGAAGTCATCCTCGATGATGTTGTCCTCGAGTTGGGGGAAATTCTTGCGAAGGTACTCAACCGACTCAAAGTCAATCTCCACAACCTTTATCTGTCGCGGTTTCTTTATCAGGTACTGCGTCATGACACCCATACCCGGACCCACCTCCAGAACCGGAATGTCGGGGCACGAATCCACCGTGTCGGCTATGTCGCTGGCTATGCTCAAATCAGTCAAAAAATGTTGTCCAAGGAACTTTTTTGGCCTTACACTCTTCATCTTTTCAGTTTTTTGTAGTAAATTTGCGCAAAGATACAAATAAATTCAGTAATTGAAAAGAATACTCAGCAACATCTTCAAGATAATATCGCCAATAGCTATCGCTGCAGGTATCCTTTGGTGGATGTACAGAGGTATTGAGTGGGACGTGATATGGTCAGCACTGGACGGCGAGATGAACTGGACGTGGATGATTCTATCGCTTCCGTTCGGCATTCTGGCACAGGTGTTTCGTGCCCTTCGCTGGAAGCAGTCGCTCGAACCGATGGGCGAGAAGGTGCGCACCAGCACCTGCATCAACGCCATCTTCCTCAGTTACGGCAGCAGCCTTGTCGTGCCGCGCGTTGGCGAACTGCTGAGATGCGGAGTCCTCAAGCGCTACGACGGCGTTTCCTTCAGCAAGGGAATAGGCACCGTCGTCACCGAGCGCGTCGTCGACATTCTCATCATCCTGCTGCTCAGTTTCATAACCATCATAACGCAGATACCGGTATTCACACACATAGCGCGCCAGACAGGCATGTCGATGGAGGGCATACTCAGCCAGTTCTCCGTCACCGGCTACATAGTCACCGCCTTCTGCATCCTGACACTCACTGCCAGTTGCTGGTTCATCGCCAAGAAGATGAATATGCTCGAGAGAGCCAGGCTCGTACTCAACGACATGCGTGACGGACTCTTCTCAATACGATACATACGCCGACGCGGACTCTTCATAGCCTATTCCGTCGGCATATGGGTGGCATACTATCTGCACTTCTACCTCACCTTCTTCTGCTTCGACTACAGCAGTGTGCTTGGCTGCATGCCGGCTCTCGTGGCATTCGTCGTCGGCACATTCGCCGTTCTGGTTCCGACACCCAACGGCGCCGGTCCGTGGCACTTTGCCGTGAAGACCGTACTTGTACTCTTCGGAGTGAGCCAGATAGACGGAGCCGTTTTTGTGCTCATCGTCCACACCATCCAGACGGCTCTCGTGACACTGCTCGGCATATACAGTGTTACAGCCCTGACATTCACGAAGCCACTCTCCCAAACCCCTCTCCCAAATGGAAAGAAATAAAAACAACACTTCTGCCAAATGGGAAGAAACAGGAAAACATCACTTCTGCCAAATACGCACAACAACGCACAAAATAATAAAACAAATAGCAATATGACAATTCAAGAACTCGACCCTCAGATTATCTGGAAGAACTTCTATCTTCTGACACAGATTCCACGTCCAAGCGGACATCTCGAGAAAGTACAGCAGTTCCTGCTCGACTGGGCAAAGGAGCACGGCATAGAGGCTTTCAAGGACAACGCAGAGAACATCGTTATGCGCAAGCCCGCCACCGCCGGCTACGAGAACCGTCAGACTGCAGTTCTCCAGGCACACATGGACATGGTGCCACAGAAGACCGACGAGAGCACGCACAACTTCGAGACAGACCCCATCGAGACATACATCGACGGAGAATGGGTGAAGGCAAAAGGCACCACCCTCGGTTCGGACGACGGTATGGGTGTGGCTGCAATCATGGCAGTGTTCGAGAGCAATGACATAGAGCACGGTCCGCTGGAGGCACTCATCACTGCCGACGAGGAGACCTGCATGTACGGTGTCAACAACCTTGCTGCCGACACACTGAATGGCGACATTCTTCTGAACATCGACAACGAGACAATGGGCGAGTTTGTCATCGGCAGCGCCGGCGGCGTCAACATCTCTGCATCTCTCGGCTACAAGGAAGTAGAGCCCGAAGCAGGAGACGTGGCAGTGAAGATTACACTGAAGGACCTCAAGGGCGGACACTCTGGTCTGGAGATCTGCGAGGGTCGTGCCAACGCCAACAAACTGATGGCACGCGTAGTTCGTCAAGCGATCCAGGACGACGACGCATGCCTGGCAACATGGAAGGGTGGCAACATGCGCAATGCCATTCCACGCACAGCCGAGACAGTTCTGACCATTCCTGCCGACAACCTCGACGACATAAAGGATCTGGTAGAGTTCTGCAAGAAGACCTTCGAGACCGAGTTCCGCGGTGTCGAGGACACTATAACCCTGACTGTCGAGACAACCGACATGCCTGCCGGCATCGTACCTCAGGAGATTCAGGACAACATCGTCAACGCCATCACGGCTTGCCACGACGGTGTCTTGCGCTACATCCCCTCTATCCCCGACGTGGTGGAGACAAGTTCCAACCTCGGCATCATCGAGATTGGAGGCGGCAAGGCAGACATCCTCATCCTGGCACGTTCAAGCAACGAAACCATGATGGAATACATCCAGGAGATGCAGGAGGCATGCTTCTCTATGGCAGGAATGAAGGTTGAGTACGGCGGTCAGTATGGTGCTTGGCAGCCAAACTTCGACAGTCCAATCACAGCCACAATGGTCAATGTACACAAGCAGCTCTTCGGCGAGGACGCCAAGGTACAGGTTTGCCATGCAGGTCTGGAGTGCTCCATCATCGGCGGAGTATATCCAAAGATGGACCTCGTAAGCTTCGGTCCCACACTCCGCTCGCCACACACACCAAACGAGCGTTGCAACATACCGAGCGTAGCCAAGTTCTGGACCTTCCTCAAGGCACTGCTCAAGGAGGTCCCAGCAAAATAAGAAACAAGCCAAGGTAAAACAAGAGACACTTTACATCAAACGTCTGAATTCAATTCCATGAGGGGTGCAATCCTGTGCCCCTCACTTTTTTTGCCCTAAGAAGTTGTTTCATGCCATTACCTTACATTTTCGAACTGTCTGTCCGTCTGTCTGTCCGAAAGATGCCGGAATCGCTCCAGAAGTCAGGAAATACACACGCGCAACCTGCACAAGTTCCGCAGCAGTTTTTTTGAAAAGCCGCTGCAGAACTTTTCAGGTGCTCGGCAGAGTGTGCCAGAAGGCATTTTGGGCGCTTTAATATACATAGTATATAGGGGCGTGTTCTCATAATAAAAAAAATGCTAAAACTCGTTATACTTTTTTACTTTATTTGGAGGTTTGATGACTTCTCGTTAACTTTGTAACAGAAATAAGACAAACCACCAAAATACCTAACCAACTCTTTGTTATGCGCTACTTTATATGCATTATTTCGTTTCTTCTGATGACCATCAGCGCCTCGGCACAGACTAAGGGCGCCAAGGAACTGGCAGCGATTCTGCGCTCGATGTTAGAACAGCAGAGTGTCATGCCAGACAGCATAATGCCCAACATCGCAAAACTGGAAAGACGCAAGAACCTGATTACCGACCCGACAGAAAGGGCTGTAAACGAGGCGGCTCTTGGCTACCTGTATCAGGAGAACGCAAATATAAACGGGGCGACAGACTACAGGGAGAAGTCGGCAAGATGTTTCAGCAACGCCATGGCTGACCTGAACATACTGCACCGGGCAAAGATCAGCCAGTGGCTGCCATTGCTGTCGAAGGGCAACGACGACGACATCTTCGACAACGACATGCTGATGGTTGTGTGGCGGGAGTCGGAGCAGACACGAATGTACATGGCAACGGAGATGAAGGGTGAGAACAACATACCGAAGATGAAGAACCTTATCGACTTCTATAAGGCTCAGGGTAACCGTGCCGCCGCGCTTGAACTCATTATCGACACACTGGTATGGACTCCGAGGGAGAAGAAGTACGAGACTCTGCTGGCACTGAAGGAGGAATATGCCAAGCAGAAGAACTGCGGCATAGTATATTACAATCTTGCTCAATGCGAGAAGGACACTGCAAGGATGATTGACTGGCTGGACGAGGGTGTGCGTCTGTATCCGAAATACAGGAAGAAGAGCGACTTGCAAAACTATAAGAGGATGCTGACGGAGCCTTCTGTTATGATGAAACTGAACACGCAGCGCCCCTACCCTGGCAAAGACTACAAGGTAACGTTCAGTGTCAGGAACGTCACCGAGATTATGTTTAGCGTATTGCAGATGCACAGCGACTACGACGTGGAAGAGTATTCGGAAGCCATGAACGAAAGCCAGTATCTTGCCCAGCACACGACAATGGTGTCGACGCAAAAGATTGTCTGCCACGAGCACAAGCCGTGGGAGACGTTCAAAGAAACGATAGACTGGAAGGCTCCACAACCTGGCAAATATGCCATACTGCTTTCCTCGAAGACAAAAGAGAAGTTAGCGAAGTCGGACGAGCCATACAGCATCGAGTATTTCATAACAAGCAGACTGCATACTGCCGCTATCGAACTGCCGGGAGAGACGGTACGCATAGCGGTGAGCGACGCACAAAGCGGAGCGCCAGTTGAAGGAGCGACGGTGAAACTGTTCCGCACGAACGACAAGGACACCACCTATACGAAAAGGCTCGTGACGAGACAAGACGGCACGGTGGACATCACGCCAAACGACTATCCGAACACCGACAGACACCGCTCGATGTCGATGCACGTAGAACTGGGGGACGACCGCCATCTGCCAGACGAAACCATCTATCGCCCGAATGTGAGACGATACTCGGACGACAGGGAGCAGAAGACGAACATCTACACAGACAGGTCTATCTACCGCCCAGGTCAGACGGTGCACGTGGGCGGCGTGGAGAGCAAGAGGAAGAAATGGACGGAAAGCGTTGTCGCCAACAACACTCACAAGATTGACTTTTACAATGCGAAGCACGAGATAGAGCAATCCGTCGACGTAGAAACCGACTCGATGGGAGTGTTCAGTACCGACTTCACTCTGCCCGAAGATTGTCTTACGGGTACATATTATATATATATAGACGACCGCATGGGCACTCATGTGAAAGTGGAGGAATACAAGCGCCCGACATTCGAGATAAGCCTCGACCAGCCACGACTGAGCAGCGACGACAACAGGGTAATCCTGTCGGGAACTGCCACATCATACAGCGGAGTGCCTGTGAGGGGTGCAAGGGTGACAGGAAAATACAACTGGAAAGACATCATCTTCTACTGGCGCCGCAAGACACAGAAGGACAGGCTTGAACTGAATACGGACACAGTAACCACCGACGAGAATGGACACTTTGAGGTGACTATCCCCTACTGGGACGATATCAGCGACAACGAACCATACTCATACTACAACGGAAAGGTTCTCTTCGCGTCATTCGACATAACAAGTGCGGCTGGCGAGACGCACAATGAGACACTGTCGAACTACATCTGCAAGCGTTCACTGTCTGTACTGGTTAATCTGCCCGGCATCTCGCAAGGCGAGAAAATCATAGACAAGGACAAGCATGAAGACTGGAGCATCATATTGAACACATCAACAGGCAAGACCATCGAAGGAGACTTGCAGATGAAGTTCATGCGGGATGGAAAGGTTGTGCATGAATGTGTGGAGAAGAGTGGCGAAAACATCAAGACCGACTTCCTCGGCAGCCTGGCATCTGGCAGGTACGACCTCAGCATAACTGCCACGGCAAAGCGCAGCGACGAGGAGAAAGCCATCATCGACACGGCATCTGCCAGCATGAAACTGATACTGTTCAGCAGAAGCGACAGCCGACCAGTCATCGACACAGCACTGTGGTTCTACGCACCAGACACCGACCTGCAGCGTGGCAAGAGTTGCAAGGTGCAGATTGGTTCGTCGCGCGACGCCTACATATACGTCACGCTTGCCTGCAACGACAAGGTGATAGAGGACAAGCTGTTACACGTAAACGACAGTATAGTCAACTTCGACGTGAAATACGACGAGACATATGGGGACGGAGTGACACTGGTGGTGGCAACGGTGAACCAGAACAGAATGTTACGCCAGCATGCGACTTTCTACGCCCCCCTGCCCGACAAGCAACTGAAGCACAGATGGATAACCTTCCGCGACCATCTTCTGCCGGGACAGAAGGAGACCTGGCAACTGGAACTGACGCGACCAGACGGCAAACCGGCAACGGCAAACCTGATGGCATCGCTGTATGATGCCTCGCTCGATGCCATATATGGTCACGGATGGAGTTTTACGCATAATCTGCAGCGCGACATAGCATACTACCATTACTCTCCATTCTTCCACGACCGTTCGTTCTGGATATGGAAGAACTTCGAGCTATATCCGATAAATGACAAAGCCTTCTTCAACACCACATTTGACAGCGAACTGTTCATTAACCTGCCGTACGGCTACCTCAGGAGAGGGGCGACAGGAAGCGTCAAGATGAGCACAAAGGGAGGAGTACGAACACGAGTAAGCGAGGCATATACCGACTCGTATGCCGGACCAGTGGCAAACGCACTGTACTTACAGGAAAAATTGGCTGCCACAGCCACCGCCGCAGGAACCGAAAGTGCTTCCCAGGAGTTGGAAAGCCTGGACGAGGCGAACACTATCGACGACGTGACGCTGAATGGTGTTGGAATGCGTGAGAACTTCGACGAGACGGCATTCTTCATGCCATCGCTGCGCACCGACAAGAATGGAAAGGTAAGCATCTCGTTCCAATTGCCCGAGAGTCTGACCACATGGCGACTGTTGGGACTGGCACACACGCAGGACATGCTCACGACCATCCTGAACGAGAAGGTCGTAGCACAGAAGAACCTGATGGCGCAGGTTATGATGCCACGCTTCCTGAGACAGGGCGACAAGGCTACCATAGCAGCCGAAATACACAACATTGGCACTGGCGGCGAAGGTGATGCCACGAGCGGAAAGACGGAAAAGGGCATTGCCGTACTGACCATCCTCGACGCCAAGACGGAGAAGGTTCTGTCACGCCAGAAGGTGCACTTCACGCTGGAGGCAAAGACTGACACCACATACATCTTCCCATTCAACGTTCCTGCCAACATAGACATGCTTATCTGCCGGTGGGAGGCAGAGGGAACTACCTGCAGCGACGGCGAGCAGCACTACCTGCCATCGCTCAGCACCAACGAGTGGATTACCGACAGCCGTGCTCTGTGCTACTACGCACCTGGCACATACGAGGAGAACATAAAGAAAATGTTCGACGTAAGAAACGCCACAAACAAACGACTCACCGTTGAGTATGTGGACAACCCCGTCTGGTATGCCGTGCAGGCTCTGCCATCATTGGCATGGCCCAAGTACGAGGACGCCTTTTCGCTCGTAACTGCCTATTACTCTGGCTGTATGTCAGACTTGATGGTTAAGACAACCCCACAGATTGCCGAGACAATAAAACTTTGGAAATCCGAGCAGAAGGAGTCTCAAGGCAAACTGAGCCAGAACGAGAATCTGAAGAACATAGCTGTAAGCGAGACACCATGGGCAGCAGAGGCTGAAGCAGAGGAGACGAGAATCAGTCGCCTCTCAACGCTGCTTGACGAAAGCACGCAGAAGAGTCTGCAAAAGGAATACTTGGACCGCATACGCAACCTGCAGCACGCAGACGGTTCCATATCGTGGTACCCCGGCATGACGGGCAGTTACTACCTGACACGCGAGGTGGCATTCCTGCTGACACGCCTGAACGTGCTGACCGGCAAGACTGCATCGAGCATCCTCGGCAAAGCCATCGACTACATACGCGAGGACAAGCCAACAACGCTTTGCGCAGGCACGCTGCGCTATCTCTACATACTGAAGGCTGGTGGAGTCGAACTGAACAAGCAGGACCGTCACAATGCCGACTCGCTGATAAAGGTTCTGCGCAAACACCCCGAACAATTGTCGCTGGAGGAAAGAGCACTGGCAAGCATCGTGCTGCTGAAGAGCGGGCACGTGAAGGACGCCAGGAAGTATCTGGAAACGGTGAAGAAATTCCTCGTAACAGACAAGGACGGACTGACCTACTTCAACTTCCCGCAAGGAAGCAGCCGAAGCATTGACCGAAAACTGCACATACTGGTCCAGGCAATGGAGGCTCTGTCGACATTCTGCACCTACGAGGAGGAGAACAACGTGAAGAGCACGGAAAACAGGGAACTGCTGAGAGGTATGCAGAAATACCTGCTCAAACAAAAGAGGACAACAGGATGGAGCACGCCGATGAACACCGCCAACGCCATCTACGCGTTGCTGCTCGGCAACAGTTGCGACATCAGCAACGAACAGCAAAGCACCGTGGCTATACGAACCAAATCGGGCAGCAACACCCTGTCGGACAGCAGCAAGCCGTTCGGATACATACGCCACCAGCAGGAGGTGGAGGACGGCAACACTCCTCAATCGCTGAAGATTGTGAAGAAGGACAACAAGGAGAGTTGGGGTGCCATCTACGCACAGTATCAGGCACCTGCATCGGAGATAAAGGGCAACAGTGCGGAACTGGAGATAAAGGTTGACTGGAAGGACGCAAATCTGAAGGTAGGAGACCATACAAAGGTACGCTACACCATCGTGGCACACAACGACTTCGAGTATGTACACATACACGCGCCACGTCCAGCCTGCTTCGAACCGTCAAACCAACTGTCGGGCTACAATTATTCCAACGGACTGGGATTCTACCGCGCTGTCAAGGATGCGTCGACAGACTATTTCATTGACCGCCTGCCACGTGGCACATACACTCTGGAAGAAGACGTGTTCGTTGACCGCTCAGGCGTATACACGACTGGAATATCGACTGTAGAATGCCTCTACGCACCCGAATACAAAGCAAACACCAAAGATGCCAGGATAACTTGTCATCAATAATTCGGGACAGTCGGACAGTCTAACCTATATAATTCATACTTAATTTACTATTTTCTTATGAAGAACTTACATCTTATAGCATTGGCGGTCATCCTTGCCCTTGCATCGTGCATGGAAAAGAAAGACGGTCAGAGAAAGGAATCGAAAGTAGCATCGATAGGACAGCCAAGCGAAGTTCTACTTGTTACCGACACGAAGGTGTTGAACAGTGCGGCAAAGGACTCGCTCGAGGAGATGCTTACCATAAACGTACCGGGACTGAACCAGGGAGAGGACTTCTTCAGGATGTCGCGCATACCCGAGTCTATGGACCAGAAGGACTTCCAGAAGATACACAGCAGACTGCTGGTTAAGGTGAACAGCAAATTGAAGGAGGTGACACTGGGCAGTGCGAAGAACGTGCACGCCAACCCCCAACTGGAGGTGATGCTGACCGGTCCCTCTGCCGATGCCATAACGAAATACCTGAGCAGCCATGCCGACCACATTCGCGACTTGCTGCTCCAGTCTCAACTGGACATGCAGACAACCTACCTGAAGGGGCATTTCTCGAAGGAGGTTCGCAAGGACCTGAAGCAGATGTTCGGCTATGCCATCGACGCACCCGAAGAAATCAAGTTCACGAAGAAGGGCGAGAACTGTCTGTGGGCAAGTTCGCGCACACAGGACAAGCAACTCAATATGGTGTTCTATGCCGTGCCGCTTGACAACAATATGCCAATGGAATGCCTCGGCAACGACAGCAGGCTGACACTGCAGGAAGAGGACATGATGGTAAGATTTCTTGCCACTCTGCGCGATTCGGTAATGATGGAGAACATTCCCGGCAGCAAGCCTGACCAGTGGATGGAAACCACATGGGAGGACGAAACGCCGATAGCCATGGTAAGAAAAACAGCACTGAACGGCAACCGTGCCATAGAGATGAGGGGACTGTGGCAGATGAGAAACGGTGCCATGGGCGGTCCGTTCGTGTCGGTTGCACAGATTGACCGAAAGAAAAACCTGCTCTTTGTGGCAGAGGGCTTTGTGTATTCGCCTGGAACGACGAAGCGCGATCTGGTAAGAAAACTGGAGGCATCGTTCAGGACACTGACCGGCATCGGGCAATAAGCACAAGCCGACGGCATATGCTGAAGCCTGAGACACAATGTCAAATTCAGCGAGCATAGATTTGGCATTCTCACAAAAGAATCGTATCTTTGCACAATAAATGATTTATTTAAGCACGTGTTCGGAATTATGATACGCAAGATATTTGCCCTTTTCATACTCTCTGTTATCTGTCTCGGAACGAGGGCACAGGCACAGTTTGTTGTTGACAACGCCACCAACCGCGTAGGCGAGATAATGTTTCAGTCGCCCAAGCAGGTTGTGTTCAACTTCAAGAACAAAGGCAACAGGGCAATGCAGATTATCGACGTGAAGGCTGCATGCGGATGCACAAAAGCAGAATGGACAAAGGGAAACATTGCGCCTGGCGACAAGGGTCAGATAAAGGTTGTGTATGACGCCAAGACTCTGGGCACATTCACCAAGGAACTTGCCGTCTTCCACACCGCGTCTTCCGACCCAACATACATCACCATAGAGGGACGAGTGGTGACATCGCTTCTGGACTACTCGGGCGACTTCCCCATCGACCTTGGCAACATCAGAATCAACAAGAACTACGTTGAGTTTGACGACGTAAACCGTGGCGACCATCCCGTGGCAGAGATTCAGGTGTTCAACCAGGAAAGAACACCTTACAGACCTGAACTGATGCACCTGCCTGCATACCTCAGCATGGAAAGCGTACCAGAGGTTATTGCCGGCGGACGCTCAGGAAAGATACTCCTGACACTGAACAGCGAGAAACTGGGACTGCTCGGACTTAACCAGACGAGAGTGTTCATTTCGCGATTCATGGGCGATAAGGTTGGCGATGACAACGAGATTCTCGTTTCCTCTGTTCTGCTGCCCGACTTCTCGAAACTGACTGCAAGTCAACTGGAAAGAGCGCCCAAGATGGAGTTCTCGCACAGCAAGGTAAGTTTCGGACCGATGAACGGCAAGAGCAAGCAGAAACAAAGTATATATATCACAAACTCGGGCAAGGAGACTCTAAACATACGTACCGTACAGGTCTTCAATCAAGCCATCTCCGTAAGCCTCGGCAACCGCACACTGGAACCTGGCAAGTACACGGAACTGAAGATTACCGTAAACGCAAAGTATCTGAAGAAGGCGAAGAGCCAGCCACGAGTGCTGCTCATATCCAACGACCCGGCAAACCCCAAGCAGGTTATCCAGGTTGATGTTGCCGACTGGAACAACAAATAAGAATTCAGCAGACCGTAATTCGCAGAAACTGCATCTGCCTGTTTTCGTCAACATACAACAACATACCGAAACAAAAATTTCTCATAACCATGGAGCATCCCGAAAACTCATCAGAATACGCAGGACTGGTTGTCAACGACGGAGTAGAACAGCCATCCAACGTCAATCCTTACCTGCAACGCAACCGCTTTGCACGCAAGCAACTCACTGCCAACGACTATGTGGAAGGCATACTGAAGGGTAACTCTTCAATACTTGGACAGGCAGTGACTCTTGTCGAGAGCACCAACCCCGCCCATCAGGTAATAGCACAGGAGGTAATAGAGAAATGTCTGCCATACAGCGGAAACTCTATCCGAGTGGGAATAAGCGGAGTGCCCGGAGCAGGCAAGAGTACCAGCATAGACGAATTCGGACTTCATATACTTAAGGAACACGGAGGCAAACTTGCCGTACTTGCCATCGACCCCTCGAGCGAAAGGACCAAGGGCAGTATTCTGGGTGACAAGACGCGTATGGAGAAACTCTCTGTTCACCCCGACTCTTTCATCCGCCCCAGCCCATCGGCAGGAAGTCTGGGCGGTGTGGCACGCAAGACACGCGAGACGATAATCCTTTGCGAGGCTGCCGGATATGACAAGATATTTGTGGAGACGGTGGGTGTAGGACAAAGCGAAACGGCATGCCACTCGATGGTGGACTTCTTCCTTCTGATACAACTTGCAGGAACCGGCGACGAACTGCAAGGCATCAAGCGAGGCATCATGGAGATGGCCGACGGAATCGTGATAAACAAATGTGACGGCAACAACGTGGACAAGTGCCAGTTGGCTGCCACTCAGTTCAGAAACGCACTGCATCTCTTCCCTATGCCCGAGAGCGGCTGGCAGCCACAAGTGCTGACATACAGCGGTTTCTACGGCCTCGGTATCAAGGAGATATGGGATATGGTGTATAAATACGTCGACTTCGCCAAAGGCAATGGATACTTTGAGTACAGACGCAACGAACAGGCGAAATACTGGATGTACGAAAGTATTAACGAGCAACTGCGCAACAGTTTCTTCCAGAACAAGACAATAGAGGATATGCTTATTGCCGAGGAAAGAAGTGTGCTGGCAGGTCAGAAGACATCATTCATTGCTGCCAAGCAACTGCTCGATGCGTATTTTGCACTCCTCCATTAACCATTTGGGAGTACTGGTGGCACCACAGATGCCAACCGAATCATAATTCTCCAGCCAGCGGAAATCTATTTCGCTGGCTGCGTCTATCATATAGGAGCGTGGATTGACCTTGACACACTGCTCGAACAAGGCTCGTCCGTTACTGCTTTTCTTTCCGCACACAAAAAGCACCACGTCGTGACGCGAGGCAAACTCGCGGATGTTCGGCATCCGGTTGGCAACCTGACGGCAGATGGTGTCGTAATACTGAAAGGTTGCCGTTGGGCTTATTCTCTGCTTGATATTTTCTACCACTTGTCTGAAACCATCAAGCGACTTTGTGGTCTGCGAGTACAGGCAGATGTTGCGGCTGAAGTCGAGTTTCTCCACCTCGTCGGGAGTCTCTATGACAATGGCGTGGCCGTCTGTCTGCCCTACCAGCCCCAGCACCTCCGCATGGCCGTTCTTGCCAAAGATGACAATCTGGTTCTTGTGCTCGGGGTCGGAGTCGTACTCCTTCTTTATTCTTTCCTGAAGATGAAGCACTACGGAACAGGTTGCATCGACAAGGTCAAGATTGTTTTCGCGCGCAGTCTCATAGGTGCTTGGCGGTTCACCATGGGCACGGAGAAGCACAGTGGCATTCTTCATCTTGTTGAATCCGTCGTGCTCTATGGTTATCAGTCCCATCTTCTGAAGACGGTTGCACTCCTGTCCGTTATGTACAATGTCGCCCAGACAATACAGGGTTTTACCTGCCCCGAGTTCTTCCTCTGCCTTGCTGATGGCTCTCGTCACACCCGGACAGAAACCTGAGCCTTGATCTATCTCTATCTTCACGTCAGAACATTTTTTGTAATTGACTACTGCTGAACAGCCTTCCTTACCTAATCTTTATGCGAATGACTACTGCTGAACAGCCTTCCTTGCCAAACCTTTATGCGATTGACTACTCGCCTATCTTCTCGTTCACCTTGGCAATCAACCACGCCTTCTGCTCGGGTATGGTCATCTCGCTATTGTCCAGGACTATAGCATCATCTGCCTTGCGCAACGGACTCACGGCACGGGTACTGTCAATGTGGTCGCGCTCCAGCACGTTCTGAAGTATTTCTTCAAGATTGCACTTTTCGCCCTTTGCCATCAGTTCGTCATAACGACGCTTTGCACGAACCTCTGCCGATGCTGTCACGAAGATTTTAAGTTCTGCATCCGGGAACACTGTGGTGCCGATGTCACGACCGTCAAGGATGACGCCTCCACCCTGTCCCATCTGCTGCTGCTGTCTTACCATAGCAGAACGGACAAAATCGATGGCTGCAACAATACTCACCTTCGACGAAACCTCCATCGTGCGTATTCTATCCTCCACCCTGACGCCGTTCAGATATGTGTCGGGACGACCTGTCGAGGCATTAAACTTAAAGGTGATGTTTATATTGCTCATCTGACTGTGGAACGCCTCCACATCTATCTCCTGGCCATTAAAAAGGTTTGCCTCGATGGCATAGAGAGTACAGGCACGGTACATCGCACCAGTATCTATATATACGTATCCCAACTCGCGTGCCAAGTCCTTTGCCATCGTGCTCTTACCGCATGAAGAATGACCGTCAATGGCTATGGTAATCTTTTTCATATATTTCCTGTTTACAGAATTTTTAAATATTGAGTTTTCTTGTTATCGAGATGCTTTTGCCTAAAGTCTTCCGGCTGAATTTATATCAAAGGGAATATCCCAGACTGAATGTCAGGCTTGGAGTGCTGACATGGTATTTTGCGTAAGCAAGTCCTAATTTGAATCGCTTGACATTGACTCCCGCACCAAAGGTGAGACCCGACATGTGCGATGAACCAGCGGCCTTCAGTTCGTACGCTCTTCTGAAATTGTAGCCCGCCGCCAGATAGAAAATGTCGGAAGGGACAATATCTATACCGAAATTGAGATGATTCATAAGAATGTGACCGAAGTTTGGAGTCTTCTGGGCATTATAGTAATACTTTGAACTCCAGCGTGTAAGGTCGACCAATGTCAGGGAGAGGCGTACGGGTGCATGGGCAATGGTCTTGGTCAGTCCGCACTGCAGATTGAAAGGAACACGTTCATGAACGTCGCCAAATGCCTTTATCTGACCTCCGAGATTGGCTGCCACGACTGAGAAGGAGAGGTCCTTTTCCGCATCAAAATAGTTTAAAGCCAAGTCTGCAGCCAGAGCAAACGAACTGTAAGTTCCATATTTGGAATAAATAATCTTGCCGGTAGCCGCGCCCACCCAATAATCAGTGAGACTGTAACTGTACATTCCACCTATGCACATGTCAAGGGCTTTCATGTCGCCAAGTACTTCGCCAGTCTCAAGGGTTTCCTTCATCGAACCGTAGCCCATGAACTGTGTCGTGACTCCCCACGTGCCACGCTCACCAGCAATCTTCGCAAATGATGCACTACCCATCTTGCAGCCCTGCATGTAGGTCATGAAGTTGAAGTTGATGCTGTTGTCACTCAGACTGGACAGGAGAGCCGGATTCTGGAAAATCAACGATGCGTCGTCATCGATAAGAGAGATGTTTCTGCCACCCAAGGCATTGGTGTGTGCAGAAGATGAAAGCGAGAGAAAATCGAATGTGCTTTTACCATCCTGAGCATTAACACATAAAGGCAATAATAATAAATATAAAAAGATGTATCTGCCAAACCTCATAATGCTCACTATATTTTGATTTCAAAGTTACTATTTTTCAACTAATATTTATTTTTTCATAGAGTAAAACGAAAAAAAAGAAAAATTATTGAAAAAAATAAGCGAGAATTTTACGTAGAATGAAAAAAAGTTGCTAAATTTGTGCCGATAACATCGAAAAAATAAAAACAATTATACTATGGAAGGTACTATTAATGTAGCTGAAGACATCAGAGAACAAAGAGGAACCAGCATCCTTATCGGCTTATGCGTAGTTCTTGCTTTACTCTTTGCTGCGTTTGAGTTGACTCAAATTGAAGTAAAGGAAGAGGAGAACGACGAGCCTATCTATGAGATGGCAACTGAGGAGGACATGATTCCTGTAACAATCCAGGAAGAGCAGCAGCCTGCTGCACCTGTAGTAAACAACAATGTTCAGCCTGAAATTCTCCAGATCGTCGAGGACGATGTTGAGATTAAGGACGAGAAAATTGAGACCACTGAGGAGGTTAACCAGGTGGTAATCGGTACTGTTGGTACTGGCGCACCTACTGCAGCAGTTGGTCCAGTTGCATCAGGTCCTGTAGTTGAGCATGTAGACGATGATCGTATCTTCGACGTTGTTGAGCAGAACGCTCAGTTCCCCGGTGGTGAAGAGGCTTGCTACAAGTGGCTCTCAGAACACATCAAGTATCCATCAATCTGCCAGGAGCAGGGTATTCAGGGTCGTGTATTCTTGAGTTTCGTTGTAAACAAGGACGGTTCAATCGAGCAGGTTAAGGTTCTTCGTTCACCAGACGACAACTTGTCAAATGAGGCTATCCGCGTCGTTAAACTTATGCCAAAGTGGAAGCCAGCACGTCAGGGTAACAAGACCGTACGTTCTAAGTTCAACTTGCCAGTTATGTTCCGTTTGAACTAATAGATATACATTATAATTATTATTAAAGAAAGGCTGCTAAAAAGGCAGCCTTTCTTCTTACCGGACCACATTCAAGTTTTTACAATCCCGTTTCAGTAAAAACATTTAAAAACAAAAAAGCACTTGAGAACCATGTACAACACTGAAGAACTGTTGGAGTTAGTCAACAAAGCGCTGTCGGAAAACGACGTACAGAAAGAGCCAAAGGGACTCTACGAACCTATAAGTTACACACTCTCGCTTGGAGGAAAGAGAATACGCCCCATATTGGTACTGATGGCATACAACCTTTATAAAGACGACATTGAGAAGGCAATCATACCAAGCATCGGACTTGAAACATACCACAATTTCACACTCTTACACGACGACTTGATGGATAATGCCGACGTGCGCAGAGGCAAGCTAACCGTTCACAAGAAATGGAACGACAACACTGCCATTCTAAGCGGAGACAACATGCTGGTGATGGCTATGCAGCGCGTGGCACAATGTGACGCAGCGCATCTTCCTGCTATTGTAAACCTCTTTACAAAAACAGCGATTGAGATAGACGAGGGGCAGCAGTATGACATGGACTTCGAAAAACGCAACGATGTTACAGAAAACGAATACATCGAGATGATTCGTCTGAAAACATCTGTACTGCTGGCATGCGCACTGAAGATGGGAGCCATACTTGCAGACGCTCCGAGCGAGGACACCGAACTTTTATACAAATTCGGTGAGCAAATAGGTCTGGCATTCCAATTACAGGATGACTATCTGGACGTATACGGCGACTACAAGACATTCGGAAAGAAAATTGGCGGCGACATCATGTGCAACAAGAAGACATACATGCTCATCAACGCGCAACTTCTTGCAAAGGGTGAACAGGCAGAAGAATTAAGAAAATGGATAAATACAGAGAATGCCGATCCGAACCTGAAAGTACCTGCCGTTACGCGCATCTACACGGAGTTAGGAATACCCGAACTGTGCAAAAACAGAATCAACAATTATTTCGAGGCTGCTCTTGAAAATCTCGACAAAATAAGCATTGCAGAAGAAAAGAAGGCAATACTGAAAGAACTTGCTCATCAATTGTTGAACAGAAACAAGTAAAGGTGAATGGGGTTTATTGATACACATAGCCATATCTACGAACCGGAATTCAAGGACGACTGCGACGATGTCATAAAAAGGGCAAAGGAAGCAGGTGTGGAAAAAGTATTCCTTCCCAATGTGAACCTTGAGTCCATAGAGCCTATGCTCCAACTCTGCTGCAAGAACAAAGGGTATCTTTATCCCATGATTGGACTTCATCCCGAAGACATCAAAGAGGGATACAACGATGCTCTCTGCAAGATGTATGAAATGCTTGCCTCAAACAAATATGAGGTCATCGCAGTGGGAGAGGTCGGATTGGACTATTACTGGACCAAAGAGTATTACGAAGAACAGAAAACAGTATTCGAGCAACAGATAGGATGGGCTATCGAGTTCGGACTGCCTCTCATGCTGCACACGAGGTCAGCACACCAAGAACTTGTGGAAATAATGAGCAAGTACAAAGGTCGAGGACTGTCCGGCGTGTTTCACTGTTTCAGCGGGACAAGCGAGGAAGCGCAAGAACTTCTCTCCTTCGACAACTTCATGCTCGGCATCGGAGGCGTACTGACATTTAAGAAATCCACTCTGCCCGACGTCCTGAAAGAGGTGCCCCTCGAACGTATAGTCATAGAGACGGACGCACCCTATCTTGCACCTGTCCCAATGAGAGGAAAACGCAACGAACCGGCATACGCCAGACACACCGTCGAAAGACTTGCCAACATTTACGAAACGAGCGTTGAAGAGATAATGTCTGTCACTAACGACAACGTAAAACGAGTTTTTAAGTGCTTAAACTAAGAAAAAACACCTTTTTTATATATTTTTTAATAAAAAGATGAAAGTTTTTTCGTGTAAATGATGAAAGTCACAAAAAAAATAGATATTTTTGTAACGGAATTAGTGCGTGGAATATGACCAGCCACAAAACTGCCGTCGCAAAACAGTGAACGACAAGAGCCGTGAGGATGATTTGGAGAGATGCTCGAGTGGCTGAAGAGGCACGCCTGGAAAGCGTGTATGCGCCAAAAGCGTATCCGGGGTTCGAATCCCCGTCTCTCCGCTCCTAATCCGGAAAGACAAAAAAAAAAAGTAAAAATAATAAATAACAAAATTAATTAACTTAAAAATTACACAAAATGAAAAAGTTATTTGCAATTGTTGCTGTGGTAGCTGCTTGTACTTTTGGTATGACTACTACTGCTATGGCTCAAGAGGAAGAGGCTGCTGCTACTGAGCAGGTAGATAGCGCTGCTGCTGAAACACCTGATTCTACTGCTGTTGAGGCAGAGGCTACAGAGGAAGAGGCTGCTGCACCTGCAGCTGAGGAAGAGAACGTTAGCTTCCACAAGGCTTTGAAGACAAAGTTCATCGAGGGTGGTGCTGACTTCATGGCACTCGTTGCTATCGCTTTGGTTTTGGGTCTTGCTCTTTGTATCGAGCGTATCATTTACTTGAGTCTTGCTCAGGTTAACACAAGAAAGTTCATGGCAGAACTTGCAAGCCTCGTTGCAGCTGGTAAGATTACTGAGGCTCTCAACGTATGCAAGGCTTCTCGTGGTCCTGTTGCTATGGTTTCTAAGAAGGCTCTCGCAGCTCTCGCTTCTGAGGACGAGAACGACATTGCAACTATCGAGCGTACAATCAACATGGAGGCTGAGGTTCAGGGCACATACCTCGAGGAGAACTGCTCATGGATCACATTGTTTATCGCAATGGCACCATCACTCGGATTCTTGGGTACTGTGATCGGTATGGTACAGGCATTCGATGATATCCAGAAGGCTGGTGATATTTCTCCTACCGTTGTTGCTGGTGGTATGAAGGTCGCTTTGATTACTACTATCTTCGGTATCGTTGTTGCTCTTATCCTTCAGATTTTCTACAACTACATTCTTTCTCGTGTTGAGGCTTTGACAACCAACATGGAGGAGGCAGCTCAGGAGTTGCTCGTAATGTGTGTTAAGTCTGACAAGTGCAAGAAGTAATATAAAACAGAAAGGAGTACTAAATTATGAAAACTGAAAAAATATCCAAACTGGTGCTCTTGATCTGCGTGGTTATTGCAGTTGTTGTTGTTGGCGCATTCTTCGCTACACTTAGCAACACCAACGATGAGGGTGAACCAATCTTGACAGAAGTTATAATGTGGACAATGTACCTCTACGTAGTAGTACTTGCTGCATTGACTATCGGTAACCTTGCACTCGCAGTAACCAAGTTCCGCGACAGCGGTTTGATCCGAGTTATCACCTATTGTGGAGGTTCAGTTGCTCTCTACTTCATCTTCCGCGTCATCTGGGGTGGTCAGGAAGTACCAGAGGGTGCAGAATACACCTCTACTGATATGGCAGTTGCAGACGCATATATCTGGACTATCGGCCTTCTCTTCGTAGCAGCCGTTGCAGTTACAGCTCTTTGTGCATCAGGTCTTATGATGAAGACAGCAACCAAGAAATAATAATAAAGAACTAAAATTCCATTAACGAGATATGGCAAAGAAGAAAAAGAAGATGCCGGGACTGAACACCAGTTCAACCGCCGATATCTCTTTCATGCTGCTTATCTTCTTCCTGGTGACAACCTCTATGGACACGGACAAGGGTCTTACCCGTCGTCTCCCGCCTCCACCAGAAAATCAGGAGAAGAATGCAGTCCAGATCAACGAGAGGAACATCTTCAAGGTAAATATCAACTCTGTTGGTAAGATCATGACCAGTGGTCAGATTGTCCTTGAGTGTACGCCTGCAGACTTGGCTCGTCTCCGCGAAATGGCAAAGGACTTCATCTCTGGTAAGCCTCATCCAGGTGAGACTAAGGGTCCTGAGTGTTCTATGGTAAATGTTCCCGGTCTTGGTCCCACATTGTGTTCAGACAAGCACGTCATTTCACTTCAGGCAGACCGTGGTACACCATACGTTGCTTACTTCGCAGTTCAGAACGAATTGGTTGCAGCTTACAACGAACTCCGTAACGAGAGAAGCAAGACATTGTTCGGTCGTCCATACGATGCATTGAACGATGACAACAAGGGTGCTATCCGTGAGATTTTCCCACAGAAGATTTCCGAGGCAGAACCTATCGATTATTCTAAAATGGCACATTAAGAATTAAAGAACTATGGCAGGATTTAAGAAAAAAGAAAGTCGCGAAATGCCAGAGTTGAGTACATCATCTCTGCCTGACTTGATCTTCACCATTTTGTTCTTCTTCATGATGGTAACCTCTATGCGTGAAGTAACTCTTAAGGTGAAGTTCCAGATTCCTCAAGGTACTGAATTGGAGAAGCTGGAGAATAAGCACGATGTCTCTTACATCTATGTTGGTCCTCCAACCGACAATTTGCGTGGTCAGTTTGGTACAGGTACACGTATCCAGCTCAACGACCGCTACGCAGATACTCGTGAGGTTATGGACTTCGTAGCACAGGAGCGTCAGGGTATGCAGGACCAGACAAAGCAGGTAATCTCCATAAAGGCTGATGTTATGACTCAGATGGGTGTCATCACCGATATCAAGGAGGTATTGCGTAAGTCTTATGCACTTAAGTTGAATTATTCAGCAGCACAGAGAAACTAATCTCTATAGCAAGAGTAATTCATCAAACAATAACAAAAACGGCGGTATATCATTGATATATCGCTGTTTTTTTGTACATTTGCATCAATAAATAAAAACAATTATGTCGAACACAAACCTTGACGCATTAGACTTAAAAATCCTGAGCATGGTAGCAGACGATGCGAGAATAGCATTCCTTGAAGTTGCAAGAGAATGTCACGTCTCAGGAGCTGCCATACACCAACGAATTCAGAAACTGACTGCATTAGGAGTCATCAAAGGTTCCCAGTTTGTTTTGGATCCTGAGAAAATCGGTTATGGTACATGTGCCTTTGTAGGACTGTTCCTCAAAGACCCTTCCGACTTTGACCGCGTAGTTGATGAACTGAAAAAGATTCCCGAAGTGATTGAATGTCACTACACAACCGGAAACTATGACATTTTCATCAAACTATACGCAAGAGACAACCACCACCTTCTCAGCATCATACACGACAGACTACAGCCTATCGGCGTACAGCGAAGCGAGACAATAATTTCATTCAACGAGGCAATAAAGCGACAGATGCCTATAACACCACTGCAAGAGATATGATAACACTTATTGCTGCGATTGCAGAGAACAATGCCATTGGTTTCGAAAACAAACTGCTTTACTGGCTGCCCAATGACCTGAAAAGATTTAAGGCTCTCACGACAGGACATACCATAATCATGGGAAGAAAGACGTTTGAGTCTTTTCCAAAGGGTGCCTTGCCAAATAGAAGAAACGTTGTTCTTAGCCGCAATGGTGCCACGTTCGAAGGAGCAGAAACATTCACAGACCTGGAAACTGCAATACGTTCATGCAGCAATGAGGAGGATATATATATAATAGGTGGAGCAAGCGTATACGAGCAGGCAATGAACTATGCCGACCGACTCTGCCTTACGGAAGTTAAAGACACACCAGAAAAAGCGGATGCATATTTCCCGGAATTCAACAAGGAAGAATGGGAGATTACTTTCGAAGAGGACCATACCACTGACGAGCGTCACAACAAGGAATACAGATTCGTTGACTACACAAGGAAGAAATAGGAATCTTCGCCACACGTGACAAAGAACCTTTGCGAAAGTGGAAGAAACAGCAATCTTCGCACACGTAACAAAGAACCTTGGCGAAAGTGGAAGAAAACAAGAATTTGCAAAGCAAAATCCTCTAAATGATAAGATTTTAGGAAAGTCAGACTTTCATTTAAAAATAAATCAGTAAATTTGCAACAAAACAAGAGGCATAGAAGAACAAGTCAGCCTCAAGAAACTGAGATAAAGAAAACTTAAAAAATATACTACAATGGCAAAGAAAGCACTTTTGATGATTCTCGATGGATGGGGAATCGGAAACAAGACAAAGAGTGACGTAATCTACAGCACTCCTACTCCTTACATGGATTACCTGAACCAGACATATCCCAACAGCAAGTTGATGACTTGTGGCGAAAACGTTGGTTTGCCCGATGGTCAGATGGGAAACTCAGAGGTTGGTCACCTAAACATTGGTGCTGGACGTATCGTTTACCAGGACCTCGTAAAGATTAACCGTGCATGTGCTGATGGCAGCATTCTCAAGAACAAGGAGATTGTTTCTGCATACGAATACGCAAAGCAGAACGGCAAGAGCATTCACCTTATGGGTTTGACATCAAACGGTGGCGTACACTCATCACTCGACCATCTGTTCACACTCATTGACATAAGCAAGACCTACGGCATCAAGAGTACCTTCGTACATTGCTTTATGGATGGTCGCGACACAGACCCAAAGAGTGGTAAGGGCTTTATCCAGCAGGTAACCGACAAGTGTGCAGAGGTTCCAGGTGCAGCGATTGCAAGCATCGTTGGCCGCTTCTATGCAATGGACCGCGACAAGCGCTGGGAGCGTGTCAAGACAGCTTACGACCTCTTGATCAGTGCAGAGGGCAAGCAGTCTGCCAACATGGTTGAGGCAATGCAGGAAAGTTACGATGAGGGTGTGACAGACGAGTTCATCAAGCCAATCAACAACAGCACTGTAGATGGCACTATCAAAGAGGGCGATGTAGTAATCTTCTTCAACTATCGTAACGACCGTGCAAAGGAACTTACCATCGTACTCACACAGCAGGATATGGAAGAACAGGGTATGAAGACAATCCCAGGACTCCAGTACTACTGTATGACCCCATACGACGCAAGTTTCACCGGTGTACACATCCTCTTCCCAAAGGAAAACGTAGAGAACACCCTTGGCGAGTACCTTGCAAGCAAGGGTCTGAAGCAGCTTCACACGGCAGAGACAGAGAAGTACGCACACGTCACATTCTTCTTCAACGGTGGTCGTGAGACTCCATACGAAGGCGAGGAGCGCATCCTTGTTGCAAGTCCAAAGGTTGCCACATACGACCTTAAGCCAGAGATGTCGGCATTCGAGGTTAAGGACAAACTCGTTGCTGCTATTCAGGAGAACAAGTTCGACTTCATCGTTGTCAACTTTGCAAACGGCGATATGGTTGGTCATACTGGTATCTACGAGGCAATCGAGAAGGCAGTTGTGGCAGTTGACCAGTGTGTAAAGGAGGTTGTCGAGACAGCAAAGGCAACAGACTACGAGGTAGTCATCATCGCAGACCACGGAAATGCAGACAATGCTCTCAATGCTGATGGTACACCAAACACAGCACACTCGCTCAACCCTGTTCCATTCATCTACGTAACAGAGAACAAGGATGCCAAGGTAGAGGACGGTGTACTTGCAGACGTAGCACCAAGTATCCTCCACATCATGGGACTTGAGCAGCCTGCAGACATGACAGGTAAGTGCCTGATCAAGTAAAGCCGCCTGCCCCCGATGGGGAATGTAAATAGAATAAAGTGTGAATAACAATTTGTTATATAAAACAGACTGAAGCCCCTCCCCAAAAGGGAGGGGTTTCTCATATATTGCAAGCCAAACTCTTTAATATTGAGAATCCACCACAAAGACACGCTATGGCAAACGTTAACATAGAAAAAGCCTGGAAGGAACGCCTTCAGGAGGAGTTCGACAAACCATACTTCGAGGAACTGATAATGTTCGTGAAACAGGAGTATGCCGCTGGCACATGCTACCCGCCAGGCAGACTCATCTTCAACGCCTTCAACACCACTCCATTTGACGAGGTGAAGGTTGTCATCCTTGGACAGGATCCCTACCACGAACCAGGTCAGGCGCACGGACTATGCTTCAGCGTACCGGATGGAGTCCAGTTTCCTCCCTCATTGAGAAACATCTTTCAGGAGATACAGAGCGAATACAAGGATACGCCAGCACCGCTGACTGGAAGCCTTGAACGCTGGGCAAAGCAAGGAGTGTTTCTGCTGAACACGTGCCTTAGCGTCAGAGCCCATCAGGCGAACAGCCACTCTGGTCACGGATGGGAGACATTCACGGATGCGGTAATAAGGAAGATTGCAAACGAAAAGGAAGGCGTTGTCTTTATGTTGTGGGGAGCACCGGCAGGCAAGAAAGCTGCTTTCATTGATACCACAAGGCACCTTGTACTGAAGTCAGCCCACCCCAGCCCGTTGAGCGCCTACAGAGGCTTCTTCGGCAACCACCACTTTGAACTCTGCAACCAATACCTAAAGGATAAAGGAAAGGAACCCATACAATGGTAAACGACATACCTTCAATGATAATCGTGAATGACGTGCTGGTGTCAACAGACATCATCACCGAGTATTTCTCCTGCGACATCGATAGTTGCCATGGGCAGTGCTGCGAGGAGGGAAACGCCGGAGCGCCTGTCACCCTTGACGAAGTGGCATACATAGAGGAGCAACTCGACAGCATCTGGCCTCAGATGACTGCTAAAGCACAATCGGTAGTAGAGAAGCAGGGCGTTGCCTATAGCGACCCTGAGGGCGAACTCGTGACGAGTATCTGCAACGGGCGCGACTGCTGTTTCCGTGGTCCCAAGGGATGCCTTCTCAAGGAGCGTCCCATCAGTTGCTTCCTCTACCCTATCCGCGAGAAACTGTTAGGCGGAAATGTGGTGGCACTAAACTACGACCGCTGGAGCATCTGCAAGGCAGCCACCATCAAGGGCAAGGCAGAGAATACGCCCGTGTACAGGTTCCTTCGCGAACCTCTCATACGTCGTTTCGGCGAAGAATGGTACGACGAACTGTGCGCCATTGCCGACGAACTAATGAAACAAAAAGACTAAGACAAATAAGAATCGCGGTGTGAATCAAAAGACTCACACCGCGATTTTTCTCCTCTGTAGTCAGGCAGACTATTTCATAGCTTATTCCCCCTTGGGGTTAGGGGGCTACAATAATCAGTTGTGAACAAGAGTACCTATCTCCTCGCCTTCCATGACGCGCTTCAGGTTGCCGAGGATATCCATATTGAAGACATAGATAGGAAGATTGTTCTGCATACACATTGCGGTAGCAGTAATATCCATCACCTTCAGACCCTTTGCAATGACATCCTGATATGTGATTTCCTGATACTTGGTGGCTGTAGGATCCTTCTCTGGGTCGGCAGTATAGACACCGTCCACGCGAGTGCCCTTGAGCATCACGTCTGCCTCAATTTCGATACCACGCAGAGACGAACCGGTGTCTGTCGTGAAGTAAGGGCTACCCGTACCGGCACTCATAATGACAACCTCACCGTTCTCCATAGCCTCTATTGCCTTCCACTTTGTGTAGAACTCACCTATTGGCTCCATGCGTATGGCTGTAAGCACACGATTCTTCTGACCGATAGCGCCCAATGCGCTCGACAGTGCGAGCGAGTTGATGACAGTGGCACACATACCCATCTGGTCACCCTTTACACGGTCGAAGCCCTTGCCGGCTCCAGTCAGACCACGGAAGATATTTCCGCCTCCGATGACGATACCAATCTGTACGCCCATCTCGGCAATCTCCTTAATCTGCTGAGCATACTGATTAAGACGCTCAACGTTGATACCCTGTTTCTGCTCGCCAGCCAAACTCTCGCCCGAGAGTTTCAAAAGTATTCTCTTGAATTTCATGATTTCATTTTTTATAATCTACTCTACTATTGAGTTATCGTTGCCTCTACAACACCGCCAGTCTTGGTGTATTTTCCACCAACCTTGATGCCACGGCTCTTGCTTCCGGTGTTAGTAACCTTGGTTACGCCACCTGTCACGGTAAGGTTACCGTCCAACTTTATACCCATGCAGCGGTGTGGGTCGTTCGAACATTCGTCCAGTGTGCATCGTGCTCCGGCAGCGACGATGGTTATGAGAGTCGGAACATTTGCATCCACCTCCGATATCTCCATATTGAGGTCTGTCTGTATTCCCCTCGAACCGTTGCCGTTAGCGTTTATGGTAATCTCGCCACCAGAGATGGCAATGTCGCCATCAGCCTTTATTGCCTTGCAGTCCTGACTGGCAATCAGAGCATTTATCTTGCCACCCTTAATGAAAATCTTGCCGTTGTCCTCCTTCTCAGGATCGAGCGTCACATCATCGTCAAGATACATAAACTCAGCCTGTATGCCATCGCCTGCCGTATTCTTGTCGATGTTGATCGTACCGCCATTCATCTGAAAATACTGACCTACGTGTATTGCATCATTGGCTGCCTTGAGGATATTGATTGTGCCGGCAGACCTCTTCAACTGAAGATATTCCTTTGACGAGATTCCGTGTTTGCTGTTGGCTGTAATATTGAGCGTACCCGAGCCTGTCAGTTCAAGATGGCCCTTGCAATACAGCGCAGCCTTTATGTCGGCATTCATTGCATCAGTCAGACTGTTCACAGTGCCGTCGGCAAGTTTCATCTCGACACGCTTGCCGCACAATATCTCAATTGGAGCATTCGTCTTGCTTGAACTTGTCAGATTCAGTCCGTCAAGCACAAAGGTGCACTTATAGTAGCCCTCGTACACAAGAGAACCGCTTGCGCTCTCGCCCTTCATGTTTATGGTAAACTCCTCGCCCCCAGTCTTAGTGTTCTTGATGACAGCGTCGGCACCGCTGACACTGATGCTGATACTGTCCTTATATTCGTCAGGACACTGTACGTCAACACTGCCTGCAGAAAAACTCACGCTGATGACGCGTGGAGCAGGCATGTTTTCACAAAACGTGATACTGTCCACCTCAGCAGTTGCATACTCGCTGCCAGCCACAGTAACCTTCTGCCCGGCGTTGCTGTATGTCATCTCGCCCAACTCGGTCGTTGTGGCTTTGCCCTTCTGCCACACCTGAGTATATTTCTGTGCAAATGCAGAATTGCACATTGCCAGGGAGAAAAGCAAAAACAAAACATTCTTTCTCATCGTCATTACTTATTGAACTTAATAGACTGGTTACCAATGTTGATTATATAAACACCCTTGGGAAGGTTCTGCAGAGAAATTCTTGAGGAACCATCCACCTTTGCCATCTGCTGCAACTGGCCGTTGCTTGAGTAGATGCGAAGCAATCCATTTCCGCTCACACTCAGAACACCACCGGAAACCTTCATCGAAGCCGTCTCCATCGGCATCGACTCGATGGCTGTGGGTGCTTCACTGAAGAACATCTTCTCCATCTCGCTCAGCGGGAACTTAACCTGACCCTCCGAGGTGTACACCACAACATCGCCTGCCTCGAAGGTAATCTTGCGTATAGAGGCAAGTTCTATGCTCTTTTCCTCATTGTTGTACTTTGCTGTGAGGTACTTATAATCGTCGGCCATCACATTTGTCGACGAGCCCAGGATAAGGGCTGTAACTAATAGTTTCTTCATTTTCTTCAGAATTTAAATTTATATCCTACGCTCACGGCGTGAAAGCGCTGACGTCCCTCGTCAGTCTCGCACGTAAAGACGTATGCTGCTTCCAGGCTGTGATGTTTGTTTATCTTGTATTCAGTTCCCACCATGGTGCGCACCTTTGTCAGATGCATACATTCAGTCAGGTTGTTCTGAGTCTCCACGCTTACAAAAGGACTCCACGCCAGCCGCTTCTTGTCAACCTCCAGTTTCAGTCGCGTACGCAGAATGTGCGTGTTGGACATGGAAATCGTGTCGCGTTCCTGTCGGTCGGCATAGTCCAGCATCCATCCTTCGGCATACTCGTCCTTCAACTGATACGACACATTGCCGTCGCCGTCCATCACCTTGTCGTAGCGTACCTTCCACTTCGTCTTGGTCTCATTCTCGTACTGCTCAGGGCGGTGCGTATACTGATAGCGCTCGCGCAAGGAGATGCGCAGCCATCCTCCAAGCTTGACTGTCGCGTTTGCCTCCACATTGAAACGATGCCTCATCACCCAGTTCGACTGAGTGAAGGTCTCCACCTTGTTGTATCCATTCCAGTGGTCATCGTCCACGATGTCGTCCTTGTAGTGGTCGGTCACCTTTGTCTTGAACTTATCTGCATTGTATCCGTATAGGAACGAATAACTTGCACCTAACTTAAAATACTTGTTAACCTTATAGCCCAGTTCAGCACCGATTCCCCATCGGTTCACCGTGGTACTGTTGTCCTGCATGCGCAGTTCCGTAGACAGTCCCACTGACAGGTTGTGTGGCAGAGCCTTCTCCGCACCCAGTTCAAGCCATGTTCCGAAATCGTCCTTGTCGCCGGCACTCACGAGCGCAGGCGACAGCAGAAGACAGAACATGACAGCTAATCCTTTTTTCATATAATGTATATTTTCATACAATGTATATTTTCACCCTTATCAGCAGATAGAACGCAGAAACGATATCATCATCTCACCTTCGAGAGACGTGTCACCTCCATCATGCTGCTACCCTTGTCCATTGGCTCATCATAGAAGATGCGTATCAGGACACTATCCTTCAGGAAGTCTACCGTGCCGACCTCCACCGACAGAATCTTCAGTCCGGTGCGCTTTTCCAGGTCAGCCTTCAGTTCCTCGCGCTTGTCGGGAGCAATGAGGTTGACGTTGTCATACTTGATGTATTTCGAGCACGAGTCGCTGATAATCTTGCTCGACTCGAACATATATGCCAGACCTACGAAGAACACGTTTGCCAGCGCCAGAGAGCATATATTGTCCCATTTCATCTTTATCACCATAGCATTGACAACACTTACCGAAACCAGCATGAACAGATATGTCATCTCGCGGATGGGCACAGCCTCGGTACGGTATCTGATGATGCCGAAGATGGCAAACAGTCCGAGTGCAGCACCAGTCTTCAACCTGCTTCCCTCCATCAGGCTTACCAGCAGGAATATGCTCATTGCCATGATGATGAAGATAAACAGATAGTCGCGGCGCTTGCTCTTTGGGTAATAGAAATAACGCGCTATCACTCCAACGACAGCAAAATTCAGTACGAGGCGGATCAGCAACGAGATAAAATCGTTCATGTTGCCTGTTTCAAGTCCGAGAAATAATTCTTCCATATTGTTTTTTGTTTTTGTGTGTTATCAGGATATTATGATTTAAAACCACCTGTGGCGCTCTATTCTGCTATGGCAAGTCTCTCGCCTATCAGTCGGCTTATCCTCACCAGTTTTGGTTTGAAGAGATTGTGCTTTAGTCCTGGGTTGGTCATCACACTGCCTATGCAGTACTTGCTGAAACCACTCGGTTTTATGCGCAACTGGCGCAGTATGTCCAGAATCGGGCTGAAAACGTTGCCGTCGCGCTTCAGTTCCACGATGACCAGTTGGCCCGTACCTGCATCCCTGCCGGTTTCAAAATTATGAAACCTCACGTCGAAGTCTATCGTCAGGCGCTCCGTCTTGCCGTAGTTCACAAGTGTTATGCGGTGGAAGTTGTTCTGTACGGTCTCGTGTATGTCCGACGTCGTGCATCGCGCTCTTTCATACAGAAAGTCAGCCTCGCCCTGTATCTGTCCTTGACCTGGCACACTCACGCGCTTCTTCTTCGTGCGCCCGTGGTTGTTCTTCGTCTTCACCTCCAGAAACGTCACCCCGCTGTCCATATACGTTCTCACCCTCACCTTCTGTCGTGGTGCACGTCCGTTGTGATGGTCCATATAGAAGTGATGGTCGTCGGTGTCCCAGTAAGTTGTCTTGTAGCTCGCTATCTTGCTTCCGCTTGTGTACTGGGCGTAGTACTTGCCCACAGCCAGCTCCAGCAGTTCGGCAAGTTTTTCCTTGCTTGTCACGAACTTGGTGTCCGTCCGGTTCATCAGTCTTATAGACTTCATCTCCTCGAGAGTGATGGGGGCAAGTTTCTTCAACGATTCCTTTATACGAAGGTCTGTATCCATTTTTACTTCTTTAAACGCGCATTAATGTCGCAAATATACAAAAAAAAATATTTAATGGATATAAAATCTTGCAAATTTGAAATAAATCATATACTTTTGCTTTTAGAAAGAGTGAAAAGAGCATTTTGCTCCCAGATGTATCCAATGGGGCGCAACGTGCCGTCGCCCTGCTACTATATTTAAAATAATAAACAAAAACATACAAGATTAGACATGATTGAAGTTAAGGAAGTTCTCGCTCACGCAGAAGAGAAGATGGAAGAGGCTGTAATGTACCTCGAGGAGGCATTGGACCATATCCGTGCCGGAAAGGCTAACGTTAAGATTCTGGACGGAGTGCGCGTCGACAGTTACGGTTCGCTCGTTCCACTGAACAATGTTGCCAGCATCAACACCCCCGACGCACGCACCATTGCCATCAAACCATGGGACAAGAATATGTTCCGCCCCATTGAGAAGGCTATTATGGACAGTAATGTCGGCATCACACCCGAGAACAACGGCGAGATTATCCGCCTCGGCATCCCACCTCTGACCGAGGAGCGCCGCAAGCAGCTCGCAAAGCAGTGTAAGGGCGAGGCTGAGCAGGCAAAGGTAAGCATTCGCAACGCACGCCGCGACAACATCGAAAAACTCAAGAAGGGCATCAAGGACGGTCTCTCAGAGGATATCGAGAAGGATGCTGAGGAAGATTTGCAGAAGACTCACGACCGCTACATCAAGAAGATCGACGACCTCTATGCTGCAAAGGAAAAAGAGATTATGACTGTCTGATGACGGGTATTATCATACGTAACACAGGAAGTTGGTACACTGTCCGCACGGATGGTGGCCAACTTTTTGATTGTAAGGTAAAGGGCAATTTCCGACTGAAGGGCATACGAAGCACCAACCCAGTTGCTGTTGGCGACATCGTCAACATCAGTCTGCAGCCCGACGGCGCCACCGGTCTCATCGAGAGCATCGAGGAGCGCAAGAACTACATCATACGCAAGGCTTCCAACCTCTCCAAGCAGAGCCACATCATTGCGTCCAACCTCGACCTGGCACTGCTCATCGTCACCGTGGCTCATCCCGAGACGTCCACCACATTCATCGACCGCTTTCTTGCCAGCGCCGAAGCATACCGCATACCCGTCTGCATCCTCTTCAACAAGGTCGATCTGCTCGACGAGGATGAGCGTCGCTATCTCGACAACATTGCATACCTCTATGATGCTCTGGGCTACAACTGCATGAAGTGTTCTGCCAGAACCGGCGAGGGACTCGACGGACTCACCACACTGCTCAAGGACAAGGTGACACTGCTCAGTGGCAACAGCGGAGTCGGCAAGTCTACCCTGCTCAACCGCCTTATCCCCGAAGCGCAGGTCAAGATCGCCGAGATAAGCGCAGCACACGACACCGGTCAGCACACCACCACCTTCAGCCAGCTCTTCGACCTCCCCACGGGCGGCAGCATCATCGACACTCCGGGCATAAAGGGCTTCGGCACCTTCGACATCGAGCGTACCGAGGTTGGTCACTATTTCCGCGAGATATTCCAGATTGGCCAAGACTGCCGGTACAGCGACTGCACCCACACCCACGAACCGGGCTGTGCCGTCCTCCCTGCTGTCGAGAACCATCGCATCGCCCTCTCCCGCTACCAGAGCTACCTATCCATGCTCGACGACAAGGACGAACAAAAATACAGACAAGGATACTAAATCGGTTGTTGCAGTAACCGTTTTTCGTGCAAAATCGGTTGTTACAGTAACCGTTTTTCGTGCAAAATCGGTTGTTACGATAACCGTTTTTCATACAAAATCGGTTGTTGCGATAACCGTTTTTTGCGCAAAATCGGTTGTTACGACAACCTTTTTCTATAATTATTTGGTTATTTTGATAATTACCTTTAACTTTGCTCCCATACAATTACGCAGTTAACTATGGACAGCTTGTTTAGGAAACACAGACTTTTTATCGGCCAAACCAGCACGAGTATCGTGCGCAATATAACAAATAAGGTATCATGGGAGAAACCACTGGTGAGCATCAGGGGGTCACGTGGTGTTGGTAAAACAACAATGATCCGTCAGTATATCCGTCAGACTTATGGTATTGCACCTGGCGAGGCATTATATTGTGTGATGGACAGTATGTACTTCACCAAAAATTCACTGCTCGATATGGCAGAACGCTTTCATCTGATGGGCGGGAAGCATCTGTTCCTTGACGAGGTACACAAATACGAAAACTGGAGCAAAGAGATAAAGGAACTGAACGACCTCTATCCTGACATGAAAATAACTTTCTCTGGTTCATCTCTTCTACAAATCCTGAATGCCGATGCAGATCTGTCGCGACGAATACTATCCTACAACATGTCTGGGCTGTCATTCCGTGAATACATGCATTTCTACCATGGCAAGCAACTGCCCACATGGACTTTGGAAGAGATCCTAAGCAATCCTGATGCTGTATGCGAAGAGGTAATCAAAGTTGTAGGCAGTCCACAGAAACTATTCGAGCAGTATCTTCGCGTAGGCTACTATCCATTCTACGACGGCGACGAAACGGAGTATTACAGCAGAATAGAGAACGTGGTGCAATTCATCATCGACCAGGAAATGACCCAGTTCTGCGGAGTCGATGCAGCCTACACCCGGAAGATAAAAGCTATGATGATGTATCTTGCAGACAATCTTCCCTACGAGGTTAATATTGCCAAACTCTCATCCTATCTGGAACTCAACAAGCAAACCGTCCTGGCTTACCTGTCAAGCATGGATAAAGCAGAGCTTATCACCCTTTTGTATTCAGACAACAAATCGGTGACCAAAATGCAGAAACCAGACAAGATATACCTACAAAACCCTAACGTTCTCTGCGCCTTAGCAAAAAGCGTGAACATTGGGACACTGCGCGAATGTTTTGTTATCAACCAACTCAAGACATTTCACGACGTGGAATATGGTAAGACACAAGGAGACTTTAAGGTAGATGGCAAGTGGACATTTGAGGTTGGAGGTGCAGACAAAAGTTTCGAGCAGATAGCAGACATTCCCAACTCGTTCATTCTCGCCGATGCCATTGAATACCCCATAGGAAAGAAACTTCCCTTATGGATTGTCGGACTACTCTACTGATACCTTCATACTTTTTGGTTAGTCCATAGTTTCCATTGTTCACGCTAATTTGATATTTACGTCTTATACGTATCTTTGTGATGAACGACAATAAACAGTATCTGTTAACAACATTCCTGAGACAACATTCGCTTTCGGATTGATGTTTCTATGACGCTGCTACTGCTTTTCGCTGAAGCTGCAGCAGCTTTTCTCCGAAGCAGCACCTGCTTTCGGAAAAAGCAGTAGCAGCTTCCGGAAGGAGGTGGATAAGCCCTTATAGCAATGGCGTGCCAACCATCGTGGTCAGCACGCCATTTTGTCTGTTATGCATCAGAAGAATATCCTTCAACGAAGCCATTTCTTCGCGTACTTTTATTCTGTTTTCTTAATTTTCGAGTTTATTTCGTTCGGAATGGTAAATTACTTAGCACGCACGGGACGAACGCTTCGACCGAGGTAACGATTGTCGTCGACCGTGTAGACATTGCCCGAATTGAAGTAGAGGCAGCCCGCGTAGCTGCTGTTACTCGTATAGAGCGAACGCGACCAGTAGTAGCCGTTGCTGCCCGCATTGCCGAGACTGCTGTTGTAGCGGTAGCCAGCAGCAGGCAGGAAAATATACACATTGCTGTCGGTCTTCTTGGATACTTTAAAACCACTCTTGCCGTTCATAGTTGTCCTAGTCCATGTTGTATTAGAAGTGTTGCGCAACTCATCCAGCTGATCTCTTGTCGGCATGCACCACTCGCTGCCCCAGTTGACGTATGCGGCATCGTCCTCGGGGTCAAGATCTGTCTTGTTGTCACCAATGAATGTACTGCCACTGTACCAAATGCCATCAGTCTGGTTATCTGGATATGTGTACTTGGTCATACCTGTCCAATCTTTGTTTGAACACCACTTGTAGTTTTCCCAATCGAACAATGTATTACCTTTGTTGTAACCTGTCGTTTCGCCCCAGGCGAAATAGTCTCCGTAGTCTTCAGGATTCTCTGCACCGATGTTGCACGTTGCCCAAAGGGTACCGCTTGGCAAGCCGAGGTCAACGTATTCATGTAAGGAGAGAGTAGCAATGTGACTATACGCCTTTCCACTCTCGTAGTTCTTGCCTGTTATTGTAGCTGTATATTCTGACGTTGCACTTGCCAGGGTTGCTGTAAGATTCTGAGCGTTGAGGTTTACAGCAGGGAGGAGCATATACAGAGTCACTGTGCTACCAGCAGATGCGCTGATGCCACTGATAGACATGCTGATGGTCTTACTCATCTTCTTATTAGTGATGGCAACGGGGTTGGTACGCACGTTCATAGTCTGACCAACGGGGAAGACTTCGTCCTCGCTACTGAGTGTGAATTCTGTTAATGTAGCAGCCTCTGGCACAGTCAGCACGAAGCGAGCAAGGGCGCCCATGTGCTTGAACTGGAAGCTTGCCTCTCCATTGGACGGTGTTGATATGCTGCTGACGATATAGTCGCACTTGGTCAGGTTGTCGAGGTTATCATTGCCCACCTGGATCTGACCTTCGTAGGTCATAGGTATAGCCTCACCTGTTCTGTTGTCATAGTTGTAAGGATAGTATGCCACATACGTGGACTGCGACTTCAATGCCCAGCCACCGCCGTTGAACACCGCAGTACCTGTACCTGCTCCTTCCTCAATTGGAAAACTTACCTGGTCGCCCTTATCAGGGAAGATACCAACGGTATCCTTTGCACTCCACCTGAAACTGATGCTGCCACCATTGTTAACGGCAGTGGTACGTGTCTGCTCACCATCTGCCCACTCAAAGTCGGCAACGTTCATGCTGACACGCTTCACGTCGCCTATGGCATCGCCTGCCACATCCATCTCGCTGGAGCAAGCAGCCAGTCCTAACACTGCTATGCTCACGAAGAATAGTCTTTCTAACTGTTTCATATTTCTTATTGTTTGTTTACGTCAATGTTCTTTGTTTGCTCTCTCGTTCTCTTCTTTTTTAACGTGAATTACCGAAAATTGACCGTGAATTATTCGTAAATCAATCCTGCCACTCGAAGTCTTCGATGAAGCCACCGGGCTTCTCTGTTGGCACATCATTATTCTCCCACTTGAAGTCATCGATACTTCCACCCGGGCGGTCAAGGCTGCCACAAAGGGGAAGACTCGGAAGACATAGCTCCCTCACCTTGACGTGAGGCACGATGTAGTTCTTCTTTTCTTTCATCAAATAATAAAATTTAGTTTGTTATTCGGTTGCTGACTGACATACAGATATAAAAACGTAGGCATCCATCTCTACTCGTCCGCTGATTGAGGTCCTGAGAAAACCCTTACCAGTGAACATGTAGAGTGTCTGCCTACACCGTATTGATGTACGTATCCTTCCAGGTGTCACGGCGTAGGTTACGACAGCGCAAAGTTACAGATTTTCTTTAGAAAAGAAAAAGAAACAAGAAAGAATCTGTAAAAAAAAGCGCGAACGCAACGTTCACGCACTGTAATAATCAATCCTTGACTTCCTCGAACTCAACGTACTCGCCTTCGTTGTCATCGAACACCTTCTTCTTATGACCACTGCGCTGGCCGTCGGCAGAAGTGGAAGAAGTGGATGACGAACTGCCTTGATAACCCTGCTGATTGCGGAGGTTCTTCCTTGCCTTATATATTTGGTAGAGGAATGTGCGAAACGTCCATACGAGTCGCAACAAGCCAAATAAGACGAATATGAAGATGAGCAAAAGCCCTTGTAACAAGCATCCCACGATAAATAAACGATTAAAAGGAGTTATTATATCACCACTTAGTTCTTCTTGCCGGTGAGGTTGTAGACTACAGCCAATGCTACATACCAGACGATGATTACAGCAAAGCAACTGTAACCGAGGAGGAAGCATGGCAGGCAACCAGCAAGAAAGACATATTTAACCCAATTGTCGCCCCACGAGAGCGACTTGAATTTCAACGCGAACAATGGCAACTCAGCCACCAGGAGATAACTGAACACCAGTACACCGAGAATCATCCACAAGGCACCGCCCTGAAGAGACACCAGCCAGTCGTGCTGCCCTACCACAAGCGAACCCCAGAAGAGGGCGTTGGCTGGCGTTGGGACACCGATGAAGGATGTGCTCTGGCGCGTGTCGAGGTTGAACTTGGCAAGACGAAGCGCAGAAAATGCCGACATGACGAACGCCACGTAGGGCAGGTATTCTGCCACTGCGGGACTGACGAACGGTGGGTACTGCATCTCCCTGAGCATAGAGAAGATGACAGCCGAAGGAGCAAGACCGAAGGTGATGTCGTCAGCCAGCGAATCGAGCTCCTTGCCGATGGGACCGGAAACACCAAGCAGGCGTGCCACCATGCCATCAAAGAAGTCGAAAACAGCACCAAGCACGATGAACAGTACCGCACACCTGTAGTCAGCCTGGAACGCAAACATCGTTGCGATACAGCCGCACACAAGATTGCAACTTGTTATTGTATTCGGTACGTATTTCTTCATAGTCTGGCTATTACGGTTTCGTTACCGGTGGTCTTCTGGTTCATGCCGACCAGAACCTTGGTGCCGAGAGGCAGGTATGTATCAACACGGCTTCCCAGCTTGATGAAGCCCAGATGATCGTCTATCTCACACTCGTCGCCCTGCTGCATATAGGTTACGATGCGTCGTGCCACGGCACCTGCAATCTGCCGTACCAGGATGTCAGTGCCATCGGGAGTGGTGATGACCGTAGTGGCGCGCTCGTTCTCCTCGCTTGCCTTTGGCAGCCATGCACGGTGGAAGTTTCCGTTATGGTGACGCACATACTTCACCTTACCGTCGACAGGAACCCAGTTGGCATGTACATTGGTAACGCTCATGAAGATGCTCACCATTATCCTGCGGTCGTGGAAGAACTCCTTCTCCTCCACCTCCTCGATGCAGACAATCTTGCCGTCGGCAGGTGCAATGACAACACCGGCGGTCTCCTCCTCAAAGTGACGTGGAGGGCAGCGGAAGAAATTGACCACTACCAGATAGACAGCCAGCGTGATGCCCAAAACTAAATAAAACGGAATCAGGCTCCATCCATTATTTATGGAAATCTCGTAAAGAAGAGCATTTAGCATTGCAATGGCAATGCCTCCTGCTATGAGCGTATGCGTACCCTCACGGTGTAAACGAATCTTCTTGTGTAGTTTTCTAAGTCTTTTTCCCATTTTGCAAAGTTTTACGAAGACAAAGTTACAATAAATTTCTCAATTCGAGCAAGCGAGAACGCTAAAAAAACAAAAAACATTATATAATTATGTTCCTTTCAACTGTTGGAATCTGTGCAAATTTGCCAAATATTATTAAAAATTCATTGTTTTATAATCGCGTTTTCACATAAAAGACGTACCTTTGTGTTACTAACAGAAAACAACCCCGGATTAATGCAAGACTTCGTTCATCTTCACGTTCACACCCAATATTCGCTGCTCGACGGAATGTCCCAGATCAGCAAACTGGTTGACAAGGCAATAGGCAACGGCATGCGCGGTATGGCCATAACCGACCACGGCAACATGTTTGGCGTGAAGGAGTTGTTCGACTACTGCAGCAAGGTGAACAAGGGAAGAAAGAAGGAGGGTCTGGAGCCATTCAAACCCATCTTCGGATGCGAGATGTACGTAGCCCGCCGGGGCGATATGCGCCTGAAGGAGGGCAAGCAGGACTCGAGCGGCTGGCATCTGCTGGTGCTGGCAAAAAACGAGACCGGCTACCGCAACCTCACCAAACTGGTGTCGCACTCGTGGGTGGACGGTTACTACATGCGTCCACGTACCGACCGCAAGGATCTGGAGAAGTACCACGAGGGACTCATCGTATGCTCGGCATGTATCGGCGGCGAGGTGCCGAAGAAGATTCTGTCGGGCAACCTGAGCGGAGCCGAGGAGGCAGTGCAGTGGTTCAAGAGCGTGTGGGGCGACGACTACTACCTGGAGCTGCAGCGCCACGAGGTGAAAGACCCCAACCAGCGCGCCAACCGCGAGACCTACCAACTGCAGTGCCAGTGCAATCCTGTACTTATTGACCTGGCAAGGAAATACGACGTCAAGCTGATATGCTCCAACGACGCCCACTTTGTGGAGGAGAGTCACGCCGAGGCTCACGACCACCTGCTGTGCCTTGCCACGGGCAAGGACCTTGACGACCCGACGCGTATGCTCTACACCAAGCAGGAGTGGTTCAAGACCAGGGAGGAGATGAACGAGATCTTCGCCGACGTGCCAGAGGCGCTTGTCAACACCACCGAGATTCTGGACAAGGTAGAGACATACGACATCGAGAGCGACCCCATCATGCCCTTCTTCCCCATACCCCATGAGTTCGGCACCGAGGAAGAGTGGCGACAGAAATTCTCGGAGCAGGACCTCTTCAACGAGTTCACCAGCGACGAGTACTGGAAGAACCAACTTCCCGAGGAGGACGCCAACAAGAAGATAAAGAAACTGGGCGGATACGAGAAACTGTACCGCATAAAGTTCGAGGCCGACTATCTGGGTAAGCTCGCCTACGAGGGTGCTTCCCGGCTCTACGGCAGCGGTTACGAAGTTATCCCCTACGACAAGGCACTGCAACCCGACGAGTTGTCGGAGTGGGCAAGCAATCACAGCATAAGCAAGGAGGTGGACGAACGTATCCGCTTTGAACTGCACATCATGAAGACCATGGGTTTCCCCGGCTACTTCCTCATCGTGCAGGACTTCATCA
>CAMAFX010000011.1 GCA_945833925.1 uncultured Prevotellaceae bacterium
GGTAGCTTGAAGAAGTTGTGAAGCATGCTGTATGCCCAGTCGATGCGGTCGAAGACTCTTTTTTCGGTGTCTTCCTCTTGCAGTTTCCCTAAAAAGCAGTACCTTTGCATCGTGTTTTTCATGGTATTAGATATAAGGTTAATGAAGATTGGGTTGTCGGGATGACAACCTTTCTTTTTTATATGACTCCACCATAATTGTGAATCAGAGATATAGGATACCTAAACGGGGTGGGAAACTTCAGTTAAAATCTTCAAACCATATCGGTTGCGGATTTGAGGTTTGAATAAAGATGTTACAGCTTAGTCTTTCAGACATGCCAACGGGATAACCTTAACTCCATCGTGGCGAGTGTAGGCTATGCTTCCTCCTGTCATGACAATGAGTAGGTCGGGTTCACGCAGAGGAACTTGCTTCTCCTCCTTGTTATATTCTTGTATTAGTCGTTTGAGTTGCAATAGATGTGCTGCACCTTCATCTATTTCGGCACTGCCAAGTTTACACTCAATAAGAGCAAAACGACCATCCGAAAGATGCAGGACGAGATCGGCTTCAAGTCCGTATCTGTCGTGATAGTAAGATAACTCCCCATCATGTGATGCAGAATAAACACGTAAATCACGAGCACACATCTGTTCAAAGATAAAACCAAATGTCTTAAGTTGGGTTTTTAATGCCTCTGGTGAAAGTCCTAAAGCAGCAACTGCAACCGAAGGGTCGCAGAAGGCACGCTTTGGGCGGCTCTGTATTGTGGACTTGCTTCTGATGGCAGGGCACCATGCGTCAATATCGCGAATGACGAAAAGCTTTTCAAGTGCCGCTACATAACTTTCGAATGTAGGACGCGTACATTCTATGTTATCAGCGGCTGTCACATCCGCCAATATTGACGTTGTCTTTGCAAGGGTGGAGATATTTCTGGCATACGATTTGAGAATCATTTGCGCCAGTTTGGGGTTTCTTTTGACTCCGTCCACATGTGATATATCTTTATTATATACAGACTTTACATACTCCTTTGCCACGAGTAGTTTTGCCTTATCATCTTTAAGGTTCAATGTGGCTGGCCACCCACCTCGACACGCAGAGAAAATAATTTCCTCAACACTTAATTCTGAATGTGCAAAGATTTCCTTATCTGGGTTGTCAAACAAATCCATCAAGGAAACAGAACCGTTAGATTCTCCATACTCCCAAAGACTCATTGGGAGCATCTCCATGCGTGATATACGTCCGGTTCCGCTGTGGTGAATCTTGCTTTCATCTACAGCATTGGAACCAGTCAGTATAAACTGCCCAGGTAAACTTCGTTCATCCACCTTAGTGCGAACAGCGTCCCACAACATTGGAGCATCTTGCCATTCGTCAATCAAACGTGGCGTATCACCCTCCAGCAAAAACGACGGCTTTGCCATCGCTGTAACCAAATACTCCTCACGATGGTCGGTATCTTGTAAACTGATTACACTCTTTGCCAACTGTTTGGCAGTTGTAGTCTTTCCACACCATTTGGGTCCCTCAATGAGCACTGCCCCCATCGCGTTCAAATATGCCTTTAACTGCACGTCAAAGATTCTATTCCGGTATGCCATAAATGCCTATTTTTATCTAAATGAATGTAATTGGGTGCAAAGGTAGCTATTTTCTTTGATTTCCAAAACTATTTTATATTTTTGATGTGTTTTATTTTAAAGTTTCAACGTATTCTATTTGTAATATTTGATATAATCTGTTTAATATTTTTGTGAATCTTTACTTTGGTCTTTTGATAAACATCTCTTGCGCGTGCGTAAACATAATAATGTATGGAGCTACATTGTACACCAATCTTTGAATTGCAATCCCAAAATAACAATAAACAAATCTACATGTCATTTAGCAGAACAAACAAAACATCTTATTGTTCCCTATTTTTGTTTGCCTTAACTGCCTTTAATAGATTCCAAAAACGTTCATGTGTATTTATAAAGTACTGATATACAGTAGTATTTACATTTGAGGAGGAAATGTAAAGAAAGTGTGAGAAATTGTGGACCAGAGAACCTATGGAACATGCGAATTAGATTAACCAAAAACTCACAAAAACGTACAAAAACAATTGATGTAATTAATGGGGTACTTGCAAAATCCTGTGTAAACAGTAAACATAAACAGAAATAAACTGCATTATGTCGTTTGTGTCTGTTTTGTCCACGCATTACACTGGGTCTAAATCTTGAGTGGATTTCTTGTTGTACGAGATGTTGCGGGGATGGTGGAGAAGGATTTCCTCGCGCAGGCGGGAGCGGTCGATGTGGGTGTAGATTTCGGTGGTGGCGATGCTCTCGTGACCAAGCATCGCCTGGATGGCACGCAGGTTGGCACCACCCTCGAGGAGGTGGGTGGCGAAACTGTGGCGAAAGGTGTGTGGGGAGATGTTCTTGGTTATGCCTGCCAGTTGAGCGAGCTGCTTGATGCGCACGAAGAGAGTGATGCGGCTGAGCTTGGTGCAGCGTCGCATGGAAACGAAGACGTAGTCCTCGTGGCCCTTCTTGATGGCGAGTTGACTGCGCTGCTCAAACCAGCGGCGTATCTCGTCGACGGCACGCTGCGAGATGGGGACGAGGCGCTCCTTGTTGCCCTTGCCGTGAACACGGACAAAGCCGTCGTCGAGGTAGAGGTTGCTGATGAGAAGGTCGCATAACTCGCTGACACGCAGACCGCAACTGTAGAGGGTCTCGATGATGGCGAGGTCGCGCTGATACTCGCGCATGTTGGGGTCGATGGCAGCCTCGATGGCATCTATCTCCTGGACGCTGAGCACCTCGGGCAGATGCTTGCCGATGTTGGGCGAGACGAGCAGTTCGGTGGGGTCGGTCTCGACCTCGCCCTCGAGGTTGAGGAAACGGTAGAAGGAGCGCACACCACTGAGCACCCTGCCAAGCGAGCGTGCGCTGATGCCGAGGTCGCGCATGGTGCCAGCAAAGCGGTCGAGCTGCTCGAGGGTGATGAGTCGGTAGTCGATGCCCTCGTCGTCCATATAGTTGACCAGCTTCTGAAGGTCGAGCATGTAGTTCTCCAGAGTGTTGCTGGAGTAGTTGCGCTCAAGTCGAAGGAACTTCTCGTAGGCGCTGATGATTTGCTTCGGCACGCTGTGGCCAACAATCTGAACTTTCATAGGGTAAGGATGGGGGTGTTGTCGCTTTTTTTATCTTGTTTATACTATTATGCTTAGAAATTTGGTTTTTAATGAGGTATTGCGTATCTTTGCAATGGTAAAGTTATTGTTTCTACATTGCTTTGCAGATACAAAATTATAGTTTTTGAGATAGAAAAACAAATTTGAAATGAAGAAAATTCAGATCATTAACGGTCCGAACCTCAACCTTTTGGGAAAGCGCGAGCCCGGTATATACGGCAACGAGGGCTTCGACAGTTACCTGAAGACGCTGCGCGAACGTTATCCAGACGTGCAGATTGACTATCTCCAGAGTAACCACGAGGGTGACCTGATTGACTGCATCCACAGGGTTGGCTTCGAGTACGACGGCATAGTCTTGAACGCCGGAGCATACACGCATACCAGCGTGGCTCTGCTCGATGCGCTGAAGGCTGTCACCACTCCTGCCATAGAGGTGCACATCAGCAACGTACATACGAGGGAGGAGTTCAGGCACCACAGTATGATAAGCGCCGGGTGCAAGGGCGTAATCTGCGGATTCGGCCTCGACAGTTACCGTCTGGCGGTGGAAGCACTAAGATAAGAGGCGGCGAATCGTAAACAAGAAAAACAAGGAAAACGGTGTCGAAATTCAAGGGAACAAGCAAGCTGTATAGTGAACTGAGCGCTGCGAGCAAGGAGGAGGAGCAGGCAATGGATGACTACATCCGTCAGCATATCGATGCTGAAGGAGAGTATCTGCACGCACTGTGGAGGGACACGCAGATGAAGCTGTCGTACGGACACATGGCAAGTGGACATGTGCAGGGCAGGCTGCTGAAGATGTTCGTGCAGATGATACGACCCAAGCGTGTGCTGGAACTGGGCACGTTCAGCGGGTACTCGGCACTGAGCATGGCTGAAGGACTGGAGGACGGTGCCGAACTGCATACCTTCGAGATCTTCGACGAGCAGGAGGA
This sequence comes from uncultured Prevotellaceae bacterium, assembly GCA_945833925.1. Taxonomy (GTDB): domain Bacteria; phylum Bacteroidota; class Bacteroidia; order Bacteroidales; family Bacteroidaceae; genus Physcousia. The sequence goes on from CAMAFX010000011.1 coordinate 4,120, forward strand.
CTTCCTGCGCCCATGGTTCGAGAAGAGCGCGTACGCCGACAAGATATTCCTGCACATAGGAAACGCTCTGGAACTGGTGCCGCAGATGGACGTTGAGTGGGACCTCGCCTTCATCGATGCTGACAAGCGACAGTATGTGGAGTACTACGAAATGGTGATAGAGCGACTGCGCCCAGGAGGTTACATAATAGCCGACAACACGCTGTGGTACGGACGTGTGATTGAGACGAACACGCGTGACTCTGACCACCAGACGCTCGGCATCAAGCAGTTCAACGACCGTGTGGCTCAGGATACAAGGGTGGAGAAGGTGATTGTGCCTGTCAGGGACGGACTGACGATAATAAGAAAGAAATAGCCACCCTTGCCCTAAACAAAAGGACTGCCGCTCATACCGGCCCTCTCCCCCAAAGGGGCGAGGGGGAGCTAACGAGGGATTCAAGACAAAAGTAAAAAAACTAATAGTAAAAACAAAAGATAAAATTGGAAACAACAAGACAGAATAAGATTGCTCGCTTGATACAGAAGGAGTTGAGCGAGGTGTTTCAGATGCAGACACGCTCTATGAGGGGCGTGCTGGTGAGTGTCAGTAACTGCCGTATCAGTCCGGATCTGAGCATCTGCAGGGTGTACCTCAGTGTATTTCCCAGTAATAAGGCCGAGGAGATAGTGGCTAACATCAACGCTAACCAGAAGCAGGTGAGGTTCGAATTGGGACAGCGTGTGCGCTTCCAGCTCCGCATCATCCCTGAGCTGAAGTTCTTCGTCGACGATTCGCTCGACTACGTGGAGCATATCGACGAGCTGCTCAAGAAGTAAAACGCAATTGATGAACTACGAATTCTTCATAGCACGCAGATACCTCTTCTCAAAGAAGAGTCATCATGCCATCAACGTCATATCGTGGATATCGGTATGCGGGGTGGCTATTGCTACCATGGCACTGGTGTGCACGCTGAGCGTGTTCAATGGTTTCCAGGATCTGGTGGCAGGTCTGTTCACTGCGTTCGACCCGCAGCTGGAGGTGAGACTGAACGAGGGACGCGTGCTGGCTGCCGACGACCCGGCACTGGAGAAACTCAAGAAACTGGAGTGCGTGGAGACCTACACCGAGTGTGTGGAGGGACAGGCACTGGTGGTGGTGGGACAGCATCAGGTGGTGGTGCAGGTGAGAGGCGTGGACGACTCGTTCCTGCAACAGACAGAGACGGACGAGCTGTTCTATGGTGACGGTGAGTTTGTGCTCCGTGGAGACACCTGCGACTATGGCATACTCGGCATTCAGCTTGCTGCGAAGCTTGGATTGCAGGCGTCGTTTGCCGACCCGATAAGAATATTCGCTCCGAAGAAGGGCGAGAGGGTGAACATGGGTAACCCGATGAGCAGTTTCAATCAGGACCAGCTCTATTCGCCGGGTATCGTATTCATGGTGAAGCAGTCGAAGTATGACGCCAACTACATACTGACAAGCACGGGATTTGCCCGCCGCCTGCTTGACGCTCAGGGACAGGTGACAGCCATCCACCTGAGGGTGAAGGATGGAGTGAGTGTGCAGAGGGCAAAGAAGATGGCAGAGGAGGTGCTGGGCGAACGCTTCGTGGTGAGAGACCGCTACGAGCAGCAGGAGGATGTGTTCCACATAATGCACATCGAGAAACTCATAGCCTATATCTTCCTTACGTTCATCCTGCTGGTGGCATGCTTCAACATCATCGGTTCGCTGAGCATGCTGATGATTGACAAGAAGGCTGACGTGGAGACGCTGCGCAACCTCGGTGCGACGAACAGTCAGATAAGTCACGTTTTCATGCTCGAAGGACGAATGATAAGTCTGGCTGGTGCCGTGGTAGGCATTCTGCTCGGCGTTGCCTTGTGCTGGGTGCAGCAGGAATTCGGCATAATCACGATGGGAGATGCAGAGGGCAGTTTCATCGTCGATGCCTATCCGGTGAGCGTGAATGCGCTGGACCTCGTCATCATCTTCGTCACTGTGCTGGTGGTGGGATGGCTCGCCGTGTGGTACCCAGTAAGATATTTGAGCAAGAATTTACTTTAAATTAAGATGATACTGCCATTCTCTCGACCGTTGTATGTTATGGTGAAGCCTATTGGCGCTCACTGCAACCTGGCGTGCCGTTACTGCTACTATCTGGACAAGAAGGGACTATACCCAGAGCAGAAACAGCATCAGATGAGCGACGAGACTCTGGAGCAGTTCATCAAGCAATATATTGAGGCTCAGACAACTCCGCAGATACTGTTTACATGGCACGGTGGCGAGACATTCATGCGTCCGCTGTCGTTCTACCAAAAGGCGATGCAGCTGCAGCAGCGTTATGGCGCTGGCAGACAGATAGACAACTGCATACAGACCAACGGTACGCTGGTGACGCCCGAGTGGGCAAAGTTCCTGCACGACAACAGGTGGCTGGTGGGAGTGAGCATTGACGGACCTCAGGAGTTTCACGACGAGTACCGGCGCACAAGGGACGGCAGACCATCGTGGGCAAAGGTGATGCACGGCATTGACATGCTGAACAAGTATCAGGTGGAGTGGAATGCCATGGCGGTGGTGAACGACTACAACGCCGACTATCCTCTCGACTTCTACCGCTTCTTCCGCGACGAACTGGGTTGCAGGTTCCTGCAGTTCACGCCGATAGTAGAGACGAAGCCCGGGCTGATGGAAGGTGATACGTACGAATCAACAGACGAGAGTGTGAGCGCCGAGCAGTGGGGCAACTTCCTGTGCGAGGTGTTCGACGAATGGGTGAAGAAGGATGTCGGCGAGATGTTCGTGCAACTCTTCGACGCCACTCTTGCCAACTGGATGGGTGTGATGCCTGGTGTATGCTCGATGGCAAAGGATTGCGGTCACGCTGGTGTGATGGAGTGGAACGGTGACGTGTATAGTTGCGACCACTTTGTTTTTCCTGAGTATAAATTAGGTAATATAAGCCAGAACACCATCTACGAACTTATGAACAGCGGGAAGCAGATGGAGTTCAGCAAGGCAAAGGCAATGATGATGGCACAGCAGTGCCAGGAGTGCGAGTGGCTCTTTGCCTGCAATGGCGAGTGCCCCAAGAACCGAGTGCTGGACCACGTCACAAGGAAGCTTGTGCATCCGCTGAGCGGAGGGGGCGCATGTGTGCTGTGCGAGGGCTATCGGAGGTTCTTCAGCCACGCGGCTCCGTACATGGACTTCATGAAGCAGGAGTTGCTTGCCGGACGCGAGGCAAGAGGGGTGATGAAGAAAGAGATACTAACTAAATAAAAGAAAACGATGAGAACATTACGATTTGTTGTGGTGACCGTGCTGGCACTGTGTGTCAGCCTGCAGTCAAAGGCTGTTGTGGAAGCAGGCGAGTACTACATCTACAGCGACTTTTTCAAGAAGCCATTGGGTAGCGATGGTACAACACCAAAGCTTGTAACTTATGCCAAGGCAAACGATGATGCCTTCATCTTTGTGGCTGAGGCTTCGGGCACGGATGGATATGTGAAGCTGAAGCAGAAGTCTTCGGGGTTGTATCTTACTGCCAGCACCAGCAACTCGTACAGCGTGCTGCTGTCTGCCAGTGGAAGCGGCGACCAGTATCTGTGGGCGCTCGACCAGTTGTTCAGCACCAAGGTGGTAAGCAAGAAGAACACAGGCAAGCGCCTGGGATGCGACTTCAGCACGGGATGGGGCAAGGAGACAGTACCCGTATATTACGACAAGGGAACGAGTGCCATGAACTGGTTCAGTATCATACCAGCCAACGGCAATGGCTTCGAATCTTCGCGTCTGGTATGCAAGACAGGTGTGTTCACCAACGAGTATGGTGTGACAGAGCAGGACGACTACCAGGTGGATGAGGCTGTTCAGGTAAACGGCATCGACTATCATATCATCAGCAACACACCGTTCATAACAGGCGGTTCGGTCAACCTCAACGGTGAACACTCGTGGCTTGTGTTCGAGAACAACCGACCAAGCAATGTCAAGAGTTCTTGGCTGAAGTATGTCACCATCGACGGACAGCCTGCCAGGGTAGGTACAAACTGCCGGGTAGAGATTTACCTGAAGGGAGCAGCGGTCATACCGACGCCTGCATCCGACCCATTCGTGGCTACAACGGACAACGGTAAATTCGGAGTGAAGATAGGAAACTCAGGCAATTTAGGAGAGAACAGCAACAAGGCACGCTCGTTCGTGCTGAAGAGAGGATATATGGCAACCGTGGCAAGCGGTGCTAACGGAGGTGATTACAGCAGAGTGTATGTAGCCGACCATGCCGACCTGGAGGTGACGCTGCCTACACCTCTTGACCGACGTGTAACATCGGTGTGGGTGCGCAACTGGCACTACACCTCAAAGTCTGGTTACGGTGGCTGGGACACCAGCGCAGCAAAGACCTGCGGAACAAGCTGGTACTGGAACTGGGATGCCAACCAGTCGTCGAGCGACGATCTGGAGTATATCCCCATCAAGCAGCACAAGTACTGGCCCGACAACGGCAATTTCTGGAACAACAGCTTCACTGCAATGATGCTCTTCAACGAACCAGAACATTCGGAGCAGCACAATGATTGCTCGTGTGGCGGAACCATCGACGAGTGGACTGCCTACACACTGACGAAGCAGTTCAACCAGTATGGAGTGCGCATCGGTTCACCCTCGGCAACTGACCTGGGTTACATACAGAAGTACGTGGAGCACTGCAACAACATGAAGCAGCGCTGTGACTTTACCTGTACACATGGCTACTGGACATCGGAGTGGGACAACAATCTAAACACGCTGAAGAACATGGGACGCCCGGTGTGGATTACGGAGTGGGAGTACGGAGCATCGTGGATAACCAGCTACACACCTTCAAGTGCTGATGAATATGTCGGCAAGGTGCTGAGCATCCTCGACAAACTGGAGTACAACAAGTACGTGGAGCGCTACTCATACTACGGAACAGACCTTGGCGGTACCAACGGATGGATGCGCGAGATATTCTGGGACTCGAACTATCAGCATGGCAATGCACCAACCGGTCAGGTGCTGGACCGCGTCAAGCCACACCTTGGCTATGACAAGAGCGTGCAGGCTACACCTAACTGGTGGGCACCAAGCTTTGACAACGTAAGCATCAGTAAGGCAGTGCTCTCGGACGGCAAGTATGTGCTGACGGTGAAGAACCCCAATGGCGACGCAACAAAGACTCTCGACGTGATGCGCAAGAACTCAAATGGCGAATGGGAGTCGGTATATTCGCTCGACCGTGCACAGATGGAGCCGACCACTCTCACTCTCGATAACATCGAGGGACTGAGTTCGGACGATGTAATAAAGGTCGTGGTGACATCGCTCTTCACAGAAGGTACAAAGGAGTCTGCCGAGGTCACACTGGCTCCCTATCACGAACTGGGAACCATGCAAAACTTGAGGTTTGACGAGGGTGTGGCAACAACAGCCAACGTTGACGTTTCGCGCACGGATGGTATGCAGAATGTCGACGGATGGGTGATACAGAGTACTTCAAGCACGGAATACCGTGCCGGAGCACGCTTCGAATGGGGTTCGGGCAAGACGCTGAAGGGTTCGGCACTGCCAAGCCAGAACTCGGAAGGAACAACAACGGGCGGTGCGCTCGGTCTGCTGGCAGCATGGGGCAACACGTCGTGCTACAACCAGTATGTGGTGCTCGAACCAGGTATCTACACCATGACCGTGCCTGTCTACAAGGCTGCCGGAACGGAGAATTTATCGAAGAACCTCATCGGTTTCATCAGCGACGCAGGCAGGGAGTATCTTGCCACAACTACAGACTATACAGCCAGCCAGTGGACCACCGAGACAATACGTTTCGTGCTCTTCGAAGAGACTCCTGGTCACATCAGCGTAGGCTACACATCAACAAATACAGTTTCTGCCAACCAGCCACGCATCTTCGCCGACTATGTTGACATACAGCGCGAGGATATAAAGCCAGACTACAGCTCGTTCGGCAACCTGCAGAACCTCACCTTCAACACCGGTACCTTTGTGAGCAAGTCGGTACTGACCTACCAGAAGGATATCAAGACAGCCAGTGCCGAGACGGCTCAGATGCAGGCAGTCGACGGATGGACTATCGTGGGGAACGGTGATGCGCGCGCCTCGGGTCAGTTTGCATGGGGAACTGGCAAGGGGCTCGGTGGAGCGGACTATCCTGTGCCAGCCAAGAACTCGGAAGAAACGACAAACGGAGGAGCACTCGGCATACTCAGCGTGTGGTCGGCAAAGACCCAGTACACGCAGAACGTGACTCTGCCAATCGGACGCTACACCATCACCATACCTTATTATAATGTAGGTGGAACAGGTTCGGTCAACACCAACCTCTTTGGTTTCGTGGCAGACAACGGCAAGACATACTACGCAAGCGAGAAGACATTCGCAACAGGAGGATGGAAGGAGATGAGCATCAGTTTCGAACTCGCAGAGGAGACGGCAGGAAAGCTCAGTCTCGGATATGCAGCAGCCAATGCTGGTTCGGGTTCTATGCCTCACCTCTTCATCGACTATGTTAAGATAACCGACAGCGAAGGCCGTACATGGCCAACGGTGGGTGATGCCAACTTCGACGGCGGTCTGAGCATCGGCGACGTTGCACATACCATCAAATCGGTGAAGGATGGTATCAAGACTTATCTGGAGAGAATGGATGTTGACGGCGACGGCAAGATAACCTTAAGCGACATCCTCCAGTTGGTCGAGACGTTGAAGGTTGGAAGATGAAAGGATTATTGATAGCATGTATGATGTGTGTTGCACTGCTGGCGAATGCGCAGTGCGACACCATCAACTATGCTTCGTTCAACATACGCTATGCCGACGGTGACCGAAAGGACTCGGTGAAGTGTTGGAACGTGAGGCGCGACAGGGTGGCACAGTTCGTCAGGGACAACCGGCTCGACATAGTGGGATGCCAGGAGGTGCTGCACGAACAGTTGCTGGATATGCAGAAGCGGCTGCCCGACTACGACTATGAAGGAGTGGGGCGCGAGGACGGCAGTCAGAAAGGCGAGTACAGTCCTATCTTCTGGAGAAAGGACGAATGGGAAAGGCTGAAAGGAGGTACCTTCTGGCTCTCTGCCACACCCGATGTCGTGGCTTCGGTAGGGTGGGATGCGGCACTGACGCGCATAGCCACCTATGTGCTGCTTCGCAACAGGGAGAGCCAGCGCGAACTGATGTGCATCAACACACATTTCGACCATGTCGGCGTGCAGGCACGTGTGGAGAGCGGACGCCTCATTCTGGAGAAGGCGAAGGAGATAGCCGGTGAGACACCACTGGTGCTGACGGGCGACTTCAACGTCGGAATGGAGAGTTCGGTGTATCACAGCATAACCCACGACGCTTCGTTCCCGCTGCTCGATACGTATATGGAAGGAGCACCGCACAGTGGACCATACTACACTTTCCACAACTTCGGACGCATACCGGCAGAGCGGTGCTCGAAGATTGATTTCATCTTTGCCTCGCCGTCGATAGAAGTGCTCGGCACAAGCATCTACCAGGACGACCGCAGCGAGCATCCCCGTCACCTCAGCGACCACAACCCTGTTGTGGCGAAGCTGAGGCTGTAATGGAACGATGACTCGATGGCTCGATGGCTCGATGATTCGATGAATAGTGTCTTCTTAATTGATTTTTGTCAATTCAATAAGCCTTTGCAGGTTTTCTTGCAAGGGCTTTTTGGTGTTGTGTCGTTTTTTTTGTAATTTTGCGCCCGATTTTAAGGTAAAGAGAAAAATGCAGAACATTAGAAACATAGCGATTATAGCCCATGTAGACCATGGCAAGACAACGCTGGTAGACAAGATGCTGTTGGCTGGAAACCTTTTCCGTGACAACCAGCAGACAGGTGAATTGATGCTTGACAACAACGAACTGGAGCGTGAGCGTGGTATAACCATCCTCTCGAAGAACGTAAGCATCAACTACAAGGATACAAAGATAAATATCATCGACACTCCGGGACACAGCGACTTTGGTGGTGAGGTGGAGCGTGTGCTCAACATGGCAGACGGTTGTCTGCTGCTCGTTGACGCCTTCGAGGGTCCTATGCCACAGACGCGTTTCGTGCTTCAGAAGGCTCTCGAGATTGGTTTGAAGCCTGTTGTGGTTATCAACAAGGTAGACAAGCCAAACTGCCGTCCAGAGGAGGTTCACGAGATGGTTTTCGACCTGATGTTCGATCTCAACGCTACTGAGGAACAGCTTGACTTCCCTGTTATCTACGGTTCTGCAAAGCAGGGTTGGATGAGCGCCGACTGGAACCAGCCAACCGACAACATCACATACCTTCTGGACAGCATCCTCGAGTTCATTCCTGCTCCCGAGCAGTTGGAGGGTACGACACAGATGCTCATCACCTCGCTCGACTATTCCAACTACACCGGACGTATCGCCGTGGGCCGCGTTCACCGTGGTTCCATCAAGCCTGGTCAGAACGTCACCATTGCTCACCGCGACGGTTCGATGGAGAAGACAAAGATAAAGGAGATTCACACCTTCACCGGTATGGGTCAGATTGTTGCAGAAGAGGTCAGCTCGGGCGACATCTGTGCCATCGTAGGTCTGGAGCATTTCGAGATTGGCGACACCATCTGCGACTTCGAGAACCCAGAGGCATTGCCACCTATCAGCATTGACGAACCGACAATGTCTATGCTCTTCACCATCAACGACAGTCCTTTCTTCGGCAAGGAGGGCAAGTACTGCACCAGCCGCCACATCAACGACCGTCTGGAGAAGGAGCTCGAGAAGAACCTCGCATTGCGAGTAGAGCCTTTCGAGGACAGCACCGACCGCTGGATTGTAAGCGGACGCGGTGTGCTGCACCTCAGTGTGCTGGTTGAGACCATGCGTCGCGAAGGCTATGAGTTGCAGGTTGGTCAGCCACAGGTTATCTACAAGGAGATAGACGGTGTGAAGTGCGAGCCGATAGAGGAGATGACCATCAACGTTCCCGAGGAGTTTGCCAGCAAGATGATTGACATGGTGACACGCCGCAAGGGTGAGATGACAAGCATGGAGGCTCAGGGCGAGCGTGTGAACATTGAGTTCAACATCCCCAGCCGTGGCATCATCGGTCTGCGTACCAATATGCTTACAGCAAGCCAGGGTGAGGCAATCATCGCTCACCGATTCAAGGAGTATCAGCCATACAAGGGAGAGATAGAGCGCCGCGTGAACGGTAGCATGATAGCACTGGAGAGCGGCAACGCCTATGCCTATTCCATCGATCACCTTCAGGACCGTGGTAAGTTCTTTATAAACCCACAGGATCAGGTCTATGCCGGTCAGGTGGTGGGTGAGCATGTTCACGACAACGACCTCGTCATAAACGTGTGCAAGGCAAAGCAGTTGACTAACGTCCGTGCCAGCGGTACCGACGATAAGGCTCGCATCATCCCCCCCCTGCAGTTCTCGCTTGAGGAGGCACTCGAGTATATCAAGGAGGACGAGTACGTTGAGGTTACACCAAAGTCTATGCGTATGCGCAAGGTCATCCTTGACCACCTGGAGCGCAAGCGTGCAAAGACTCGCGGAGAGGAGTAAAGAGAAGAAAATAAAAAGAACACTTCATCGCGAAGTGTTCTTTTTTTGTTCTTGCCGCTGATTCACTCAGAAGCAAGAACGTAACAACTGTACTAACTAATTAACCAATAATCTTTTTCTCTATGTTTCTTTAGTATCGTTAGCATTGGCATGCACTCTTTATTCTGTTAGTATCGTTAGCATTGGCATGTACTCTTTATTCTGTTAGTATCGTTATTATTAGTATCGTTTTTGTTTTACCATTCTTCGTCCCAGAAGCCGTCCTCTACGAACGTCTCGTTCTTTTGCTTAACGTCCGACCAGTCCTCCCATTCCTCTTCGCTTTCCACAGGAATGGAGACTGACTGCAGTATTCCATCTGCTTGCAGCATATTGCTTATTTCAACTTCTGGCTTTATATATATTGCTTTCATACTATTCAATAGTGTTGTTGTGAGACGTCTGTTTTATTATCACTTATCCTTTGGCAGTCATTTGTTCATGAATTGTAGCTTTGTCTGTTCATGTAACACTTGCAGTTATTCCACCATGACCTTCTGTATCTTGCCTCCTGACTTGACGATGTATACGCCCTGTTTTGGAGAGTTGACCTTCAATCCGCTGGTTGAATAGTATGTTGTCTTTCCTGTTTTGGCGGTTTCGCTTCCTGCAGTTTCTATGCTGTCGATGCCGGTGGTGTTGTCATCTTCCCAACCGAAGATGCATCGTGGAGCAAGATTCTGCGTGTCGGCAGTACCTGCGTAGATGAAGTATGCTCGCATACCGTTGGTCTTGGCATTGGCGCCAGCCTTCATGACGCGTGTGCCCTCGGCTTTGTTTACCAGCACGTATGGTTCCACACCTTCCTCGGCACGCAGTGTGGCGTAGCTGAAGTTAGGAGTGAAGTTGCTCAGCATTTTCCAGTTGCCAGCCTCTACCATTTCGGTGTGTGCCTCGATGAGTGTAAGGTTGTTGAATGTCGGATTTTCCACGTTGTCCTGTATATATATTATATAAGGTGTGTTGGCGCAGATGGCGTCGACAGTTATGAAACCTACATTCTCGTCGGATGCATGGTCCATTACGTATACCTTGGTTCCTTCGCCGAACTTCTCTGATATGGTCTCAGCATCGATGTCGAATGGCACAGCAAAGGTGTTGTAGCCAGCCTTCAGAGTACGTTTCAGGTGGACGATGTCGTATTCTGGTTCGACGTCGTACTCCATAGCAGCGTTGTCGGCAAGTGTCAGTTCCCTGCCGTAGTAGGTGAGCCTGAAGTTGTTGAAGACGAAGTTAGAGCCTTCGGGTGCAACATTCTGGTCTATCCAAGATGGCTTGTTGACCTCGATGTCGAGGATGCCGTCCTCGTCAACGTAGACGTATAGTTCGTTAGTTGCAAAACCATTGTCCATTGTCTGGCGCGACTGGTATCTCCAGTATGGAAAGCCGGGGTCTGTTGTTCCGCATGCCACGTGAACGTCGTACCAAGGCTTTACACGAACCTGTTCGCCGTTTGCCTTGACAAAGGTAATGTTTTCGGTGTAGCCGGCTGTTCGCAGTTCCACTTCTTTGTTGACTGAGAACATACGGTCAAAAGCATCGACGGTGAGCTTGTAGACACCGCTCTTGAGACCCTCGATGTGCTGGGTGGCATAGCCGGCGCCGTGATACCATTCGAAACAAGTGTTTGATTCGTTCCAGATGAAGTTCTGTGGATTTCTGGAGACATCATGCCACGCCCATGCGCCCTGTGCGCCTGAAGTGCGATTGAGAATCTTGTCCGAGCAGTCGATGGCGGTACGAGTGCCGATGAATACGTCGAGATCTGCCTCGCCAGCCTTTTCAGCCACGTTCTGCTTGTTTGCAGTGGGGTAGGCTGCTATGATATTGTCGCGCTCATCCCTTGAGATGAAATTCCACACCAGCATGCTGCCAAGATTTCCAGTGTTGAGGCGGTTGCTGAAGTATTCAGTTACGGCATGCAGATTGTTGCCGTTAGGAACGCTGATGGTGAAGTCGCCATCTGTCTCGGTAGGACTTACCACCCATGTGTTGTTGTTACTATTATCTGTAAACACCGCGTTGTCGTTACCACGGTAGAGATACAGGTTGTTGTCGAGGAAATGGAAGGTAGTCTCGTTGTTGCCGTTGGTTCTGACCTCTACAGCCAAGCCATACTTGTCAAGAACAGCCTCCGTTCCCCATCTGTTGCCTCGGCTCAGGAGAAGTTTCTCTCCGCCGAACGACTCTGTAGCCAGGTAGTAGGTGCCGTCGGTTATGGCAATGGTGCGCACTTCGATGTCCTGAGTGTGGTTATAGACAGGTGCAGATGCATAACCAACCACGCCTTCAGGGATAGAGATTGTATATTTTGTATTGGCGACGAAACCAGCGTCCTCGGGGATTGTTATAGAGAAACCGCTCTCGGTTACAACAGGCGTCAGTTTGATGCCGTTGATAACAGGCTTTTCTGTTCCAAGTACCAGTTGCTCTGCTTCTACTGGTGTAAAGCGGTCGTTATAGATGAAGTTGATGGTTGTCTGACCAGGCAGGAACACATCCTTGTCGGGAACAGCCTTGGCAACTGCACCGTTGCTGAAGTAGTAGAGACGGAAGTCGTCGAACGCAAGCCATTTGCCTGCCTCAACCTCCACACCCTTGACTCCGAAGGTAAGTATGCCGTCGGTCACTTCGAGGATGATGCTCAGTTCCTTGACACCGTCGGTTATCTCCACCACCTTGTTGTTGGCAAAGAAGACAGCCTTGCCGTCGTTGCCGTTGTACGTAGCCTTGACGGTAACCTTGTAGTAGCCGTTGGGCAGGGTGCCGAGTGTCTGCTGCACACCATATGTACCGTTGGTGTTGTATTGTTCCAGATACCATCCGCCGTTCTTCATTCCAAACGAGTTGTTGTTCTGGTGATACATGTCGATGGTTTTGCCTTCAATCTGCTGCCAGCCATTCTGGTTGTCCTCGAAGCTTGGGTTGATAATGTGTTCGGTGAAGTCGGCAGGCAGTTCGTGATCCCACAGGTGGTCGCGCGTTGAGGCTGGCATCAAGAGCCACAGGTCGCAACTGGAGTCGGCATCGAAGTTGTTTCCGGCAACTCCATTGTTTGCCACACGTCCGGGTGCTGAAGGCACTACGTACAGGTTACCGTAGATTTCGTCGCTGTCGTCGTTCTTTTTGACCGCTGTAAAACGGTAGCCGTCGGTATTGTTGCCATACACGTGGTAGGTCATCGGTGTGCGTCCCTCGGCAGATCCACCGTCCGACCAGCACCAGTCTTTGTTGTAAGCATACCAGTCTGTGTCGATATACTTGATTGTGGTATAGTTGTTGGCATCGGTCTCGATGAATACTCGAATACCCACCTCGTCAACTGTAGATGCTGTTCCGTAGTCCTTTCCGCGGCTCAGCAGCAGCTTGTTCTCCTTGCTCTGGAGGAAGGTCTCCTGGTCGTAGAGGATAGGTGTCTTTACCGTGATGGTTTGTGCCTCATTCTCTACCACGATAGTCTCCTTGTCCGTCTTGTAGCCGACGGCACCCTGAGGGATGACGATGTCGTATGCTGTGTCGTGTTCCAGTCCGGCAGGTGCGATGAACGAGAAGCCGGCATCGGTTATGGTAATTTCAACCGCCTGTCCGTTGCAGGTAACAGAAACGTTCTCGTTGATGATGAGGCTCTCGTTGTAGCATGTGCGGTGGTTGGGGTATCTTACGTTTACCACCTTGCCAGGCTGGATGTATGCATCGGCTGTTGCTGTGCCGACGTAAGCATTGTCGATATACGTAAGGCGGAAGTTGTCGAGTGCCACCCATCGCTGTGCACCCTGCTCGTTGTGGTAGTATCCGATGGTTATGTCGTCAGCCTCTCCTTCCTTTACCTCGAAGGTGATGCTTCTGTCTGTCTTATTCTCGTCCCAGAACGTACCGGTTTCGGAGATAGTGCGGTCGCCGCTCTTGGCATAGAGATTCTGGTTAGCCTGGCCACCAGCCAGAACAGTGGCGCGATACATACCCACGGGCAGGTCGTATATGGTCTGCTCTATGGTTGATTCGAGAATATGCGCACTATGGTTGTAGTCCTGAACATAGTAAGAACCGTCGCGTCCCATCTCGTTGGTCAGTGCGTTGTTGTCCATGAAATGCCAGCCTCCGTCGACAGTCCATCCGAAAAGACGTCCGCGACCGTTCCATCCGTTAGACTCGAAGCTGTGGTTGATGATGAACGGTGTGAGGGAAACGTTCTTCTCCTCGCCTATGTACTGGCGCAGATAGTCGTTTCTCTTGATGGCGTAGACGACAAAGTTTCCTTTTTTCGCTTCGGGCTTGTTTCCTGCAAGTTCGGCAGTTGCCACTGTAAGGTTGTTGGCATCGTACGCATCCTCCCATGCACCGAAGAAGCGGTCTGAACGTGCGTTGAAGAGTGTCCATGTCATGTTGAAGACCGCAGTCTCGTCGATGAAGTTGAAGTCGATGTTGGTCCATGTTATAGGAGTTGCCTGGTCGTTGAGGTACATATTCCATGGATTGTTGTTGCTGGTCTGAAGCAGATACTCAGACTTCTCGACGTTGCGCAGGCAGAAGGTGCCATCGACATTGTTGCTCGTCTCTATGTAGAACAGAGCAGAGAGGTTGGTGAGTGGGTTGACGTCCGACATGTACCAGAGAGTGCTTTCGGCAGGACTGCCGCTGAGCCATTGGCTGACACCATTTGCAAGTCCCAGCGTATAGTCCTGGTTTGCCGAAGCAATGGCAAAGAAATATCCCTTGCTGTTGATTTTGTCTGTAAGATCGGCCTTACTTGTTACCTCTGTCCACTTGTTGGCAGATGTCAGATACTGACGTATTGTCTGAGCATTCGCCTGCGAGTATATGATAAATAAGGTAAGAATCAGTGTAGTTAGTCTGTTCATTGCAATAATAGTTTTTCACGTTACAAAATTAGTTCTTCCCTTGCAATAGGTAAGACCTGATTGTTACAACGGACGCAAAAGTTGTTGCAATGAGGACTACAGATGTTTCAAAAGGTAGACAAACGTTTCAAAACACCCCCGTTTCAGTCGTTCTCGTCCGTCTTCTTGCCCGACAGTTCGCTTGGTGTCGTTCCGAACTCAGCCTTGAAGCAAGTGCGGAAGTGACTGAGGCTGGTGAAGCCGCAATCGTAGGCGATACCGGCGATGTTCCGTTTGGTCATGTCCTGGCTGGTGAGCATCTCCTTAGCCTTGTAGAGGCGGATTCGTCGGATGTACTCGTTTGCACCCATTCCGAGCAATGCCTTCATCTTGCGGAACAGGCTGGTGCGCGACATCAGCAGATGCTTGGCAAGGAAGTTGGTGTCCAGTTCAGTGTTGCCGATGTTCTCGTTGATAATACTGTTCAGTTCGTTCATGAAGTTCTGGTCCTTGGCAGAGAGAGCAGGTGCTGGTTCGCCCTCGGATGCCGGCTGGCTGTCGCCGCTGCTCTTGTCCTCTTCGGGCAGATGGTATTCCTGTTGCGTCAGGATGGCGGTGAGTCGCTTGCGCTGTTCAATCTGGTTGCTGAGCAGCGAGCGAAGGATGCGGGCGGTGAACGGTTTGGTGATGTACGCATCGGCGCCCGACTCATAGCCCTCCTCCTGGTCGCTTAGCGAGTCCTTGGCGGTGAGCATGATGACAGGTATGTGACTGGTGCGTATGTCGCTCTTCAGCATACGGCACATGGCGATGCCGTCCATCTCGGGCATCATGAGGTCGGTGATGATGAAGTCGGGGGTGTGAGCCAGCGCCATCTCGGCTCCTTCACGTCCGTTGGTTGCCTGCAGCACTGTATATTCCTCGAGCGATTCGGTGATGTACTGGCGTATCTCGTCGTTGTCCTCGACAATCAGCACGATGGTACGTTCGTTGTTCGCGTTTTGTGTGTCGTTCATCTCTTCGCTGCTGGTTTCAGCATTGCCGGCAGTTTCCGGTATGGTGACATCCTCGCTGCTGTCGTGCAGTTTCTCGAGATCTCTGCGGTGGAAGCGCAGGGTGAACTCTGTGCCCACGTCCTTGCGGCTCTCAACCTCGAGACTGGCTCCGTGCAGGTCGGCAAGAGTCTTGGCGAGCGACAGTCCGATGCCTGTTCCGCTTGCCTGATGCTCGTCCTTTGCCTGATAATAACGGTCGAAGATGTGTGGCAGAGCCTTGGAAGAGATGCCGTAGCCAGTGTCCTTCACCTTGAGAACGATGTCGCCGCCTTCGTTTGCCAGTGTCATGGTGATACTGCCCTGTGGCGTGTACTTCACCGCATTCGAGAGCAGGTTGGTAAGGATTATCTCCACCGCCTCGGAGTCAAAGTTCAGTAACATTCCGCTGTGCTCGACGTTGCGGCGGAACTGCACGTTCGGATTGCGGTTCATCTCTTCGAAGTGAAGGAATATCTCGAGAACCAGATTGTCGAGCTGGTGCATCCGCTTGTTCAGCTTGCGGTTCTTGGTCTCCGCCTTTCGGAACTCCAGCAGCTGGTTGACCATCTGCAGCAGGCGCTGGGCGCTGCCGTTGATGCTCACCATGCGCTTGTGCAGGCGTTCGGGCAGTTCCTTGTCCTCGACGAGGTCCTCGAGCGGACCCATGATGAGGGTGAGCGGTGTGCGCAGCTCGTGTGTTATGTTTGTGAAGAAGCGCAGTCGCTCCTCGTTCAGCTGCTCGCGCTCCATCTGTGTGCGGTTGGTGCGCTCCAGGTTGAGGCGTCGGTTCTTTGCCTTGATGTATGCGTGGACCAGATAGCTTGCGCTGACCACGACGAGGATGACGTATATGCAGTATGCCCACCAGTTCTTCCACCACGGTGGGGTAATGTGAATGGCTATGAGCAGAGGCTCGCCCCACTCGTGTCCCTGAATGGCAGCCTGCACCTCAAGATTGTACGAACCGTGGGGCAGCTGGTTGTAGTCGATGTGTATGCATCCGTCCTTGCCGTCGGCTGTCGCCCACTGCTTGTTCTGGCTGTTGTGCAGGCGATAGCGGTAGAGCACCTGCTGAGGGTAGGCGTAGTTGAGCACCGACACGGTGAAGCGCAGTCGGTTCTGGTCGTACCTCAGTTCGTCGGGGGCCAGTCCGCCTATGGTGTCGCACACCAGGAAGTCGAGCAGTATGGGCGTCATGCTTGCCGTCTGTTCGGTTATCTTTGTCGGGTCCACCTCGTAGTATCCGAAGCGCGAACCGAAGAGCAGTTTTCCGTCGCTCGTCATGCAGGCACTGCGTTCCATCAGGTTAGGTTCGTCCATACCGTCGCCGTCGCGCAGCGAAACGAACGACACGTTGCCGTCCTTCTCCTCGTCCATGCGCGAGATGCCCGTGTATGTTGCAATCCATATGTTCTTGTCCTTGTCCTCGACCATACTGATGACGCAACTGTTGGGCAGTCCGTCCTTTTCGCTGATGTTTCGCCTCACCGCCCATTTGCCCTTGATGCGTTCAACCTCCATCAAGCCGTTCTGGCTGCCTATCCATACGCGTCCGCGGCTGTCCTTGAAGATACAGTTGCACTTGTCGCTGTTGGGATTGTTGTTGAGCGCCTCGGTGGCGTTCATGTCGACGGCTCCGCTCTGCTTGTCAAACCATACGAAGCCGTTCTGCGAACCGACCAGGAAGCCGTCCTTCATCTGGCACGCCGTGACGATGTGTCGCAGGTGCTTCAGTTCGGGAAACTTCTCGATGGTGCGCATCAGTTGCCAGGAGTCGGGGTCGAGAGTGGCGATATCGTTCGAGCGCACGCATACGAGCAACTTGTTGCTGTTGCTGTAGGGCTGGCAGAACTGTACGTTTTCCCACATGCCTTGCACGTTGTGGCTGCCGTAGATGTCAGTCTTTTCGGTCTGCGGCTCGAAACATGTTACGCTGCCGTTTCCGCAACTTATCCAGATTCTGTCTTTAGAGTCGGTGGTGAGTGTGTTGCACACCTCCTGCTTCAGGCCGTCGATAACCGGCTCCCATGCCTGCTTGTCGGCAGTCTGGCGGAAGACGCCGTTGGTGGTGGCTGCGTAGATGGTGTTGTGGTAGTTGAGCAGGTTCTTGACGTTGTGCGTTGAGTCGATGATGGTGTGGTGGGTTATGGCACGTCGGTGCGTCGACATATAGCCGATGCCGTCGTTCTGCTTGCACGCCCACAGGCTACCCTGCCAGTCAATGCCGATGCCCACCCAGTCGCCTTGTATTATCTTGTTGGTGCGCGTGTCCATTGCCTCGTCGATGTTGTCGATGACGTGCAGGTTCCTGTCCAGATGCCACAGTCTGCCGAATCGGCAGCTCACCCACAGTCCGCCATTGTGGTCGCGGCAGAAGTCGTTGATGTTGTTGTCGGCAAGGATGATTGAGGTGGTACGCGTGCGTATGTTGTAAAGGAAGAGACCCTGGTCGGCACGAACGATGAAGTGGTCTTTGTCCCAGGTCAGCGCCTTGAGTCGGTGACCCTTCTCGCCGTTGTTGATGGGAAGATCCCACCGGCGTGTCATCGACGTCTTGTCGTAGCAGGTGGCGTGTCCGTTCTGCTGCAGCAGGAACACCTCCTTGCCCACCTGCACCACGTCGGTCAGCTGACATGGGGTGCCGTCGTTCATGGGCGACAGCTGAGTGACTCGCTTTGCCTTCTGCTTCCAGTTGTACGACCACACTTCTCCCTCGCTGGTGCTGACCCATGCGTCTCCGTCATTGTCGATGAAGAAGTTCATCAGTTGCTTGATGGGTATGCCGCTCTCCTTCAGCAGGCCGGGTACGGATATCTGCTTCAGTGTCTTCTGGTCGAAGGCGTAGATGCGGTAGTAGTCTTTCACCCACAGTCTGCCGTGCCGGTCGTTGTAGTGCTTCTGCGAGAAGAAGTTCTCGATGCGGCAGGTCTGCTGCTGGTCCACCTTGATGGCGTGGAACAGCGAGCCGTCGAACCACTCGAACATTCCCTCGACGGTGACCATGATTCGTCCGTCGGGCAGACAGACCACCTGGCGAGCCTGGTTGTTCTGCAATCCGTGCTTGATGGTGTAAAACTTCATGTTGGCTCTGCGAGCCGACAGACTTCCGCTTGCAAGTGCAAGAAGGATAAGCGTAAAAATTATTTTCTGTATGCGTACCATGCAACAAAGTTACTTTTTTTGTAAAAAAGAGAATACTCTTATGTTCAATTTTTGTCGATTTGTAACATTTCAGTCGTAAAATGAAACAACAGAACTTTATCATCATTCTATAAATGACTATTTTTGCGTCCAAAGTCAAATAACCTTAATATAACTTCTTTATGAAAATTGCTGCATTTTTACTTGGAGTGCTGATGCTGATGCCCTCTGCGCTTGATGCACAATCGGCGTTCAAGCATCCCGGACTTCTTCACAGCGAGGCAGACTTCGCGCGTATGAAGCAAAGGATAGAAGACGGCGAGGAGGCTGCTGTCCAGTCGCTTGCCAACATGCGAGGTTCGTTTGCCATACGCGGCGACCACGGACACGGCTGGGCTGTGAATGAGGAAATCACCCGTGGTATTGCGGGCCACCAGAACTACATCAATGCCTACCGCAATGCTTCGCGCGCCTATCAGATGGCCATGATTTGGAAGCTCACGGGCGACATCGGAGCTGCCAACGAGGCTGTCGGTATTCTGAACAGCTACGCCTTGTACAACAAGTCGTTGGGCGGTAACACTAACATATCGCTCATCCCTGCCTTCACAGGCTATCACTTCCTGAATGCAGCCGAGATAGTTCGCGACTACGAGGGCTGGAACAAGGAAGACTTCGACCGTTTCAAGCAGTATATGGTCGACGTGTGGTTTACCGTGGCTCAGGACTTCCTTGAGCGCCGCCACGATACAGTGGCAAAAGAGGGCAACTGGATACACTACTACAGCAACTGGGGTGTGGGAAATGCCCTGTTCTGCATCTCGCTCGGCATCTTCGCCGACATGCCCGATGTATATAATTATGGTATGTACTGGCTGACCGAGGGTCCGGGCTGTGAGAGTCTGTTCATCGGCGAGCATCCTTACCCCAACGCCGGCGTCATGTCGGGCGAGGGATGGGGACTCATACCTTGGTTCCATCCCGACGACCGCGCTCCTCTGGGATATTTCGGACAGATGCAGGAGAGCGGACGCGACCAGGGTCACTCGCTGGCTTCGCTCGGTATACTCGGAACTGCACTCGAGACCCTCTATAAGCAGGATAACAACGTATACTGCAACCTCTACAACCCCATTGTGGAAGGTCTGGCTGGCAGTGCCATCGTGGCAGGCGCAGCAGAGTATGTGGCTGCCTACAACACCGGCAGTGATGACCTGCCCTGGAAGAACAACTGGTGGATGACGGGTTTCAATGCCAATAGCCGCGGACAGTGGCGACCCATCTGGCAGCAGTTTATCAATGCCTACGAAAACCGTATGGGCATACAGATGCCTTACAGTCACAAGGCGCACGATGCAATGGGGCTGGAGTGGGGCTCGGGCGACTACGGTGCTGGTTCGGGCAGCTACGACCACATCGGTTGGGGCGACCTCTGCCACAACGACGAACCCGTAGCACCGGGCATGGCACCTACTGTGCTCTATCCCGTCATAACCATCAACGACAGTGAGACTCACCACGTAGGTTTTGCAAGCAAGATTGCAAAGGGCGCCAGCGTGACGCTGACTGCCAACCTGCAGAATGGCGAGTCAAACACTGGAAACTGGATTTGGGACGACGGTACATCAGGGCAGACACGCACCATCACTGCTACAAAGTCGGGCCTGTACACCGTTACATATACCAACTCGAAGGGTGTGAAGAGCCGCCAGAGTTTCAGTCTCGCTGTCTATGGCGAGGGTGTGACAGGTACCCTGAAGCACGACTTCACAAAGCATAACGAGGTTACAACTCTCACCGACGACGCTACGTTGCTCGTTGGTCTCGGCACCACCGCCACCCTGCGTTCCATCTATACCAACTGGAACTTCATAGAGAAGGAGGAGTGGTTCGAGAACGATGCCCTGATAGCAACAGGAGGCTTGCTCTCGTATACACTGAACGACAGCAATGACCACACCATCGTTTACCGCCTGACAACAGAGAGCGGCGCGGTGGTAGAGCGCACCTTCACAATACAGCGCGACAACAACGACCTGACAAACCTGCTTGCCGACCCACACTGCAACGACCTGAGCAAGTGGACAAAGACAGGTGCGACAATGCAGATCGGTCCGAACGCACAGTACAACCGCTTCGCATGGCCATTCATCGAGACATTTCGCTTCGCTTCGCAGGACGACAAGAACGGATGGGGCCTCGGCACCTTCGACATCAAGTCGTCGGTAAGCGGTCTCGCACCTGGCAAGTATCGCCTCTCTGCCAACATCATCGCCACTCAGCAGAGCGGACTGGACAACGGCCAGAAGGGTGTCGTTGGCGGTTACTACCTCTATGCCGGCGGTGCTATGGTTCCGGTGTCGAGCCTCAATGGTGCGCCCGAGACCTTTGCCGTATACTTCTACGTGGGCAGCGACGGCAAGATGACCTATGGTGTGAAGAACGTTGCCGACCAGAACTATGCTGAGAGCTTCATGGGAGCCAACTGGTTTGCCATGGACGAGTTTGACATGATGTCGCTCGGCAACGACGACCTGGCTGCCGACCTTGAGAATCTTACCAACCGCGGCAATGCCATAGCAGAGGACATGGTTCCTGCATATATATATAATAAGGTGCAGACAGCACTCGGCATGGCTGAGGACAACGTCGACAAGATGGTGGCTCTGCAGACTGCAGTGTGCGAGGCTGAGGCTGCCGCAACATACTATAAGGCATACGTGCAGGAGAGCAACTGCCTGCAGGATGCGCTGACACGCTGCGGATACAGCAATGCAACGCTGACAACAGCAATCGCCAACCTGACCGGTGCGCAGAGCATCGAGCAGATGCACGCTGCACACAAGGCAATGACCGACGCATGGAAGTCTGCCATAACAAGCATCAATACATATCAGGACGTCAGCTTCCTTGTCAACAACATGAATCTGTCGCACAGCACTCCAAACTGGTACGACAACTCGCTGCACTGGAAGACAGAATGTCTGACTGGCAACATGCGTGTGTTCGACTATAATGGTGTGACGACGCTGGAACGTAAGTGCGACGGCAACTTCTCGGCTGGCGAGCGTGTGCTCTATCAGACTGTCAGTGGTCTGCCACGCGGATACTATACCCTCAGCGTCAAGGCTCTGCAGGGCAGCCGATTCGGCCGTGTGGCACTCTACGCCAGGTCGGCTACCGAGTCGCGCGACACTCTGCAGAACGAAAGGTCGGTCGACCCATACAACGTAGGCGTATATGTTGAGGACGGTACTCTCGACCTCGGTCTTCTGTCTCTCGAGGACAACCGTACCGACTGGGCATTCATGCAGGATATCCACCTCACCTATTACGCTTCTGCCCGTACACTGCTCGCCGAACTGTGCGCCGAGGCTCAGGCTCAGGTGGACATCGGCGGAACCAACCTGCTCAAGAATACCCTGACAAAGGCGAAGAACGACCTGAGCACGTCGGCAAGCGAGGCTACACTGGCTCAGGACATCGACGCTCTGCGCTACGCAATGAACTATGT
Organism: uncultured Prevotellaceae bacterium; assembly: GCA_945833925.1. Taxonomy (GTDB): domain Bacteria; phylum Bacteroidota; class Bacteroidia; order Bacteroidales; family Bacteroidaceae; genus Physcousia. The sequence goes on from CAMAFX010000011.1 coordinate 26,275, forward strand.
CGAGACGCTCGACTATAACTTTGCCGACAACGGATGGCAGAAGATTACTACTACCGAGGCAATGGATGCTGCAGTGGCAGACGGCGACGTGTTCGTGCTGCGCGACAACCATGGTTTCATGATGGATCTTGTCAGTCTGGATAACGGAAGAAAGAAGATGATGTTCAGCGAGATTGCCGACCCACTGTCGCATCCTTCCATGGTGTGGACCATCGAGAACGGTTCGGTTGAGGGTAAGCTCGGCATCCGCAACATAACATACTCTTGTTTGCTGATGCAGACCGAGTGGAACGCCGGTTGGGAAATCAACACTCACGACCAGCCTGTTGCAATCAGCTGGGCAGATATGAACTTTGCACTCGACGACAAGGGTTCGTGGACTATAGAGAACGGTACTTACCCGGCTGCCAGTAACAACGGCTACGGCTATTTTGGTCCTTGGGATCCATACTTCGCCGCTGGTCAGCATGTGGCTGGTAACAAGCAGGAAGACCTGGCGTCGCACTTCGACATCTACTCGATGAGCCGTGCAGACTACTACAAGAAATACATCAAGGAGGAGTCGCGCGACCTGACCAAGTTCCTCGCCAATCCAAGTTTCGAGACCGGTAACGCATGGGGTTGGTACATCGAGGGCAACGGATTCACAGTTCATGCTCTCGACAATCTCGACGGCAAGGATGGTACATTCTATGCACAGTGGTGGCTTCACTCGGGCACTATGTGGGAAGGACGAGTGACACAGAATGTCAAGGGTCTGCCAAAGGGACGCTACGAGATTACTGCCCTGGCTGGTGGTGCCGCACACATGGACTTATACGTCATGAAGGATGGTGTTAACATTGCCGCAACGGGTCTATTCTTCGACGAGGCTAAGATTGACAGAACTCTCGCCTTCGACATAACCGAGGATGGCACAGAGGTTCTCATAGGTTACTACCACAACCAGCAGGGAGCCAACCGATGGGTGGCTGTGGATAATTTCCGTCTGAAGTATGTTGGCGGTATACTCAACATCGTGAACCCAAGCTTCGAGGACGGACTGAACGGATGGACATTCGACCAGCCTCAGGACGGAGACTACGGAGTGAAGGACAACAGTGGCATCTACTTCACCAGCAACGCTGACGGTGCTCACGTGCTGAACGTGTGGGACAAGGGTGCTCCAGTGACTCAGCTACTTGAGGACCTCGAGCCGGGTGTCTACAAGTTGTCGGCTACTCTCGCATCGAGCGAGCTCAACGGTTACGAGCCTTCTGTCTACCTCATGGCTAACGGTAAGACTGCCGGTGTTTCGGTGGACAAGAACGGCAACGTTGGTGTTGTAGGCCACATCTACTTCAAGGTCGGAAACAGCGGTGAATCCGTGGTTATTGGCGTTGTTGGTTGTGACAAAAACAACGGTTACACATACACCGAAGACTTGGACGACATGTTCTGGTACAAGGCAGACAACTTCCAGATAACAATGGTAGGCGACGAGATGTTGCAGGACGACGTCGACGCGCTGAACAGTGCAATCGAGACTGTGCCGACCACAGGCATGGACAAGAAGTTCCTTGCAGAACTCACCGCTGCCAAGAATGCATGGGTGGAGAATCCAAGCGTCGACAACTACAACACGCTGAAGTTCCTCATCTCTCGCTCTAACATCGAGGTGCGCAAGCGTACCGACCTTCTCAACTCCCTCCGTATCGGAACTGTGGCTCGCCTGCTGAACGCTCTGCAGAACAGCACCGTCAACGATACGATGGACTACAACCAGGACGACAAGGTGAATATGGACGATGTAGACTTTGTCCGCGAAGTCATCCTGAAGCGTAAGTAATTCAGACTCATAGCTCCCCGGCACTCTCATCAGAGATGTGCCGGGGTATGACAATATGGTTTAGTTTTTAGGTATTATGTCGATGTCGCTGCGTTGTGTAAACGTGGCGACATCTTTTTTTGTGACAGCATGCCCCAACACAAGGTGAATGCTCTGTCATCTTCTGCTGAACCAAACAGCACCAAGGTGGTGGTGTGGCAGCAAAGAAAAAAATTTTCCGTAGCGAGAAAATTTTTTTTCTGCTGCGGAAAAAAATTTTTTACGGTGCGGAAAAATATTTTTTCACGTCCGCAAGTTGCCTGAATAAATATGCGCCGCCATATGATTCTCCGTCAACAGCCCATCTGTTGGTGCTGGCAGATATCTACTTTGATGCCAGAACATCTGTCTGTTGACACCAGAAAGCCAGTCTGTTGACGGAGAATGGCGGTTTATATGAAGAGAAGCTGAACGATGATGTATACTGGGAGGCAGACGATGAGAGAGAACTTGAACATATAGCCAAAGAAGCTTGGCATCTTGATTCCGCTCTCCTCAGCAATGCTCTTTACCATAAAGTTAGGACCATTGCCGATGTATGTCAGTGCACCAAAGAAGACGGCGCCCATGGAAATGGCTGTGAGGAATTCCTCGCTTGCCAGTCCGGCAACGGCTCCTGAAGGTGCCATCTCGTTGAACACCATGGCTGTAGGTGCGTTGTCGAGGAACGCAGAGAGCGTTCCGGTGCAGTAGACGTACTGCCATGGGTCGCTCAGTACAGCCTGGATGCTTTCCTTCATATTGCTGAGGAACATTAGGGCTGGTGTCATAGTGGCGAAGATGCCGCAGAAGACACACGCAACCTCGAGGATGGGAGTCCACGAGAAATTGTTGTCCGCGCGTACCTCTTTCTTGGTTGTAACCATTGACATGATGATGATGACGATGAACACCCACTCGCGAAGCAGTTTGACGTAGAATGGTGCGTCGTGCTCGCCCAGGGCTGGTATGTAGGTGCTGTTGATGAACATGGTGCTGGCAATGACGCAGAGGAGCCAGAAGATGTTAACCAGACCGCTGGCTGTCATCTTTATCTGCTCTGTGTGGTCAGCCTCAAGGTTCTCCTTTGGCTCCTTCTTGTAGAAGTATGTGTCGACACAGAAATATGTGCCCAGAAGCAGCGCACCGGCAACAGCCCACTGGGGCAGAAGGCTCATGAACCATCCGAACTCTGCACCCTTCTGGAATAGAAGGAACAATGGGGGGTCACCAAGAGGGGTGAGGATGCCGCCGCAGTTTGCCACGCAGGCAATGAAGAAGAGCACGGTGTGGGTTTTGTACTTGCGCTGGCTGATGGTCTGAAGCACCAGGCGTATGAGAAGCATCGCCGCACCGGTGGTGCCCATGAACGACGCCAGGGTGTATCCTATGGCAAGGATGACGGTGTTGGTGAGAGGCGTTGCCTTGAGGTCGCCCTTGATGCAGATGCCGCCCGTAGTGACGAACAGTGCCATGAGCAGCAGGATGAAAGGCACATAGTCGTAAATCATCTGGTGTTCGAGTTCGTGACTCATGCCATTCAGGCAGAGATAGACACCGACCGGCACACCGAGTATCAGCGACACGATTAGTTTGTGTGTGTTGTTCTCCCACCATTCGCCCAGTTTTGTGAGGGGCAGGATGGCAATGCAGAGCAATTGCACGACGAATGGGATTAACATCCACGTAGGAATAACATGTTCCATAGCAGTTGAGTTAGATTATATCTTTAATTGAAATCGACGACAAAGTTAGCAAAAAAAGGTGGTGGGTGGTTACGATTTCTTTTATTTTCTTGGCAATTTCGGCAAAAATATCTATTTTTGCGAGGAAAACAATATCATAACTTATAAAAGATGTCCTCTACTGTACCGCGTGCCTGTCCGAGCGACCGACATAAGGGAGAGGATTTGATTATGGCAGAATTTAAATACGCCCCAATGTTCCAGTTGGGCAAAGACGAGACTGAGTACTATTTGCTGACCAAGGAAGGTGTCTCAGTAAGTGAGTTCGAGGGCCACAAGATGCTGAAGGTTAGTCCCGAGGCATTGACAAAGGTGGCTCAGCAGTGTTTCCACGACGTTGAGTTCATGCTCCGCCGCAGTCACAACGAGCAGGTTGCAAAGATCCTTACCGATCCAGAGGCAAGCGAGAACGACAAGTACGTTGCTCTGCAGTTCCTCCGCAACGCCGAGACAGCAGCAAAGGGCATCCTTCCCTTCTGTCAGGATACAGGTACTGCTATCATCCATGCCGAAAAGGGACAGCAGGTGTGGACAGGTTTCGAGGACGAAGAGGCTCTCTCACGCGGTGTCTACAACACCTACACCGAGGATAACCTCCGCTACAGCCAGAACGCTCCTCTCAATATGTACGACGAGGTGAACACAAAGTGCAACCTTCCTGCTCAGATCGATATCGAGGCTTGCGAGGGTGCTGAGTACCGCTTCACAATGGTTGCCAAGGGTGGTGGTTCTGCCAACAAGACCTATTTCTACCCAATGACCAAGGCTCTCATCCAGAACGAGGGTACACTGCTGCCTTGGCTGGTTGAGGAAATCAAGCACTTCGGTACGGCTGCATGTCCTCCATACCACATCTGCGTGGTTATCGGTGGTACCAGCGCCGAGAAAAACCTTCTCACAGTAAAGCTCGGCTCTATCAAGTACTATGACTCATTGCCTACAACGGGCGACGAGACCGGCCGCGCATTCCGCGACCTCGACCTCGAGGAGAAACTCTTGAAGGAGGTCTACAAGATTGGACTCGGTGCGCAGTTCGGAGGCAAGTACCTGGCACACGACGTTCGCGTCATCCGTCTGCCACGTCACGGTGCTTCTCTTCCTGTCGGTATGGGCGTGAGCTGCTCTGCAGACCGCAACATCAAGGCGAAGATTAACGAGCAGGGTATCTGGATCGAGAAGATGGACGCTAATCCAGCAGAGCTGATCCCAGCAGAGTTCGCACAGGCAGGCGAGGGTGGCAACACCATCGAGATTGACCTCGACAAGGGTATGGATGCAGTTCGCGCAGAGCTTACCAAGTATCCTGTCAGCACACGTGTCAATCTGAAGGGAACAATCATCGTGGCTCGTGACATTGCACACGCCAAACTCAAGGCTCGTCTCGATGCAGGCGAAGGCATGCCTCAGTATATGAAGGACTATCCTGTGCTTTACGCCGGTCCTGCAAAGACTCCAGAAGGGTATCCTTGTGGCTCAATGGGACCAACTACCGCTGGTCGTATGGACCCATATGTAGATGAGTTCCAGGAGAACGGAGGTTCGCTTGTGATGATTGCTAAGGGTAACCGCGCACAGTGTGTTACCGATGCATGCAAGAAGCACGGCGGCTTCTACCTCGGCACTATCGGCGGTGTGGCTGCAGTTCTCTCGCAGTCGAGCATCAAGAGCATCGAGTGTGTTGAGTTCCCAGAGATTGGCATGGAGGCAGTGTGGAAGATCACAGTCGAGAACTTCCCTGCATTCATCCTCGTCGACGACAAGGGCAACGACTTCTTCAAGCAGCTGAAGCCCTGCGCTGGTTGCACGATTCTGTAAAGGGAGCCTCGAAAGCATGAGGATTTGAGCCTCGCAACCGAGTTGCGAGGAACTGAAACCGATAAACGCGGCAATTGGTCATTGCAAACCAGTTGCCGCGTTCTTTTTGTTATTGAATGAAGGGAGGTGCTTGGTGCCACCTTCTCTTGTTTTTTGCTTTGGGTTCCTTCTTTTGTTATTGAATGAAGGGAAGTGCTTTGTGCCCCCTTCTCTTGTTTTTTTTTGCTTTGTATTCCTTCTTTTGTTATTGTTTATGCGTTGGTGATTCTTTTGAGGATGAATTCGGCGGCATGGTCGGGGGCACCTGGTGCACCAAGGCGTTGTGCCATCAGTTGATAGCCGTCGAGCATGCGCTGGCGTCTCTCTCCGCCCGGAAGTATGGACTTGAGGTGGGTGCGCACGTTGGGGACGTTCATGTCGGCAGCCACCAGTTCGGGAACTATCTCACTGTTCGCTACGAGATTTACCAACGAGATGAACGGACACTTCAGGAAATATGGGCGGATCATATTGACTATCCTGCCACACTTCATGTAGTAGCAGACAACCTGGGGAACGTTGAAGAGAGCAGTCTCGAGAGTGGCTGTTCCGCTTGTCACCAAAGCCGCGGTGGCGTGCTGTAGCAGGGTGTATGTCTGCTCGTAAAGTACGGTGAATCCGTCGTTTTTTGTCGTTTTGTCCTTTGTATTACCTGTCCACTGGTGGTAGTATTCCTCTTCTATGCCGGGTGCTCCGGCTACGACAATCTGGTATTCGCTGGCGAATGGCTGCGCAGCCTCGAGCATGCGCGTCAGGTTGTCCTTGAGTTCTTGGCGTCGGCTGCCGGGCAGGAGAGCGATGACGGGTCGGTTGTCGAGATTGTTCTTCTGCCTGAACGCATCGGCATCGGCAGGATGGGAGGTCTGGAAAGCGCGTACCTCGTCAACGGTAGGATTGCCTACATAGTCGATGGGGTAGTTGTGCTTGCCCTCGAAGAAATCAACCTCGAATGGCAGTATGCTGTAGACACGGTCGATGTAGCGCTTGATGTCCTTTATCCTGTGCTCCTTCCATGCCCATATCTTGGGCGATATGTAATATATGGTCTGGAAATGCCTGGGCAGCAGAGGCGAGTGCGACAGCGCCTTGGCTATCTTGAGGTTGAAGCCGGGGTAGTCGACAAGGATAAGCACGTCGGGCTGCCACTCGACGATGTCCTGCTTGCAGCGCTTCATGCCCTGCATGATGGTGCGCAGGTGCATAAGGACAGGTATGAAGCCCATGTAGGCGAGGTCGCGATAGTGCTGCACGAGTGTGCCGCCCTGACTTTGCATCATGTCGCCGCCATAGTAGCGGAAATGTGCTTCGGTGTCGCGTTCCTTCAGTGCTCGCATTAGATGAGAAGCGTGAAGGTCGCCGCTTGCTTCGCCTGCTATCAGGTAGTATTTCATTCTTCTAAATATTTTAACATTTGTAGTGTGTCGTAAGCAGTTACGTCCAATTGGATGGGAGTGACTGAAGCATAACCGTTTTCCAAAGCCCAGCAGTCGGTAGAGCGGTCTTCCGGTTCGAGGTTGGTGAAGTGTCCTGTGAGCCAAAAAACCCGTTTACCGTGAGGATTTTTTGCGTCAGCCCACTCTCCACTCCATTCTCCGCGTGCCATGCGTGTCACCTTTGTACCCGCCAGTTTGTCGACCTCGGGATAGTTGACGTTGATGCATTGGTCGATGGGTAACGGATGGTTGATGATGTATTCTGAAATATTAACAATACTCTCGAAGAACGGTTCGAAGTTGGCTGTCTTCTTGAGAGTGCGGAGCGAGAAGCCGATGGATTGCCATCCTTTGAGGCATCCCTCGATGACAGCACCCATAGTGCCCGAGTAGTGAACGCTGCATGAAGCATTGTCGCCATGGTTTATGCCACTGACCATGAGGTCGGGCTTGCAGGTGAGAACGTGCTCGTATGCAATCTTGACACAGTCGACGGGTGTTCCGCTGCAGGTGTAGTAGTGTATGGGAAAGGGTCCGGGCTCGGGCATCGCCACACCGTCGGGGGCGTGGTATCTGCCTTTCCACTCTGCCACCTCCACAGGGCGTGTCGGGGTGATGCTGCATGCGGCACCAGAGCGTGCCGAGTCGGGAGCCACGACGGTAACTTCGCCTATGCGGCTCATCAGCAGAGCAAGAGTCTGTATGCCCTGTGCCTCTATTCCGTCGTCGTTGGTAATGAATATTTGTTTCATAATATGAGTTTGTCAGTCAGTTCGGCAATTTCCGTTTGACTATTGGATTATTGTTTTCCGTTTGTGTGCCTGTGAATCCTCCTTTTTTCTGGTCGGAGTTTCACCGCTCGCCGCCAAGAGCGAAGGTAGTTGATGCAAAGTTATAGAAAAACACCTAAAGCACCAAATGCGACATGAGAAAACTTGATTTTGCATAAATTATCGCGTGCGCGACGGAGACTTATCAACAATTTCAACGAGTTATCAACAGATTTAACCTTTTTCAACTATCTTTTTGCGTAAGTTCTCTAAAAATTGCGTAACTTTGCACCATATAAAGAAATTGACCCAATGGGAAAGATTATTGCAATTGTTAATCAGAAAGGTGGTGTAGGAAAGACCACCACGTCAATGAACCTGTCTGCTTCGCTCGCGGCGTACGAGAAGAGTGTGCTGCTGGTAGACTGCGACCCTCAGGCGAACGCTTCGAGCGGTATGGGTGTTGACACATCGAAGGTGGAGACATCCATCTACAACTGCATCATCGACAACGTAGATGTTCGCGAGGCGATTTATACCACAGAGATAGACGGGCTTGACATTATTCCTTCTCATATCGACCTGGTCGGCGCAGAGATCGAGATGCTCGAGGTGAAGGACCGCGAACGTGTTCTGAGCCGCATGCTGACTCCCTTGAAGAACGAGTACGACTATATCATCATAGACTGCTCGCCATCACTGGGACTGATAACCGTGAATGCCCTGACAGCCAGCGACAGCGTCATAATCCCTGTTCAGTGCGAGTACTTTGCGCTGGAGGGAATCTCTCAGTTGCTCAATACAATAAAGATTATCAAGTCGCGCCTCAACCCAGTGCTCGAGATTGAAGGTTTCCTGCTGACCATGTACGACAGCCGCCTTCGTCTTGCCAACCTCATCTATGACGAGGTGAAGAGACACTTCCAGGAACTGGTGTTCGATACCGTAATACAGCGTAATGTCAAGCTGAGCGAGGCTCCGAGCCACGGATTGCCCGTTCTCCTGTATGATGCAGATGCTATCGGAACCAAGAACCACCTCGCCCTGGCAAACGAGATAATCGAGAAGAACAAGTAGGCAGAATCCATGCAGAAACCACGGCAGAATGGCTGTGTAGCAGAGAGAACGCCTGTTCGTGCCTGCGCATCAACCTCATTGTTTCCCTTTTTACGTAAATTATTAACCGAATAATGGCAGTACACAAGAAATATCCTGCTCTTGGAAGAGGACTCGACGCCCTCATCTCGTCGGCAGAAGTCAAGACCGAGGGCTCGTCGTCAATCAACGAGATTGCCGTCAGTGCTATCAAACCTAATCCCAACCAGCCTCGCCGTGACTTTGACGAGGATGCCCTGAGGGAATTGTCCGACAGTATTCGCGAGATAGGCATCATCCAGCCGGTCACTCTCCGCGACATGGCTGACGGCACATATACCATCATTGCCGGTGAGCGCCGCTGGAGAGCGTCGCAGATGGCTGGACTGAAGTCGATACCGGCGTATGTGCGCACGGTGGACGACGAGAACATGATGGAGATGGCGCTGGTGGAGAACATACAGCGCGAGGACCTCAACTCGCTGGAGATAGCCCTGGCATACCAGCATCTGATGGAACAGTACGGACTGACACAGGAGAAGTTGAGCGAGAAGGTAGGCAAGAACCGTGCTACGGTGACAAACTACCTGCGTCTGCTGCGTCTGCCTGCAAGCATACAGGTGGCTCTGAAGAACAAGGAGATAGACATGGGACACGCCCGTGCCATCCTACCTCTCGAGAACCCGGCGCTGCAGATAAAGGTGTTTGAGGAGATAAAAGCCAACGGACTGAGTGTCCGCAAGGTGGAGACAATGGTGAAGGAACTGATGGAGGGAGGCAAGGTGCAGACCTCGAAGGGTCAGGTGAAGGTGCGCGGCGGACGCAAGATGGCTGCCGAGTACAACGACCTGAAGGAGAGCCTGTCATCGTTCTTCAACACCAAGGTTCAGTTGACTTGCACCGACAAGGGACGTGGCAAGATAAGTATACCTTTTGCTAACGAAGACGAACTGGTTCGCATCATGGAACTGTTCGACCAGTTGCAGAAGTAGGAAATCGTTTACTAAGCGTGGTGTTCTGCTGATGAAGAGGCTGCTGTTGATATTGTCCGTTCTGCTTGGCAACGTGTATGTGGGTGGATTGAAAGCCTTTGCCGACATCGCCGGCAATGCACCGAATGATACCATCAGCAAGGCAGAGAAAGACACCGTGATATGGAGAAACGACACGGAGTGGGACCTTGAATACGAGGAGGATGCCGAGTTCCTGAGGGAGGATGCCGACACGATGAGCATGGCGGCGGTGGAGGAAGCGCTGAAAGACAATTTGACAGATATCGTCAAACCGAAATTCGTGCCCAATCCTATCAGGGCGATGTGGCTGGGTATGGTGTTCCCATGTGGCGGACAGATATACAACCGCAAGTTCTGGAAACTGCCAATCTTCTACGGAGGATACCTGGGATGCGTCTATGCCTTCTCGTGGAACAGCCAGATGCTGCGCGACTATTCGCAGGCGTATCTCGACATCATGGACGACGATCCGAACACGAAGAGTTACGAGAAGATGCTTCCTCTGGGCTACGACATAACGGGCAAGGAAGACCGTTTCAAGGAGATATTCAAGAACAAGAAGAACTATTTCCGCAAGTATCGTGACATGAGCGTCTTCGCTTTTGCGGCAGTCTATCTGCTGAGTGTTATCGATGCTTACGTCGATGCAGAGTTGTCGACCTTCGACATCAGTCGCGACCTCTCGCTGCATTGGCAACCAGCATCTCTGAATAGTGATACAAAACTGCAACGCCGTCTGGGGTATCGTTCGTACGGTGCCATGTTCGCGTTGAGTTTCTAAAAAATACAATTAGAATGAAATGTAATTGGAAAATACTTTGTGTGTGTGCGGCGATGTGCTGTGGTGTGAATGTCATGGCAGGTATCAGCCCGGTGAATAAATACAGCCATGCCATCGTCATGGATGACGAGGACGACGAGGACGAGGACGACGAAGTGGTTGTCTCGCAGACTGTCGTGTCGGCAGACGACAATCTGCCCGAGGGTATGACAGACCGTGAGATAGACTCGCTGCTCAACGAGTGGGCGGTGAAGAACTACCTTACACAGGACGATTCCTGCAAGTCGTCGAGCGAGAACCCCGATTTTCCAAAGGAGACATACGTGGAGCGTCTGGCTCATATGCCAAACGTGATAGAGATGCCCTACAACGACGTGGTGCGCGGCTTCATAGACCGTTATGCATCGAACATGCGTCGCGCCGTGTCGCTGATGCTGGGTGCGCAGAATTTCTATATGCCTATCTTCGAGGAGGCTCTTGAGAGTTATCAGGTGCCATTGGAACTGAAGTACCTGCCCGTCATCGAGAGTGCGCTGAACCCAGGTGCCACATCGCGTGTGGGTGCCGCCGGACTGTGGCAGTTCATGATAACCACCGGAAAGCAGTACGGACTGGAGGTGACCAGTCTCATCGACGAGCGCCGCGACCCAGTGAAGGCAAGTTATGCCGCTGCCCACTACCTGAAGGACCTGTACAGCATCTTCGGCAACTGGACACTGTGCGTGGCAGCATACAACTGCGGTCCGGGCAACGTGAACAAGGCTATCAAGCGTGCTGGAGGCGTGAAGGACTTTTGGACGATCTACCCATACCTGCCAGCAGAGACACGCGGCTACGTTCCTGCGTTCATTGCAGCCAACTACATCTTCAATTATTATTGCGAGCACAACATATGTCCGGTAAACACACGCCTGCCATTGTCGTGCGACACCATCATGGTAAACAAGGACCTGCACATGGAGCAGGTAAGACAGGTGACAGGACTGGATATGGAGGAACTCAAGGCCCTCAACCCACAGTACCGTACCGACATCATTCCCGGTTCGGCACGCCCATGCGCGCTGAAACTCCCTACAACGGCAGTCAACGCTTTCCTTGAGGCTGGCGACTCAATATACACAACACGCGCCGAAGAACTCTTTGTGAACCGCCGTGAGGTGGCCATAACCGACGAGCGTCCTGCCGTCAGCAACCGCTCGCTCAGAAGTAGCGGCAAGCGTGGCAGGAGCAGTCGCAGCAGCGGCAGAAGTGTGACGGTAAGGAAGGGTGACACGCTCGGTGCCATTGCACGACGCAACGGCACAACTGTCGAGAAACTGAAGAGGGTAAACGGCATCAAGGGTTCTATGATACGCCCTGGACAGAAACTGAGGTTCTGACACGGCGATGTGGCATGACACGGAAACAGAGTCTGACACAATAATTCAGTTCTGACACAATAATACAGTTCTGATACCATAATATTATATTATTATTGACATGACAGAGCAGGAGGAAAAACAGATTGTTGATGAAGCCTACCAGCATCTCATCGACACCTATCTAAAGTCTCGTCACCGCAAGCATACTGAGATTATCAACAAGGCGTTCAACTTCGCACGCCAGGCTCATTATGGAGTGAAGCGACTGTCGGGCGAACCTTACATATTGCACCCCATAGCGGTGGCGCAGATAGCGTGTGAGGAGATAGGACTGGGAAGCACCAGTATCTGCTGCGCCTTGCTGCACGACGTGGTGGAGGACACCGACTATACGGTGGAGGACATCCGCAACATCTTCGGCGAGAAGATAGCACAGATTGTCGACGGACTGACAAAGATCTCCGGCGGTATCTTCGGCGACCAGGCATCGGCTCAGGCAGAATCGTTCAAGAAACTGCTTCTGACGATGAGCGAGGACATCCGAGTCATCCTCATCAAGATAAGCGACCGACTGCACAACATGCGTACGCTGGGCAGTCAGCTTCCCAACAAACAGTACAAGATAGCGGGCGAGACCCTCTACATATATGCGCCTCTGGCTAACAGACTTGGTCTGAACAAGATTAAGGAAGAGTTGGAGGACCTCAGTTTCAAGTACGAGCATCCCGAAGAGTATGCCCAGATACAGGAGCGTCTCGTGTTGATGCGTGCCCACCTGCACGACATCTTCGAGGAGTTCATTTCGCCCATTCGCGAGAAACTGGATGCTCTCGGACTGCAGTATTATGTCAAGGAGCGCATCAAGTCACCTTATTCTATATGGAATAAGATGCAGAACAAACACGTCACCTTCGAAGAGATATACGACATCCTTGCCGTGCGCATCATCTTTGACCCGGGCCAGGGGGCGACGGTGGAGCAGGAGATAACGGAGTGCTTCCAGATATATGCCGCGGCGAGCAGCATATACAAGCCACACCCGGAACGTCTGCGCGATTGGTTGTCACACCCCAAGGCAAACGGCTACCAGGCTCTTCATACCACGCTCATGGGTAAGCACGGACAATGGATAGAAGTGCAGATACGTTCGCAGCGCATGGACGAAATGGCTGAACAGGGTTTTGCCGCCCACTGGAAATACAAGGAAGGAAGCAAGACCACCAAGGACAGCGAGAACGAGTTGGACAAGTGGCTTGGCACCATCAAGGAGATTCTTGACGACCCGCAACCCAATGCCATCGACTTTCTCGACGCCATAAAACTGAATCTCTATGCAAGCGAGATTTTCGTTGTGACTCCCAAGGGCGACTTCCGCACAATGCCTATGGGCTGCACCGCTCTCGACTTTGCCTTCTCAATACATACCTTTGTCGGAACTCATTGCATGGGCGTCAAGGTGAACCACAAACTGGTGCCGCTCAGTCACGTGCTGAACAGTGGCGACCAGGTGGAGGTGCTTACAGCACGCGACGTCAAGTTGCAGCCCGAGTGGCTTAACTATGCCACCACGGGCAAGGCGAGAAGCAAGATTCAGGCATTGCTGCGACGCAAGGACAGAGAACTGCAGAAGCAGGGCGAGACCATCCTCACCGAGTTCTTCGAGAAGAATGAAGTGGAACTGAACAGCATCAACGTGGACAAACTGTGTGTGCTGCACAATATCGTCACACGAGAGCAGTTGTATACGGCGATAGGCAAGTCGGAGGTGGTGCTCGGCAGTCAGGATCTCGTTGTCATTCGTGAGATTTCGGAGGCAAACAAACGCTGGAAGCGCTACCTGCGTTTCCTCAAGAATCCTCTGTCTGGAAATAAGAATAACAAGGCGGCGGAGCAGAGCAGCGAGCCGGCAGACAGCACCGCATCCACCAAGGTACCGGCCGACGGCCAGAAGAAGAAACAGAAGAAGACACCGCTGCTGCTCAACGAAGAGACCATCAGCAGTTATGCTCTCTGTCCAGAGTGTCACCCCATTCCGGGCGACGACGTGCTGGGCTATCAGGAGCACGACGGGCACATCGTCATACATAAGCGCAGTTGCGAACTGGCAAACCGCCTGAAGGCGAGCGACGGAAACCAGATATGGGCGGCAAAGTGGGACACACACAAGAAACTGCTCTTCACTGCAACGATACAGTTGGACGGAATAGATCGTGTCGGCGTTCTGCATCAGGTGACCGGCATACTCAGCGAACAGTTGAACGTGAACATGCCTCGACTGCTTATCGAGTCGCACGACGGCATCTTCAGTGGCGAGGTGGAACTGCAGGTTCACGATGCCGAGGACGTGCAGGAGATATGCAGAAAACTTAAGAAGATAAAGGAGATAGATTCTGTGACAAGAATCTCATAACGCATACGGCGTAGGCAACCGTAACGAATTGGGAGGATACTGGTCATGCCGGTTCTCCCAAATCACCTTTTTAAGTGGTGTCTTGGCAGATTATGCCAAGTCTCCCAGTTCTTTCTTGATGCTCATCAGTTCGGCACGGATGCTCAGGAGCTTCTCCATCACCTCCGACACCTCGCTCACGCCATTACGATTCTTCATAATGGCTTCCTTGGCAGTTGCCAGCTTCATGCCACGCACTTTCACCAGATTGTAGACCAGTTTAACCTCTTCTATGTCCTCCTTGGTGTACTGACGCACGTTTCTTCCGCTCTTCTTGGGCTTGATTGTCGGGAACATCTTCTCCCAATAGCGTAACAGAGATTCTGTCACGCCTACAATCTCTGCCACCTCGCAGATAGAGTAGTATATCTTTGTGTCTTTGTCAGCCTTGTATGCCATGAGCCTTAGCGATTGTCCTTATTATTGACGCAAAAGTACAAAAAAATAATGAATGCGCGCGCGTGTTCGCGATATTTTTTGTAATTTTGCCGAAAATTGTGACTTGTAATTTCTAATTTGTAAATAGATATATGTTAACAGCAAAAGAAATCCGCGACTCATTCAAGAGTTTCTTTGAGTCGAAAGATCATGCAATCGTCCCCAGTGCACCAATGGTTATCAAGGACGATCCAACACTTATGTTTACCAATGCTGGTATGAACCAGTGGAAAGATATCATCCTGGGCAGTCGCGACCCAGAGCCACGCCGCCGTGCCGACACACAGAAGTGTCTGCGTGTAAGCGGTAAGCACAACGACCTTGAGGAGGTAGGACACGACACCTACCACCACACCATGTTCGAGATGCTTGGCAACTGGTCGTTTGGCGACTACTTCAAGGAGGGTGCCATCGACATGGCGTGGGAATACCTTGTAGACGTGCTCAAGCTCGACCCCAACGACCTCTACGTTACCGTGTTCGAGGGTTCTGCCGAGGAGAATCTCGTGCGCGACGATGAGGCTGCCGGCTACTGGCTGAAGCATGTTCCTGCCGACCACATCATCAATGGCAACAAGCACGACAACTTCTGGGAGATGGGCGACACAGGTCCATGCGGTCCTTGCTCGGAGATTCATCTGGACAGCCGTACTCCCGAGGAGAAGGCAAAGGTGCCAGGCCGCGAGTTGGTAAACAAGGACGATCCACAGGTCATCGAAATCTGGAACATCGTGTTCATGCAGTACGAGCGCAAGGCCGACGGTCACCTCGAACCACTTTCGATGAACGTCATCGACACAGGTATGGGCTTCGAGCGTCTCGTTCGTGCCATCCAGGGCAAGCAGTCAAACTATGATACCGACATATTCCAGCCCCTTATCAAGGTGATGGGTGACAAGGCAGGCGTCAAGTATGGCGACAACGAGAAGCAGGACGTTGCTCTTCGCGTTATCGTTGACCATCTTCGTGCCATTGCGTTCTCTATCGCCGACGGTCAGTTGCCAGGCAATGCAAAGGCAGGTTACGTTATCCGTCGTATCCTTCGCCGTGCCGTTCGTTACGGCTACACCTTCCTGGGTCAGAAGCAGGCATTCCTTTACAGCCTTGTTCCAACACTCATACAGGAGATGGGCGACGCCTTCCCAGAACTGCCAGCACAGAAGGAACTCATCATGAAGGTGATGAAGGAGGAGGAGGATTCATTCCTTCGCACCCTTGAGAACGGTATCCGTCTTCTGAACGGTGTCATCGAGGAGACAAAGCAGGCAGGCAAGACAGAGATTGCCGGCGACAAGGCATTCACACTCTTCGACACCTACGGTTTTCCTCTCGACCTCACCGAACTCATCTGTCGCGAGAACGGCATGACGGTAGACGAGAAGGGCTTCGATGTTGAGATGCAGAAGCAGAAGGACCGTGCACGCAACGCCGCTGCCACAGAGAATGGCGACTGGATTACAGTTACAGCAAGCGACGGTCAGCAGTCAACCGAATTTGTAGGTTGGGACTATACAGAATACTCATGCCGCATCCTGCGCTACCGTCAGGTGACACAGAAGAAGCAGACTTTCTATCAGATTGTGCTCGACACCACTCCATTCTATGCAGAGAAGGGTGGTCAGGTAGGTGACCGCGGTGTGCTGGTCAACGAGAACGAGACAATCGAGATTGTCGACACTAAGAACGAGAACAACCTGCCCGTTCACATCACCAAGACACTGCCAAAGAACCTCGATGCCGAGTTCATGGCTTGCGTAGACGTTGACCTGCGTCGTGCCAGCGAGGCAAACCACTCTTGTACCCACCTTCTCGACCAGGCTCTGCGTCAGGTGTTGGGTGAGCACGTAGAACAGAAGGGTTCTCTTGTTACTCCAGAATATCTCCGTTTCGACTTCAGCCACTTCCAGAAGGTGACCGACGAGGAACTTCGTCAGGTGGAGCGTCTTGTAAACGAGAAGATTCGTCAGGATATCCCTCTTCAGGATCATCGCGATGTACCACTGGAGGAGGCAAAGAAACTCGGTGCCATTGCCCTCTTCGGCGAGAAGTACGGCGACAAGGTACGCGTAGTCCAGTTTGGCGACAGTGTAGAGTTCTGCGGTGGCTGCCATGCCAAGAGCACTGGCCGCATCGGTATGGTCAAGATAATGACAGAGATCAGCGTTGCAGCAGGTGTACGCCGTATCGAGGCTATCACAGGTGCCAAGGTGGAGGATATGCTCTACGACCTCATCGACACAACCAAGGAGGTTCGCGAGTTCCTTAACAACGCTCCCGACATCAAGATTGCCATCCAGAAGACACTCAGCGAGAATGCAGCTCTCAAGCAGCAGGTTGAGAAGGTTATGGCAGAGAAGGCACAGCAGGTCAAGAAGACCATGATCGACGAGAAGAAGGAGGTGAACGGCATCACCGTTATGGCAACAGTTGCTCCTCTGACTCCCGAGTTTGCCAAGGATATTGCATTCCAGCTCCGTGCAGAGGTTGAGAACTCGCTGGTTGTCATCGGTTCGTTAAGCGACGGTAAGCCTCTTCTTACTGCAGCTGCAGCCGACAGCGTTGTTGCCAACGGCGTCAGCATCGGCAAGAACATCAAGGAGGCAGCCAAGCTCATTCAGGGTGGTGGCGGCGGTCAGCCTCACTTCGCTACTGCTGGTGGACGCAATGCCGATGGCTTGCTCTCAGCTGTCGAGAAACTTGTTGAGATTCTCACAAAGTAAATCCTTGATAAAGAAAAACTGCGTGCAGCCAATCGCTGCACGCAGTTTTTTTATTCACCCGTTAACTCCAGCTGACTCTCGTTAACTTTCCGGAAAAATACTCTTACTTGAGTCGGATGACGCTGCTTCCGTACTCACCTCCCAGATCAATCTCGATACCCGTCTGCATGAGGAACTTGCCGCTGAACTGCTTGCCTTCCCAGTGGGCACGACCGCCAGCCTCGCGGTTCAGCTCGGTGAGAGTGTATGTGCGGTCAGGGTCGAGTCCCGCAAACTTGAAACGAGGCTTGAAGATGTTGACCAGGTGAGTGTACTTGTATGCAAAGAAAACAGCCTCGCTCTTGTCCTCGTTGACGAACAGTTCGCTTGCATATCCGCTCTTGTCGTAGGGCGAGATGATGCGGTACTGGTCGCCCTGCTGAACGATGGGGCGAATGATGTTCTTGTAGTTGTCGATAGCCATCTTGGCAAATTTCATCTCGCGTTCGTTGAAGTCCTTTGGCTGCATCTCCATACCCAGACGTCCTGTGCTGGCAACGTCGAAGCGGAACTTCAGCGGTATGCGATGGTGAGTCTGGTGATTGGGCGAAGCGCTGACGTGCTGTGCCATAGCCTTGACAGGGTAGAAATGACTTGCGCTCCACTGCAGGAAGAGACGCTGCTTGGCATCGGTGTTGTCGCTTACCCAGAACTCGTCGAAGTAAGGCATCACACCGTATGTCACACGTCCGCCACCGCTCGAGCAAGCCTGGATGACGAGGTCGGGATACTTGGCACGGATGCGTTCGAGCACGCTTCTCAGACCGAGGTTGTAGTCAACGTAGAGGTGGCTCTGATTGTCGGCTGTCAGGTAGTGGCTTCCGAAGTTGCTGATGTCCATGTTGCAGTCCCACTTGATGTAATATAGTTCGGGGTTCTCCTTCATCAGGTTGTCCACGATGCTGACGATGTAGTCCTGAACCTTGGGGTTGCTGACATCGAGCACCAGTTGAGTGCCGCCGCGTCCGGTCTGTGGCTCTCTCATTGGATGGCACACCACCCAGTCGGGATGAGCCTCGTAGAGTTCGCTCTTGGTGTTTGTCATCTCTGGTTCAATCCAGATGCCGAACTTAAGTCCGCGGTCCTTGGCAGCCTTGACAAGTGCAGGCACACCCTCTGGCAGTTTCACGGTGTCGGTTTTCCAGTCGCCCAGAGCGCAGTTGTCAATGGTGCGGCGGTATTTCGTTCCAAACCATCCGTCGTCCATGACAAAGAGTTCGCCACCCAACTGGCTGATACCGTCCATCATCTCCTCCATACCCTTCTGGCTGACATTCAGGTAGACACCCTCCCAACTGTTCAGAAGCATCTTGCGCAGACCCTCGCCGTTGTGCAGGTGTCCGTTGCGGCGTGCCCAGCGGTGGAAAGCGCGGCTCACTCCACCCTTACCCTCCTGGCTGAAGGCTATTGCCACAGCCGCGGTAGTAAAACTCTTTCCGCTCTGCAGGTGATATTCCGAGTGCTCCTCGTCGATGCCCATCATCAGGGTGTGGATTGTTTCGTTTGGTGTGTGGATGCGGAACTTGTAGTTGCCGCTCCATTCGATGGCAGCACCGATAACCTGACCCTCGTTCTCGCGTGGCTCACCGTCGAGCGACAGCATCACCTCGCCGCGGTCGTCCAATGCGGTGCGTGTGCCGCTCGTGTTCTGTATTACCAACATTCCCTCGTTCAGCGGTTCCTCGGTAATCTCGCCCTCAGAACCCCACTTGCCGTGGAAGTGTGTTGCCCACACGTTGCCCCTGCGAACCGGCAGCGACAGCGATGCGTATTGCTGCAGGCTGATGGTCTTCTTCTCCTTGTTTGTTATTACCTGCCATGTCTCTATGACGTCGGTGTTCTGCCAGGCTTTGTAGTATACGTCCACGAAGAAGGGGTAGAGTTTGTCCTTCATATGTATTATATATAAGGTGGCGTTCTCCTCCTGAGTCTTCTCGTGTCCTGTGACAACCAGTTCGGTGGACATGTTGCCGTCGGCGTGCTTTACACTGAGGCATGTCGGTGTGAGGCATCCGCGTCCGAAGGCAGGGTAGGCGTCCTCCCACAGCGAGTATGCGTCGTACACCTCGTTTACATTGTTCACTTTAGGTCCGTAGTAGCTTTGGTGAAGCACTTGCCCATTGTCTGCCTTAAGCAGCAGCGTCGAATTGGGCGTACTGACCATAATGTCGTCAGCCCACAAGTTGCAACTTGCAGCCAGAAGCACTGGCAATAAGAATCTTTTCATAATGGTGTATTTATGATATTATATAAGGGATTTGTTACAAATTTATGTAAATATTTACAAAATAACAAATAAAACAAACATATTTTACTATCTTTGCTGAAAGATGCGCTGTCAGAGATGTTTCTTGCGGCGCATGTCACTATGGAGAATACATAAATAAACAAGGAGAAAATAGTCTATGAAGAGAATTATTGGCTTGGCACTGTTGTTTCTGTGTCTGGCAAGCAATGTGTTTGCCGTGGATGAGGGGAAGATGGACCGTTTTGGTCTGAACGAGGAGAGTTTCAGTTACTATGATTTCGACGGCAATCTCTTCTTCGAGCCTGGCGAGTTCGACATAATGGTAGGCGCCAACAGCCGCGACGTCCATACCAAGCGCATCGCTCTCTGATACTTTTATCGAGAAAAAATGATGAAAAATGGAAAAAATACTGAACCATTTGTTTTCTTTTTGTTAAAAATTGTTTACCTTTGCGAAAGCGATGACAAGAGTATTCAACATATAAACCTCATAGACAAATTATTTTAAGATGAATGGATTGAACATTGACAGCATTTTCGGACGTGCGTGGACGCTGTCCAAGAAGCACTGGCCGCTGCTTTTGATTCTGGTTATTGTGAGTTCGATGACAGGACAGGTGGTAAGCGCATGCCTGCAACCCAGTGCGGCGGACCAGATCAGGATGATAACGGCAATGATGGACAACAACTACGACGAGGTGACACGCATTGCCAGTGGTGGGAGCGGCGCGCTCTTAGGTGTCAAACTGACAGCGGCAGTGGTGATTAGCTGCCTGCTGTCGTGGCTCATACAGATGATAATGCAGCGTGTTTCGTGGCAGTGTGTCACCACCGAGGAGATTGACCTGACTGCACAGTTCAAGAATTGCCTAAAAGGCTATCTGCACTATCTGGGCATCTGTCTCGTGTATACCATCGTACTGGTTTTGGCAACGTGCTGCTGCATCCTGCCCGGACTCTATCTGGCTATCAGACTGATGTTCGTCCCCATCATTGCAGCCAACCGTCCCGAACTGTCGCTGGGCGAAACGTTCTCGCGCTCCATGCGTTTGACTAAGGGTCATTTCTGGACTCTCGTCGGTTACGGCATGGTGTCATTCGTTATTGTCATCGTCGGCTTCCTGTGCTGCTGCGTCGGCGTACTGTTCTCTGAGGTCGTACTGCTGCTCTTCCTGGCAGAGACCTACCGCGTGCTCGATGCAGATGCAAACGAGGAGGACGGCTTCAGCGTGCAGGACAACGCT
The DNA here is from genome assembly GCA_945833925.1 of uncultured Prevotellaceae bacterium. Taxonomy (GTDB): domain Bacteria; phylum Bacteroidota; class Bacteroidia; order Bacteroidales; family Bacteroidaceae; genus Physcousia. The sequence goes on from CAMAFX010000011.1 coordinate 47,311, forward strand.
TCCGATACGGCGGAACCAGAAACAACAGATATGTCAGAAGGGTCTGAGCAGGCACCTGTTGACTCTGTTTCGCCAGCTCCTGCCAATGAGCAAGATAATGTGTCAACCCAATACGGCTCGACCGACCATTATCAGAAATAGTTGTAAACGTAATAACCCTTATTCATTAACTAATAAAACAAAAAACGTATGGGATTTTTAGATGCAGTAAAGAGTGTGTTCAGCCAGTATGCAACCTTCAGCGGACGCGCTCGCCGTTCAGAGTACTGGTACTTTGTGTTGTTTAACTATATTGTGAGTATTGTTCTGGTCTTGACAGGTGTTCAGATGCTTTCATATATTTGGAGCTTGGCAACTTTAATTCCTGGTCTTGCAGTTGCAGTACGCCGTATGCACGACATAGGCAAGTCTGGTTGGTTCCTGCTCATTGGATTTATTCCCATCGTGGGATTTATTTGGTTGCTCGTTCTTTGTTGCAAGGACAGCCAGCCTGACAATCAGTATGGTCCAAACCCAAAGGCTGTGACAGAATAATATCAGATTAGAAGGTTACGAACCAATCCCCACACAAGGAGGAGTGCGAGTAACAGTATAAAGGCCGTCCCACCGGTGCACCACGACAGAAATGCCGATGCACAGGTGGGGCGGCTGTTTCGTTCTGCCCATCTGTTGTATCTGCCCAGCAGAAACAGTATGGCAACAACGATAATAAGGATGAAAGCCACGGGGTTGAGCGCGAAGGCATCACTCACTTCGCCACGAAGCAGGCACACCACCATCCGCTGTCCGCCGCAGAAGGGGCACAGCCAGCCGGTCAGATAATGTAGAGGACACGTTACCATACATTGGCAAAGTTAAGAAATAATTTATAAAAATTCGCGTAAAATTTACGATAATTCGCGTTACGCCGTAGGAAAAATAAAGTATAGCATCAGTACAAGATAGCGAGTATAAATTCAAAAAATTATTTTTGTTGGTTTTTGTGCTTTTCGGCTAAATTCCCCTAATCAATCCCTCCCCTTTCGGTGGATGGCTGGGGAGAGGGGCTGTTGTGTTGGGTAGAGGGACTAAAATACCAGATTTTGGGTATTGCATAAACTTGGGGTTTGCCGTATCTTTGCAGCCGAAAAAACGAAGTAACAGAGAAATTTGGAAAAGAGAACAATAAGAATAGCGGTGCTTGCGTCTTGCATCTGTCTTGCTGCGACAGTGAAGGCTCAGGAGCAAGCGGGCGGACAGCCGCTCGGCGAGGAGGGTCGTGAATGTCGGTCAGGCAGTTGGAAACCAGAACTGGGGCTTGAACTGAACTCCGAACTGCAGGCTACACACAAGGGCGACTACAATTTTGTCAATCTTCTTAGGCTCAGCGCAGTGCTGCCCATAGGCAGAGGGGCGACCTTCGAGGTGTCAACGCTGAGCACCTGTATGACGGAAGGCGGGAGCATCGGTGTCGAACGGCAGACATTTTCCAACATTGATGCCGGCAACATTCCGTTGGCACTGAGCGTGTGCGGCTTCGGCTGGCAGAAGGGTGATAGCCATTCGCTCTTCGTCGGTATCCGCAATATGAACGAGGACTATTTCTGTAGTCCCATAACATCGTTCTTCACACAGAGTTCGTGCGGCATATACCCAACTTTGAGTTGCAACTACGACATCTCCAACTACCCGCTTGCCTCAATGGGAGTTCACTATAAATATAATAAGGTGTTGGGAAGTGGTCATAACAAGGTGAAGCAGTTTGCCAACTACGAGTCAACTTCCGTGCAGGGTGGTGACAGGGTAACGTTGGAGGTGTCACTCTACAACGGAACTGGCTACCACCGTTTTTCTGGAAGGGAGAATGTCTTTCGTGTCTGCCCACAGAGCGACGGCATCTTCGGCCTGGCACAGGTGGACTATCAGCACGCTGGCAGCCGCTACTTTCTCGGCACCTCCGTCAGGCAGCAGCGAGGATGCGGCACGAGTGCTTCACCATGGATTTACACTGAGCAGAGCGTAACAGACAGACTCTCGCTGATAGCGGGCTATTCGCATGCCTTTGGCAGCGACGTTGCGTGTAGCGACTTTGCTGGTGTGGGCGCCCACTATGCATTGCCCAAAGTCGAACTTGGTATCTTCACCGACTATGCACGTATTGCCGGTTTCAACGAGTCGACCACCGAACTCTCATGCAAGTTCTCCGTCACGTCCTGCGTCGACCTTCAGCCATCGCTCCACCTCATCTCTTCCGATGGCACCTTCCAGACAGCCGGCCTTCTTCGCCTCACTGTCAGCCTCTGACCACTCCTTTGCCTACGGCACCACGCAAGCGGCTTGTTGCTATACACCTGTATTATTGGCTCTCCACACGTTATGCGCTTGACTACCTCGGCATCTTCGAGCGTCTGAACAATCCCAATTTTAATGTTACGGAATTCGGTAACATTAGAGCAGAGTCAGGTTCCAATGGATTTGTTCTTACTGTCAAACAGTAGGTTGAGCGAACCAATGCCATAGGCATCATATCAACCCCAGGATGTTATGGCGGTACATACGGGTCACTTGCAAAACCCTGTGTAAACAGAAATAACTAACATCTTAAACGACTATATTTTTGTACGTTTTTGTGCGTGTTTGGTTAGTAAAGTTCAAGATGTTTTGTGTCCGTGTGCGGACAGAATTGTTGTTAT
>CAMAFX010000012.1 GCA_945833925.1 uncultured Prevotellaceae bacterium
ATCATGAAGACCATGGGTTTCCCCGGCTACTTCCTCATCGTGCAGGACTTCATCAACTCCGCCCGTCAGGAACTGGGCGTGTGGGTCGGCCCCGGACGTGGTTCGGCTGCCGGTTCGGTGGTGGCGTACTGTCTGGGCATCACCAAGTTGGACCCACTGAAGTATGACCTGCTGTTTGAGCGTTTCCTGAACCCCGACCGCATCTCGCTGCCCGATATCGATACCGACTTCGACGACGACGGACGAGGCAAGGTGCTGAACTGGGTGATGGACAAGTACGGTCACGAGAACTGTGCCCACATCATCACCTACGGTACCATGGCAGCCAAAAACTCCATAAAGGATGTTGCCCGCGTGGAGAAGGTGCCACTGCAGGTGGTCAACGCCTGGTGCAAGGCTATGCCCGACCGTCTGCCCGACGGTATGAAACCCAAGTTGGCAAACTACCTCAAGTGCACGCCCGAACTGCAGCAGGCTGAGGCATCATCAACACCCAACGAGGCAAACACCATAAAATACGCGCTGATGCTGGAAGGCACCGTACGAGGCACCGGCATCCACGCCTGCGGATTCATCATCTGCCGCGATCCGATCAGCGACCACGTACCCGTCTCCACTGCCGACGACCCCGATTTCCCTGGCATCAAGACTGCCGTGACGCAATACGACGGACATGTCATCGAGTCGACCGGACTCATCAAGATGGACTTCCTCGGACTGAAGACCCTCTCGGAGATGAAGGAGGCGTGTCGCGTCATCAAGGAGGCACACGGCGTGGACATCAACCTCGACGAACTTCCCATCGACGACGAACTGACATACAAGTTATACCAGGAGGGACGCACCGTCGGCACCTTCCAGTTTGAGTCTGCCGGAATGCAGAAGTACCTGAAGGAACTGCACCCCACCGTGTTCGAGGACCTGATAGCCATGAACGCACTCTACCGCCCCGGACCAATGGACTACATCCCTTCGTTCATCGCCCGCAAGAACGGTCGCGAGGAGATAAAGTACGACATACCCATCATGGAGAAGTACCTGAAGGACACCTACGGCATCACCGTATATCAGGAGCAGGTCATGCTGCTGAGCCGTCTGCTGGCAGACTTCACCCGTGGACAGTCGGATGCCCTGCGTAAGGCGATGGGTAAGAAGAAGAAGGACATCGTAGACCAGATGAAACCTATGTTCATCGACGGTGGAACGAAGAACGGCCACGACCCGAAGATTCTGGAGAAGATATGGAGCGACTGGGAGAAGTTTGCCAGTTATGCGTTCAACAAGTCGCACGCCGCCTGCTACTCGTGGGTTGCCTATCAGACTGCATACCTCAAGGCACACTACCCCGCCGAGTTCATGGCCGCCCTGCTGACACGCCGCAACAGCGATATCAAGGAGGTCACCAAACTGCTTGACGAGTGCCACGCCATGAAGATAGAGGTGCTGGGCCCCGACGTCAACGAGTCGCACGCCGACTTTGGTGTGAACAAGAAGTCGCAGATACGCTTCGGACTGAAAGCCATCAAGGGATTCGGCGAGGCCGCTGCCGAGGCGGTGGTGAAGGAACGCGAGGAGAACGGTCCGTACAAAAGCATCTTCGACTTCGTGCAGCGCGTACCAATGTCGCTCATCAAGCGCAGCGGACTGGAATGTCTGGCACTGAGCGGTGCCTTCGACGCATTCTCCAGCCAGATAAGGAGGGAGCAGTTCTTCGCGCTGACCCCCAAGGGCGAGACTTTCATAGACACTCTGAACCGATACGGAATACAATATGCACAGGCGCAGCAGGAAGCCAAGTACTCGCTCTTCGGAATGGATGCCGTGGAGGTCAACACCCCCAACATTCCGGATGCAGAGTCGTGGAACAACCTGGAGCGTCTCAACCGCGAGCGCGAACTGGTGGGCATCTATCTCTCGGCACATCCGCTCGATGACTACAAGGTGATACTCGAGAACATCTGCAACCTGCACATGGAGCAGATAAGCGACCTCAACGCATACGCCAACCAGGAGGTCAGTCTGGGCGGCATCGTAACAAACGTGCGCAAGGGCATCAGCAAGAACGGCAAGCCATACGGCATACTCACCATCGAGGACTATTCGGGCACCGGCGAGGTGGCTCTCTTCGGAGAGAACTTCAGCCAGTGGAACGGATATGCCGAGGTGGGCAACTCGCTCTACATCAACGGACGCGTGCAACAGCGCTTCAGGGACAGCAACCAGTATGAACTGAGAATAGGCCAGATACGCCACCTTGCCACTGTCAAGGACAGCCTGATTGAGAGCATCACCATAACGCTCAAGATAGACAGCCTGGAACCTGCCATTGGCAACAGTACCGCTGCCGACACCGACGCCGACATCATCGAGGCTGTCGATGAGAATGTCGATACGGAGCAGGTGCGACCAGTCAACACCAACCTCGCCATGGACCTGGCATCGCTGATAGAACGGTCGAACGGCAACGTCACGCTCAACTTCAACTTCATCGATACCGACGGCTACTCGCACATCAACATGCGATGCCCCAAGAAGATAGCACTCGACCATGAGTTCGCCTCTTTCCTTAAGTCGGAGGGCATAGACTACAGGATAAATTAAGCAATAGCCCCCCTAACCCCCGAGGGGGAATAAGAGCGAGGAATACATATTAAATAGAAACAGCAAATAATAACCTTTTAAAATACGAGATTATGTTAGCAATTACAGACACCAACTACGAGGAACTGGCTGCCCAGGGCAAGCCAATGGTTATAGACTTTTGGGCAACATGGTGCGGACCATGCCGCAAGATAGCCCCTATCATCGAAGCTTTGGCTAACGACTATGCCGATCAGGCCATCATAGGCAAGGTAGACATAGAGGAGAACGAGGACCTTGCAGCCAAATTCGGCATACGCAACATCCCCACCGTGCTCTACATCAAGAACGGCGTGATTGTCGACAAGCAAGTAGGTGCTGCTCCACGTCCCACACTTGAAGAAAAACTGAAGGGAATTCTTTAATAAAGGAGAGAACTATGGATTTTGAAGACGAACTGCTACAGGATGCCGAGGACGATCGCCTGACCGTCGAGTTCATCCAGAACTACCTTCCACAGGACGTGAAGGAAAAGTTCACCGAGGAGGATCTGTACTACTTCATCGATGTCATTGGCGAGTACTACGTCAAACTTATCGACAAGGCACACGGCGACGAGATTGACATAGACATCGACGAGGTGGCAAACTACATCGCCAAGCAAGCCAAGAAGGACCAGATGGGTGAGTTCTCGCCCGAGGACCTGCGCTGGGTAGTGGACGGCGAACTGGAATACGGAGAGAGTCTGGAGGGCTAAAAAGCCTTACCACGACACACGGCGCTTACCATCGGGGGTTTCCTCGATGGTAACTTTTACTGTCTCCTCGGGAAGGATTTCCTCCACCAGTTCGGGCCATTCTATGAAGCAGAGATTGCCACTGTAGAAGTAGTCGTCGACACCGATGTCGTATGCTTCGCTGATTCGCTTTATGCGATAGAAGTCAAAATGATAGATGGGATCGCCATTGCCTGCTTCGTACTCGTTGACAATGGCAAACGTGGGACTGTTGATGACGTCCTGCACACCAAGTGCCTCGCACAGTGCCTTGGTGAAGGTTGTCTTGCCGGCACCCATCTTGCCGTAGAAGGCAAACACGGTGTTCCCGCCCATATTATCGATAAACGTACGGGCGTTCTCTTCTATATTTTCCAATCCGAATATTAGTTCCATCTTACCTTATATTATTTTATGGGGGTTAACAGGAGTTACTGGGAGTTCTATCTCTTCTTGCCCTGCATACTGATGAGCGGTATGAGCATCTCCTCCATCGATATGCCTCCGTGCTGGAAGGTGTCCTTGTAGTAACTGACGTAGTAGTTGTAGTTGTTGGGATAGGCGAAGAAGTCGGCCCCTGTTGCAAAGACGTATGCCGTGCTGAGGTTGGGCGTAGGCAACTGAGCCTTCATGGGGTCTTTTATCTCGAACACCTCCTTGGGATTGTAAGCCAGGTTCTTGCCTAACTTGTAGCGCAGGTTGGTATTGGTGTTCTTGTCGCCCACCACCTTGATGGGGTTGCTCGAACGTATAGAACCGTGGTCGGTGGTGAGGATGACACGATAGTCGCTCGACGAGAGCGCCTTGAAAAGGTCTTTCACTGCCGAGTGGCGGAACCAACTCTGCGTTATGCTGCGGTAGGCAGCCTCGTTGTTGGCAAGTTCCCTGACCATACGGCTCTCCGTACGGGCATGGCTGAGCATGTCAATGAAGTTTAGCACAACGACATTGAGGTCGTAGCGCTGCAGGTTGGGCAGTTCGTGCACCAGTTTCTCTGCCGCCGTGCTGTCGTTGACCTTGTGATACGAGAAGGTGTTCTTACGTCGGTAGCGGTCGAACTGAGTCTTGATGAGGGGTGCCTCGTTGAGATTCTTGCCCTCCTCCGAATCCTCGTCGACCCACAGGTCGGGAAACATCTTGGCTATGAGGTTTGGCATCAGACCGCTGAATATGGCATTGCGGGCATACTGGGTGGCTGTGGGCAGGATGCTGCAATAGAGGTTCTCGTCGAACACAAACTGGTCTGCCAGTTCGTCGCGCAGCACGCACCACTGGTCGTACCTGAAGTTGTCGATGACGATGAGAAACACCTTCTCGCCACTGTTGAGCGACGGGAAGACGGTCTTCTTGAAGATGTCGGGGCTCATCGTCGGTCTGCCCTCCACATTCTCTATCCATCCGAGGTAGTTCTTCTTGACGAACTTGCCGAACTGGCTGTTTGCCTCCTGCTTCTGCATGGCAAGCATCTCCTTCATCGACGAGTCCGTCTCGCTCAGTTGCAGTTCCCACGACACGAGTTTCTTGTACACCTCTATCCAGTCCTCCATGCTTCGGGCATCGTCTATCAACATTCCCAGTTTGCCGAAGTCCTGCTGATAGGCATTCTGCGCCACCTCGGTGACTATCTCACGCTGGTGTATGTTCTTCTTCAGGGTAGAGAGTATCTGTATGGGGTTGACGGGCTTGATGAGGTAGTCGGCTATCTGCTGACCGATTGCCTGCTCCATGATGTTCTCCTCCTCGCTCTTGGTAACCATGACAACAGGCGTTGATGGCAGTATGCCCTTGATGCGCTGCAGGGTTTCCAGTCCGCTCAGTCCGGGCATGTTCTCGTCGAGCAGGATGAGGTCGAAGGGCTGATTCTCGCACATCTCCAGCGCGTCGTATCCGTTGCTGGCAGTCAGCACCTCGTATCCCTTCTTCTCGAGGAACAGTATGTGTGCCTTCAGAAGTTCTATCTCGTCGTCTATCCAAAGAAGTTTGTAATCCATAGCGCTTTGCGTTATTGTTGTTGTGTTAGAAACCGAACGGGAAGTCGTCGTCTCCGACATCCTCTATCAGTTCCTCCTCGCTTGTCTCCACCGTCTCAACGTCGTCGGGGTCGATGAACGGGATGTCTGTCTGCTCGTCGATGCGCACGTCGTCGGGTATGTTGAGCGGAGCCAGTTTCTCGTCGAAGAAGACTCCGTAGTCGTCGAAGCTGTACTGCTTGCCCAGCATCTCGAGGTTCTTGTCGCTGATGAGCAGGCTCTTGATGCCTTCCAGTATGGTGTTCATGTGCCTGTCGGAGTAGAGCTGCTGTGCGTAGGCGTGTACCTCGTCGTAACTGAGGAATCCCTTGATGCACATCATTGAAATGCCGTCGAGGTCCATCAGTTCAATCTCGAAGTTGCGCACCATGAAACTGGTGAAGTTGTAGCGCGCCATCTCGAAGAGCAGTTGGTCTTCGTCGAGGCTGTTGGTGGGATATGCCAGCACGAAGTTGAAGTTGCTGTAGCGGTCCACCGAGAGTGTGTCGACTGCCGTCGAGTCGGCACCGATGCCAACGGTGCGGCGTCCCCATATTCCGGAAGCGTTGTACTTGTCGCTCGACAGCAGTCGTCCGTCCTGCAGTCCCTTGACGATATACTGCGCCATCTCTGTTATTTCCTCCTGGGGATACTTCTCTATGAGTTCCTTCAGTTCGGCGAGGAACTCGGTCTTGTGACCGGTGTAGAGTTGTGTCATGGCGTGTACGAAGCACAGTTTTGCACGGTTCTTGCCCTCGGGGAAGTTGTCGGTGCTGAACTGATAGTTGGTCTCCACCTCCTCGTACTTGTCCTCCATATATGCATTGTAGGTTGACATGTACACCGAGTCCTCTATGTGCCTGCCTTCGCGTGCTATCATCTTGTAGTTCGGATTGGCAAGCAGGATGGACATCTTGGCTTCGGGATACTCCTCGATGAGTTTCTTGCGATAGTTCTCAGCCTCTTCCTCGTTGCCCATGCGTCCCATCAGCAGGAACATATGGTAGTAGATGTCCTCCTTCTTCTCGAAATCGGGGAAGTCGGTCAGCAGTCGTGTTATGGTCTTCAGCGCCAGGGGGAAGTTCTCCAGTTTCTCTGCCTCGAGGATGCCGGCACTGTAGAGTCCCTCGCTGAGCGTAGCGTTCGACACTGCCAACTGCTCGTCGGTGAATGGTATCTGCTTCAGGTAATACTCGCGGTGATGGGGATCGTTGGCAAGCGAGTCCTTCAGTGCCTGTTCCTCGTCGCCGATCTCCGTTCCACCCTCGCCCATGCCAAGACTGTCGCCAGCCTCCTCGTCGTAGTTGTATTCCTCGAAGTCGGAACCTGTGGTGGCTGCCTTGTCGCTGCGTCGCCAGTTGTCCTCGTTGGCACGCTGTCCCCACTGACGCTGGAACGTCTGCTTGCCTGTCATCACGCTCTGCGGGTTATAGAAATACCAGTTGCCGCGCTTGTTGCCGCCGGGCATGGTCGTTGCGCTGTTCTTCGAGGCTCCCTGGCTGGCGGTGGATGCTCCGCCTCTCGACGCTCCTGCCGAACCTTCGGCCTGCGCCTCCTTCTTCGCCTGTTCCTTCTCCTTCTTCTTCAGTTCCTCTATGACACGGTCTATGGCTGCCAGGCAGTCCTTCTCGGGCAACTTGGCAAGTGCCTGCAAACTGTCCTGAAGTTTGATGTCGCCAAGGGGCGGTGCCAGTTCGTCAAGAATCTTGCTGCGGCGCTCCGTCTCCTTGTATTCCTCGTATTCCTTGTCGAGCATCCCGACACACTGCTGGTATGCCTTCTGCGCCTCGATGTACTGCTCGCGCTCCCAGTACAACTGTCCCATGCGAAGCAGCAGCATCGCCTTCGACGGACCGTTGTTGGTGCTCTCCTCCACACCCTTCTCCCACGACCACAGGCATCGCACCGTGTCCTGGTTGTTCAGGTAGATGTTGCCGATGGCAAAGTAGACGCGGTCAAGGTAGTCCTTGTTCCTTTCGCTCTTCGCCATTCGCTGCAGTTTCTTTATCATCTGGCGGAACTTGCTCTTGGGCATCACCTCGGCCTGCATGGTGCGGGCGTTGAACTCCATCTCGTAGGGTGGATTGCTCTTCACCACCTTGCCCAGATACTTGTAAGCCATCTTGCTGTCGCCAATCTCGTTGTAGAGTTGGCCGACGAGGTACTTCAGGCGGGTGCGCTGCAACTTGCCTCGCGTGGTCTTTATGCTCTTCTCCAGCAGGGGGATTGCCTCCTTGTATCTGCCTGTCTGAATGAGAAAGGCAGCCTGAGAGTTGTCGCGCTCGCGGGCTCCCTCTATGCTGACGCTGTCCTTGCGCATCTTCGTCAGCACGTCCTCGGCGTCGTAGGGCCACTCCAGCGCCACATAGCACCGGGCAAGCCATGCCTTTGCCACACTGTACACCTCGGGCTGGGTGGAATACATGCGTATGATATAGTTGAACGTGCTGGCTGCCTCTATGAAATTGCCCTGGTTGAACTGGCACTTGCCGAGCATCAGCCACGAGTGGCGCAGGTAGGGGTTGAACTCCTTGCGGTTTCTGAACTCCTTGTCCTTGGGGGTCATCTTGTGACCGGCACTGAACGTGGGCTTCTTCTTTATGCTGTGAACCTTGATGGCTTTCTCGCACTTCTCGATTGCCTTCTCATAGTCGCCCTTGCCTACCGTTGCCGTGGCCTTGTTGGTACTGATGTACATGGGCAGCAGGCGAGTATAGTCGTCCTTGTGACCTGTCTGCTGTGCCTCCATGCCCGATTCGTATGCAACCTCGGCATTGTACATGGTATTGAAATGTGCCGTAAAGGAATGCCATGCACGTGTACTGGCAGTGTTCTTCTTTGTGGAACAAGACACCATCAGCATGCTGGTTGACGCAAGCGCCACGAGCAGAAACACCACTCCCGACAAGCCTCTGGCATACGACGACACAACCTTGCACATCCGTACAAGATTACCCAACTTTCTGTATGCTTTCAGCCTGCCCATCTGTCGTTACTGTCATTATTTGTCGTTGCGCGTCCGTCTGTCTATAAAGCGCTGTTGCGTTGCGCACACATATATAACGCGCGCAACGTCATTTTTATTGTCTTCTTTCTCCAACAATGAGAAAAACTTCGTCCTTCACCTCGTCGGGTAGTGTTATGTAGCGCAATTGCAGACTGCGCACCCAACCTGCCACCTCGTCGTCGCGCATCGTATAGAGTATCTCGCGAAACTCCTCGCACTCGTCGCCCGTATACTCGTCGCCCTCTCTGCCTCTGAACCTGTCGAGTTCCTCGTCGTTGTAGTACTCCACATCCTTGCTCACGGCTGCCAGCAGGCTGTCCTTCTCGCACACCTCATGCTGTCCGCAGCACTCCGTGTCCACCTGCTTCACTTCTGGAATCTCGGTTATCTCGCCACTCTCCAGTTGCTTCTCCAGTTTTCGCTTGTGAAGCCATCCTGCCAAGGCGGCTATGCATCCGACCGCCAGCAGTGCAACAATTATAATAATATAAAACATGGACTTTATTGTGTTTCAATCATCTATTCGCTCTTCTCAACCCCTATTAACTCTCTCTCAACACTTTCGCTCCCTCTCGCCTCTTTCGCTCTTATTCCCCCTCGGGGGTCAGGGAGGCTGCAAAGTCATCCCAGAAGCCGGGGTACGACTTGCTGACCACCTCCGGATTGTTTATCACCACCTCGCCAAGCGTCTGGCAGCACGGAGCAAACGACATCGCCATTCGGTGGTCCTCGTAGGTGTCTATCGAGGCATCCTCTGCCTTCTCGCATCGCTCACCGTCCCAGAACAGTACGCTGTCGTTCTCCTCTCCTATCGCATAGCCCAACTTGCCCAACTCTGTGCGAAGGGCGGCGATGCGGTCGGTCTCCTTTATCTTGAGACTCTGCAAACCGGTTATTCTGAACGGCACACCGAGCATGGCGCATGTCACCACCACGGTCTGTGCCAGGTCGGGGACGCGCAGCATGTCTATGTCCAGACGCTCTACCCTCTCGCCAGTGTGCATCAGTCTGACGCATTGTCTTGCATCAGTGGTGGCGCAACTGCCTCCCGATGACTGGTCTGCGTCTTCTGCTCCGCCTTCCGATGTCTCAAAGACGGTCTGCACTCCGAGTTTTGCGAAGATGTCCTTCACGCCCTGGTCGCCCTGCAGACTCTCCCCGAACAAGCCCGGCAGGCATACTGTGCTGTCAGGTGTCAGCGCCACCATCTCATACCAGTACGACGATGCGCTCCAGTCATTCTCAATATAGTAAGGCACTGCCTTGTATCCCGTAGGCTCTACCTTGATGACATTGCCCTCGAACGATGCCTTTGCTCCGAACGTACGCATGATGCCCAGTGTCATGTCTATGTATGGCCTGCTCACCACACCGCCTGTCAGCGTCAATGTCAAACCATCCTTCATCACAGGACCAATCATTAGCATGGCACTGATATACTGACTGCTGACGTTGCCTGCCAGCGACACCTCACCGCCCGACAACTTCCTTCCCCTGATACGCAGAGGTGGGAATCCCTCCTCACCCTCGTAACTGATGTCTGCTCCCAACTGTCGCAGGGCATCCACAAGAATTGCTATGGGGCGGTGGCGCATCCTCTCCGTTCCAGTCAGTATGCGTTCACCGTCTGTCACGCTGAAGAAAGCCGTAAGGAAACGCATCGCCGTTCCAGCCGCCATAATGTCGACCACATCGGTCCCGACCGGTGCATTATGCACACATCCGGCAGTTGTTTCCTGTCCACAACCAGTGCTATGCTGTGCTTCACCGCTGCTGTTCAAGCCGGCAAGTGCCCTGACCATAACCCTCGTATCGTCGCAGTCGGACACATTCCCGGGCACCACACCAGCCCCGCTCAGGGCATTGATGATTAGTGCACGGTTGCTTATACTCTTGCTTGCAGGAAGAACAACTAATGGATTAATCTCTCTTTTACGTTTTAGTAGCACGGACATTACTACAGTGTTTTTTTGACGTTTTCGCTACAAAAGTACAAAAAAATTTTGTTGTTACAAAAAAAACGTCTACCTTTGCACTCGCAAAATTGGAACGGGATGTAGCGCAGTTGGTAGCGCACACGTCTGGGGGGCGCGAGGTCGCAAGTTCGAGTCTTGTCATCCCGACCATTAGGAAAGTGTTGATAATCAATCGAGATTCAACACTTTCCTTTTCTTTTTATAGCAAAGAAGGTCGTGTAAATGTCGAAAGCGATAGGACAAAATAAGGTTTTTGTTGCTTTTGTTGCTGTCATCATCGTTGTCGTCATCATCATCCTCGTTCTTAGTCTGCTTAACGACCTTTCCATCCTTTAGTCCGTGCTTCTCTTCATACGTCTTCACAGCCTTCTCCGACCCCTCGGTTACTCTGCTATCCGTATACGCATCAATTACTCCCTGCAAGGTAAGTTCTTCAACTGAAGCCTTTACCTCGTCTTCGTCCTTTGCAGTCTTCGCAATGTTCTTTGCTATCCTGCTCAACACTTTCTCATCTATCCCTTCAAACTTGGTTTTCAATGCTTCCAGTGCGTCTTTTTTCAAACTCATAGTGATAAATATTTTAGTTAACCGTTGCAAATTTATGTATTCGTTGAGATTTTATTCGCAAATCCCTACTTTATTTTACGCTTGTATTGCAAACACATATTATTTCTTCGTAGAGTGTCTGTTTCCTTGTGCATTTTTACTCTCTCGTGTTCTTTTTGCGTCAGTGTAACAATGTACCGGAGTAGTAAAAAGAACCCAAGAGCGTGAAGTTCTTGCAGAAATAACTTGGAACTTTTTTATTCTCAAGCCAAACTTTTTTGTTCAAAGTCTTTTATCGTGTTTCTATAATTTATAACTTTGTGCCGTGGAACGAAAAAGACTAACAGGAAACGAAAAGAAGGTGTTGCGTCATCTTGCAATGGGTATTGAGGGCTTGCCTACAGGAGTAGATACACGCCAGTACGCAGATGCTTGTCAAGGTCTGAAGGACAAAGGGCTTGCACTGGTAATGTTCTCTACAGGTCACGAGGTCTATGCTGCTGACATTACGGATGCAGGTATCGTCTATCTGGAGAATAACCCACACCTTTTCAATCCTGTTAATTGGGCATTGGTTAGCGCTATCACAGGAATAGTGGCTATACTTGTCACTATAGTCTTGTTCTGTATAGGTTGTACAATGATAAACAAGTAGAGATATGCTTACATTCTATGATTTTAATCCTACGCCTCATGAGATAGAGTTTGTTTGCACTATGCCAAAGGAAAAGTATCTGCGCATAAAGACTCCTGATGGTGCTTACTACCACATTGCTTGGTTATTTATGTTAAGGGGAGATAAGGAAAATATGCGTAAGTACGCAGATATGATTAAAGATATTGATTATAGAAATCAATTCTATATTAGCGCTACTCATCCAGCATAAGAAACTCTTCTGTACTACTGTTTAGATTTTTTATGTATTCGTATGCAAGTCTTCTGTTTACCCCAAAGGAAGACAACATATTAACTGATATTTCACGCATATCATCATATGGCTTGTTCATAAGACTTACTTTTAGTTTGTTTACGAACGCATCTTCGTCTATACCACACTGATTAAGCATTATTCTTGTATTCGTAATAGCTCGTCGGTAACCAAATCCCATTTCAAGTACTTGTTCTTTATATCTACTCTTTCCACCAAGGGATGAAAGGAACTGGTTATAACTCCTTCTCGCAGTTAACTGGTTTATTGATTCGACAATAGTTGAATATTCTGCATTTCTACTCAATACAGGATTATCCCATCTTCTTGCTCCACAATGTAGAATTTCGTGCCATACTGATTCTATTGAATATTCTTCTTCAAATAGTAACTTCTCTCCATTCCTTATCTTATACAGTGCATTCTTAAGACTAACGGAGGGAACATACTCTATAGTCTCTCCATTTAGTCCTGTAACAAAATGGGTTCTTGTGTCAATATGAATAGAGTTTGTTCCATTAGTATATCGCAAACTTCCCATCATTGCTCCGTTCTCTAATTCTTTAAAAGCAACTTCGTTTAAGCCTGCGCCGAATAGTTCTTTGTTATCCTGTGCAAATGCCATAATAATGTTCTCGGCTTCCTTATCCGTTATCGGAGTATCTGGTGGTGTTTGTCGTATTGCCTCTCTTACTCCATCGCTCTTAATAGCATCCATTGCGCTTGCAGAACTTGCGCCTTCATAATATTCCCCAAAGTTCTCTTTCACAAAGTACGGAAGTTTTCCTCTCTGTCTCATACCCTCCAGTCGGTCTGCATTGTCCGTCATCCATTGCTTAAACTCGTCCGGTAAGTCGGTTACTACTCCACTGAAATTATAGTTTGACACGTCCTCGCCCCTTGCCATACGTTTGAGGTAGTCAATCATTTCCTCACGCTTGGGAGTGATAGGAACAGCAACGCATCTGCACTGCGGATGCCATCCTGTAAACTTGAACCATTTAGGGAACTGCTTGCCTTCAAACTCGTCACAGATGTCTTCTATAGGGTGGTTATTAGACAAGACTATTTCAATACCTAATACGATGTCACTGCCACTCCAATACTGCGAATCTGCTTCGTGGTATGCCATGTTTATCTCAGTACGTGCCAGTCGTTGTGCATTGCGTGCTGATGAACGATAAACACCTTGCCCTGGATGATAGGCTTGCGCTGCCTTTGATAACTGCAGATTGCCGTGCTTATCTCTTACTCTACGGAATAACTTGTTAGGTTCACGTAGTAGATGTCTAATATCGCGTGACAAGGTAGCAGCACTTCTACCATCGGACAAAGCAACGTCCATCGCAAGTTCCATTTCCTTCTTTGCTTGTTTAGAAATCTCCCATACTCGTTCTGACAGCCCCATACCTTGAATCTTACGCTTTTGAAAAGCATGTACGGCTTCAAGGTTTCGTGGCATAAACTTGTCCGTGATAGTAGAAGATAGCGTTGTACCTGCTAATAGTTGCTTTACCATTGCGGTATTCTTTGCTACAGATGCTTTCCATTCGTTGTCTATACCCGATATAATAGTTTGTTCCATCTTGCGTGCAAAGGTTTCAAACAGTTCCTCTGCTCGCTTCTTTATTGTAGGGGCGCGAGGTCGCAAGTTCGAGTCTTGTCATCCCGACCATTAGGAAAGTGTTGATAATCAGTCGAGATTCAATACTTTCCTTTTTTTTATAGCACAAAAAGTCGTGTAAATGTCGCAAGCGATAGGACAAAATAAGGTATAAATCGGCAATAGCGAGTAAAAAAGTCGTAGAATTGTCGCATAACACATACTACCGGAACTCGTCAGCAACACTCGCTAACGGCACACACACCGGCATCCGCCTGCAACACTCGCTAACGGCACACATCAACGACACCCACCAGCAACACTCGCTAAACGCATACATCAACGACAACATCAACAGCACCTACCAGCGTTCTCTTATGTAAACATTATTCGCAATGACAGAGCAGACCTATCTTATGCTCTGCCTATCATTTTCTGTATCTACAAGGGACTGACAGATGCTCGAATCACCCCTGTCTCCTTTGTTGCATCTTACTGAATATTTGATGGTTAGAAAATCCCAGGCACGACGTTTGACGCATAAAAAAATCACGCACCATGATTTTAAAAATCACGCTGCGTGATTTCCAAAATCACGGTGCGTGAATTGGTCCACTCACGCACCGTGATTTTTCGAATCGTGGTGCGACAACTTTTGGGGCAACGCAGGAGGACAAGAAAGCACCTTGCAGTGTAAAGTAAATTCGCAATCGAACACCTTGTAATTAGTAACTTTGCACCACCTTTTATGAGTTCCTGGGATTCATGGTTAAAAAGGAACCATTAATTACATCAATTACATGAATCTTTAGCATTTGATATAAAAAACTTGCATTTTTTCCGTACGGTTTCCGAGAATGGTGGTATAATTGTAATAAAGAAGCAATAGAACAAGAAGAAAAGAAATCCCCCCACTCCCCCCTATAGAAAAGAAGAAAAAGACAAAGAAGAAAGAGGGGGATGGGGAGTGCGCACACACACGCACACGAGAATGGCGCTTCGCACAATGCGCATCTCCCCCCGATTTCTTATATTTTAATTCTGGGAAAATATGCACGCAAGAACCAAAAACACTGAAAGACGACGAAGAAAGAGAGCACCAACGCCTGTTAATTTATGTTAAATTATAGTACCTTGCGATACAAGGTATTTAGATAATGCATACCTTTGTGGCGTAAACGTTGAAATAGACAGAAACCAGAAGAGTATGAACACAGACAACACGAAATCGCAGATGCGCAAAGGTATGCTGGAGTACTGCATCATGCTGCTGCTTCACCAGAGGCCCTGCTACGCCAACGACATTATGCAGCGTCTGCACGAGGCAGACATGATAGTGGTGGAAGGCACCCTCTACCCTCTCCTGTCCCGACTGAAGAAGGACGGACTGCTGGGCTACGTGTGGCAGGAGAGCACACAGGGTCCGCCACGCAAGTATTACACACTGACAGAAGACGGTCAGGAAGCACTTCTCCAACTGGACGCCAACTGGGACGAGATAGCGCGCACGGTAAACTTTCTGAAGAATCTCGACAACAAGTACAAGAACAATACTGGCAAGATTACTAATTTTCCTTAAAAACAAAGCATTATGAAGAAGAATATAAGCATAAACCTGTTTGGCACACTCTACAACATAGACGAGGATGCCTACAACCTGCTCGAAAACTACCTGCAGAGCATGCAACGCTACTTCAGCCGTCAGGAAGGTGGCGACGAGATAGCCGACGACATAGAACACCGCGTGGCTGAACTCCTGTGGCAGAAGAAGGAGGAAGGCATGGAGGCAGTGAACATAGACATCGTGAAAAACATCATTACCACCATAGGCAAGGCAGAGGAGATTGGCGAAGGATGCGACACGCCAACAGACCGCGAGGAAGACAACACCTCCGAAGGAACACAGGACAAAGGAGAGACACGGGGCAACGGTGGCGAAAACGCACAGGACGGCAACGGCGCAGACTCGTTCGAAGAGACCATCACACGCTTTGCCAAGGAGACCGGACGCTTTGCACGCGACACCTACGACAAGGGTTGCCAGCACGTCAACACGCACCACTTCTACCGCCGAAACGACGACAAGGTGCTGGGTGGCGTCTGCTCGGGACTGGCTCTGTACTTTGATGGCGACAACGTGCTGCTGTGGCGCCTCGGTGCTGTAATGACAACCATCATACTCAGTTTTGTAGGCATCGGCATCGTCATACCCGTGCTCTACCTGCTGCTTTGGGCACTGGCTCCGCTGGCAGCCACACCCGAGGACCGTCTGCGCATGCAGGGCAAGGACATCACCCCCGAGAACATTACGCAACAGGTGATGGACGAGTCGACGCACACTGCCGTACCGCAGAACAACAGCAAAGTGGCATCCGGTTGCCTGAAGACAATCCTCATCGCTCTGGGAGTCTTCCTGCTCATTCCTCTCTTCTCGTCACTGATAGCCATCATCGTAGTACTCTTCCTTGCAATAAGCATCATAACAGGTATAGGTACGGCGTACTTCGGAAACGCATCGGCATTCCCCGAGTTTTGGTCGTTCGTTGAGGCATGCCACACACCGTTCATTACCTCGCTCGTATGCGGAGTACTTCTCATTGCCATACCCATCTACAGTGTCATCCGACTCATCCGCCGATCTGGCAAGAAGATGGGAGCGGGAATGGTGCTCACGCTTGTCATCGGCTGGTTCATCACACTTGCCCTGTGCATCTCGAGCATCGTTGCAACATGCTTCAAGGGAAGTGAGTGGAACAGAACAAAGCACATGGCGCATCAAATTGAAAGAAACATAGGACGCCTGAATGAGATAGGCTGGACTCTTGAGATGAATAAGAACCTGTCGCCAGGGATGGCCGACGAGCGCACGGGGTATGCTCACCTGCCCAAGTATGCCATAGAACTGGAAATGGACGACGAGGACTCTATCTGCTATGACGCCAGACTTGTGAAAAAGGTGACTCTGAAGGAGGGAGGCTACACGCTGATGGCACTCACCGAGAATGGTCAGGAGGGACTGAACTACACCCTTCGTTACAAAGACAATGGCGAGGACAAGGAGGCTGTGATTCGCACCGCAGAAGGTGGCAGGTATCTCAGCGAGATTCCCTTCGAGGAAACAGAGAACATACGCATGTTCAACAAACCCGACAGCCTGGGATGGGAGTACTTTGCAGAGCAACAGGAAGCATGGGTGTACCAGGAGACCGACATCCCGCACGTCGATGCAGGCACATACACGCTTGTCATTGAGGCAACCAACTGCACTGCCGACAGCAAGATACGAGACGTAAAGGTTGTAGAAAAGAAGGCGGTAACGAATAAGCGGCGAAGCTAACGCTATGGAAGAATAACAGATGAATAAAAAGTGAAAGCTCTGTTCACAGTTCTTATGATATCAAAAGCACTTGGCATGAATTTCTCACTTGTAATGGGATAGCAGTTGATTTACAAGAAAATGGCTTGGCAATAATGCGTTGCCAAGCCATTTTTATTTCTTATACATTCTACTCCTCGTCGTAATGCTGGAAGAGGAAGTCATTGTAGGGATATTTCTGGACGTGAAGTTCGCGCACCTTATTATATAATAGCGTCTTCAGTTCGTCGATGTTGGTCCTTTCGGTGGCAGAGATGAAGAAGCAGTCGCCGTTCATGCGTGCCATCCATGTCTTCATCAGTTCGTCGAGCGAGATGTTCTCCTTAGTGGCGGGAGTGAGGTCGTCTGCATCCTTCTCCACCCATCGGTAGGCATCAAGTTTGTTGAAGAGAAGCATCGTCGGTGTCTCCGAGCAACCAAGGTCAGACAGTGTCTTCTCGACCACCTTTATCTGGTCCTCGAAATCGGGATGCGAGATGTCGACTACGTGAACCAGCAGGTCAGCCTCGCGCACCTCGTCGAGCGTACTCTTGAACGAGTCCACCAGGTCGTGGGGCAACTTGCGGATGAAGCCGACGGTGTCGCTCAGCAGGAAGGGAAGATTGTCGATAATGACCTTGCGCACGGTGGTGTCGAGCGTGGCGAAGAGTTTGTTCTCGGCAAACACCTCGCTCTTGGAGAGCAGGTTCATAAGCGTTGACTTGCCTACGTTGGTATATCCCACCAATGCCACGCGAACCATACGTCCGCGATTGCTACGCTGTGTAGTCTTCTGGCGGTCGATGTCTGCCAGACGCTGTTTGAGCAGAGACATACGGTTGAGGATGATACGGCGGTCCATCTCGAGCTGGGTCTCACCAGGTCCGCGCAGACCCACCGAACCCTTGCCACCGCCACCGCCAGAGCCACCGCCCTGACGCTCGAGGTGAGTCCACAGTCGTTGCAGACGTGGCAACATGTAGCGGTACTGAGCCAGTTCCACCTGTGTCTTGGCATTGGCAGTCTGTGCACGCATGGCGAAGATGTCGAGGATGAGACTCGTACGGTCCAGAATCTTCACCTTCAGTTCGGCTTCGATGTTTCGCAACTGCTTTGCCGACAGTTCGTCATCAAAGATTACCATGTCGATGTCGCGTTCGGCATCCTCCTCGTCTTCAATATACTGGCGTATCTCCTTCAGTTTACCGGTTCCAAGGTATGTAACACTGTGAGGTCCGCCTGCTCGCTGAGTGAATCGCTTCACCGTCTCGGCTCCGGCTGTCTCAGCCAGAAACTCCAGCTCGTCGAGATACTCGTTTGTCTTGCGCTCGTCCTGCTGAGGGGTGATAAGTCCCACCAGCACTGCCCTCTCGGGTCTTGTCTCTATTTCGTTGTGAAACTTCACGCTCGTCATGCCATCCTCGAACGGAAGCGACGAGCGCGATGAGTTATAGTGTTTTGATCTACTTGTCTTCATTCAGTCGTTTTAGTTATTTCACCTGTACCACCAGGTACTTGCTTACACTCCAGAACAACGATGGGTTGGTGATGTGCAACTCATACTGTCCGTTGGCATCCTTTGTCAACTGGTAACTTGACTCGGGGTGGCTGGTGAGCACCTTTGCGCTCTTGGAGTAGAGTTTGATGTCCTTTGTGCTACGTATGTCAATCTCGGTAAAATAGCCCTTGTTGAAGTTGCTGTTCTTCAGCACGTCACCACTGTCCAGAATGTACTGCTCCTTCAGTTCGCGCTTTGTGCCGAAGACAAACCAAGCCTTGTTCAGTTCCTTGTCCTGCGAAGCCACTACTGCCGACTTCTGAGCGTTCTCCTCGGTCAGGGTATTCACGTTCTCGTTGAGGTTGTCAATCTGCTGTCCCTGCTCTGCGATGATGATGTCGCGAGCCTCCAACTGAGCCTGCAGTTCGGCAATCTGGATTTTCTGAGCCTCCATCTCCTGCTCCAGCATCTCTATCTGCTTTGACAGGCTCGAGAGGTTTGCCGAAGAGGTTGACAGTTTCTGCTTCAGTTGGTTGATGATGTTGCGGTTCTGCTCCATCGTCTGACGGATGAACTCCATGTTCTCGGCAATCTGAGCCTTGCTTCCGCCCTCTACGTTGCCGTCCTTCACCTCAATCCTGCCTTCAGCCTCCTTTATCATCTGGAAGCCCTCGTTCACCTGGTCCACCAGTGTCATGAACTCCTCCAGATCCTGAGCCTGGGTGGCATTGACTGCCTTCAGCGAGTCAAGTTCGTGTTGCAGAGGATTCTCTGCCTGCTTCTCCTGCTTACATCCTGCCAGCATTGCTATGCCGAGGAGTACGAATATTACTTTTTTCATACGTTTTCTCTCTTTGTTCTAAAAAAGTTAGTTTTCTAATTCTCTAAAATATATCAATAAAAGATGTTATTCCATATTCTCTTCTTCCGCGTCTCTCCTGTTTCGCTTCTCGCGCCTCTCACGCTTCGCCTCGCGTCTTTCCTCCTTCGACTCAGCCTTTGCCTCGGCACCAGCCAGAACGATAACGAACTCACCCCTCGGCTCGTGCTCCTGGAAGTGCGACAGAGCCTCATCGAGCGTTCCGCGCACGCTCTCCTCGTGAATCTTCGAAATCTCACGGCACACACTCACCTGACGCTCGGCACCGAACATCTCGATGAACTGCTGAAGGGTCTTTACGATACGGTAGGGCGACTCGTAGAAGATGATGGTGCGCTCCTCGTCCTTCAACTGCTCGAGACGCGTGGCACGCCCTTTCTTCTGGGGCAGGAATCCCTCGAAGCAGAACTTGTCGCATGGCAAGCCCGACGACACAAGGGCCGGCACGAAGGCTGTAGCACCGGGCAATGTAATCACCTCAACACCAGCGCGTATCGCCTCGCGAGCCACCAGAAAACCGGGGTCACTGATGCCGGGCGTACCGGCGTCGCTCACCACAGCCACCGTCTCGCCGGCAAGCAGGCGGTCCACCACGTGTTGCACCGTCTGATGCTCATTGAATTTGTGATAACTCTGCATCGGCACACGTATATCAAAATGCTTCAGCAAGTTGCCTGAAGTACGTGTGTCCTCGGCAAGCACAAGGTCGGCTTCCTTCAGAATACGCAATGCCCTCATCGTGATATCTTCCAGGTTTCCTACGGGCGTAGGTACAAGATACAATGTTCCCATATTGCAAAAGTAAGAAATAAATCGGATACAACTGTGTTATTTCAAAAACTTTTTCTCTTTTGAAACCTTTTTTAATGGATTTTAGTTCGAATATAACACAGATGTATTATTTTTGCAACGAAATATCGAGTTACAAACCATACATCATAACGGTGAACAACAACGTGCCGTGGAAAAGGCGAACAGCCCCCACGACACACACCTTCTTCTTGAACTGCGCATTTATGAGTGACTATTTAACTAACGGTGAAATGATGCGTCGCGGACGCGTAGAGGTAATATGCGGATCAATGTTCTCGGGCAAGACCGAGGAACTGATACGCCGAATGAAACGTGCCCAGTTTGCACACCAGCGAGTGGAAATATTCAAACCTGCCATCGACGTCAGATACAGCGACGCCGACGTGGTGAGCCACGAGGGAAACGCCATCACCAGCACGCCGGTTGACTCGTCTGCAAGCATCCTGCTCCTGGGCACCGACACCGACGTGGTCGGCATCGACGAGGCACAATTCTTTGACCACGGCATTGTCGACGTGTGCAACCAACTTGCCAACAGGGGCGTGCGAGTCATAGTTGCCGGACTGGACCTCGACTTCCGCGGACTGCCGTTCGGACCGATGCCCGACATCTGCGCCATTGCCGACGACGTGCGCAAGGTGCACGCCATCTGCGTCAAGTGCGGAGCACTGGCATACGTCTCCCACCGCATCGTAGAGGGAGAGAAGCAGGTACTGCTGGGCGAGAAAATGGAGTACGAACCACTATGCCGTGAATGCTATGCGAAAGCCCATAACCTTTGATACCGTAGTACGCGGACTGCTCATTGCCGCAGGAGCCACCGGAGCATTCTTCCTGTTGCGAGCACTGAGCGACGTGCTTCTGCCATTCTTCGTGGCATGGTTGCTGGCATACCTCATCTACCCCATGGTGACATTCTTCCAGTACAGACTGCATCTGCGCTACCGCGTGCCGTGCATCGTGCTCTCGCTGGCTGTCATACTATCCATACTCACAGGACTGGTCATACTCATCGTACCGCCCACCATACAGGAGTTCGCATCTCTCAAGGGAGAGATAGTAAGCGCCATACAACAGTTCGGCGAGTCGCCCGTGGCACTGCAGATCGAGGAATACATCAGTAACAACCTCGACGAGAACACCATCTCCAAACTCGTACAGAACAAGGACGTGCTGGACATGCTCGGAATGGGAGCAAGCAAACTGTGGGACTTCACCACCGACGCCTTCAACCTGCTTGCCGGCATCGTCAGCAGTCTGCTCATCGTCCTCTACCTCTTCTTCATCCTGATGGACTACGAGCAGATAGCCACTGGCTTCATCAACCTCGTGCCCAACGGACAGCGCACCATAGCCACCAAGATTGCGGAAGACGTTAAAAACGGCATGAGCGCATACTTCCGCGGACAGGCACTGATAGCACTCATCGTGGGCATACTCTTCAGCATCGGATTCAGCATCATCGGACTGCCTATGGCTGTCGGACTGGGTATGTTCATCGGACTGCTCAACCTCGTGCCCTACCTCCAGACCATCGGTATCCTGCCCGCATGCCTCCTGGCATTCCTCCACTCCATGCAGACAGGCGAGAGTTTCTGGCTCATCATCCTCTACTGCTTCATCGTCTTCCTCGTAGTACAGGGAATACAGGACATCATACTCACACCGCGCATCATGGGCAAGATGATGGGACTCAAGCCCGCCATCATCCTACTAAGCCTCTCCGTGTGGGGAGCGCTCCTCGGCTTCATCGGACTCATCATAGCACTGCCTCTCACCACCATTCTCATCTCGTGGTACAAGTTCTGGGTGCTCAAGATGGACATTGGCGAGAGAATCTCCAAAGAAGTACACAAGGAGAGCATAAGCGAAGCACGTGAAGAAAGCACAAGAGAGGCACGTGAAGAAAGCACAAGCGAAGCACGCGAAGAAAGCACAAGAGAGGAATAAGTATCGCCAAACTGTCGTTCAGCGATGCGTATTCGCGCTTGCAATCAAAAAAAAACTATTTTTTTCACCATTCCTTGCTCCGTTTAGATTTTTTGTTGTATCTTTGCAACCGCTAAGACAAAAAAGCCTTAGCAAATAGGCTGACTCGCTAGCTCAGTAGGTAGAGCACTTCACTTTTAATGAAGGGGTCTCGGGTTCGAACCCCGAGCGGGTTACCAAGTAAAGAGGCTATGTCAAAAGTAACTGACACGGTCTCTTTTTTACTTACGGTAGGTTCTATTAATTCATAAATTCGAGTGGAAGCCGTTCCGCTAAAGTCAATCTTTCGGAATCAGTCGCTCACCAGAGGACGTCGGCTATCGATTGCGTTCGTTTATTTATAGAACATCCCTTATAAGTATGAGTTACAAGGATTATGGGAGCAGGTGACGATTTCTTTTTTACCGGTGGGGGCTTCTCTGACTGGAGCGGAGGGTCGGCTGGGAACTTCGGATCTTCTTCTGGAGGGAGTTGCTTTGGTGTTTCTTCCTCTGGGAAGGGGAAGGATGCTGAAGATGCGCAATCCAAGTTGAGGAAGATAACAGCAGAATATCAGAAGAGGGTAGATGTGGAGAAAAAGAATGGTCTGCCCGAGAAAGCAAATGTCTTGCCGAACTTCCTAACTTACAAGAATTGGTTGTTTAGGATTGGAACTGTACTGCTTTGTATCTGTTTGCAAAGCGTGGCAGCCCTAATATATGTCTGTTATCCCGTACAGACACTCACACTCCTACCCGCTATTATCTTTGTTTTGGCTGGTCTATGCTTCATGCTCCTGACGCACATGTCTTCAAATTGGTATGTTGTAAGGCGAGATATTTCGCAGCGCGAGATCAGATTGACGATGATGTTGCAGAAGGGCATTGTCGTTACAGGTTCATTTCTTCAGATATTCGTGGCAGGCGTACCACTTCTTTGTGCTTTGTTTCCTCAATTCATCTTGTCGCACACAAACGTTCTTGTTTTTCGTTCGATATACGCTGCCGACAAGCTGCACTACCATTTGTTTCAAGGTTTCGCAGGATGGACGATCTGCATTGCATCAGTGCTTCTGGTTATTTACGCATTATTTTACCTGATTATCACACTCGTGGAGTATGGCAAAACAAGAGGAAGCGTTAGCGAACGATATACTTATACCCTCTACTGTCAGAGTAATGGCATCACGTTCGAAAAAGATGATTTGGACTTTATAAAAGGCATCATGATCTTCGTGACACTCCTAACGTTGTTCTTCTCCTCCGTTATGATTTACGACAAGAGGGAGTTGGAACGTGCAGAGAAACGATGGCACACAAATCATGCCGAGATGACATATAATGTGAATAAAGAGTTTGTTATAAATATAGCCCGAACCTAATATGACAGACCCAGAACTTCGACAATATCTGAAAGCTCATTACACCAAGGAGAACGAGGGGTGAGTGGACGACGTTCCATCAATAAAGAATAAATATGGCAAAAGTTTGTGATAACTAATAAGGATTATGCAAGAAGATAACAAGATACTGATTTACACCGATAACAGCGGGCTGACACGTATCGATGTGAAGCTGGAAGACGAGACACTTTGGCTTACACAAACTCAAATGTGCGACCTCTTCCAAACGAGTAAATCAAACGTCAGCGAGCATATAAAGCATATATTTGATGAAGGTGAATTGCAGGAGGATGCAGTAGTTCGGAAATTCCGAACAACTGCTTCGGATGGCAAGTCTTATATGACCAATTACTACAATCTTGATATGATCATAGCCCTGGGTTATCGTGTGCGAAGCATCATCGCGACCCGATTCCGACACGGAGAAAGTGTTCTACCGTCAAGTACTGGAAATATACGCTACGAGTATTGACTATGACCCAAGATGCATTATAGACAAAGAATAGCCGATAAACTATTGGATAATTAACTATATTTCTATCAAGTGCCAAACTTTTCCTTTTGATTTTTGTAAAATGTATGTCTGTTGATGCTCCAACAGGTATTGGCACTATGATACAAACGTCTTGGTTCTCTCTGCGGTGAGAAGACGGTCCATCCCCACACTTAGGTAATAGTCGCTCTGACGTGGATACCTAAGAGTGAGGATGGGTCTTTTTTTTTGTATCTCATTCATCCTTAGGTCATAATCCTTATACACCTGACACGCAACACACCTTCAACACTACCGAATACCCCATTATAGGTATGTCGGGGGAAGAGGCATTTTACCCGATTTTGCGTATTGTGTGGTGTTGCAAAACGGCGTAATTTTGCAGCCGAAAAAATTCTAAGGAAAAATGACATACAAGAGAATGACACTCATTGCCTCGGCTTGCCTCCTTGCAACGGCAGCCATGGCACAGTGGAATGCCGACAGCACCGAATACGACAGTTTTGCACACCTGCGCGTTGGAGGATACGGCGAGACTGTTGCCAACTTCAAGAACTACGGCATAAACCGATTCAACGGAACAAGCGAGGGCAACAGCAGGCTGAAACGCAACACCATCGGCATCCCGCGCATGGTGCTTGCCGGCGATGTCAAGTGGGGTTCGCACTTCCGTCTGGGTATGGAGGTAGAGTTCGAGTATGGAGGCACCGGGCAGGTATACGAACTGGAGAACACCGAAAACGGAGAGTACGAGGTGGAGATGGAGAAGGGTGGCGAGGTTGCCATAGAGCAGTTTCACCTGACTTACCACCTGAACAACCATTTCGAGGTTAGCGTGGGACATATGATAGTGCCCGTAGGACTCACCAACTCGCACCACGAACCTATCAACTTCTTCGGTACCGTGCGTCCGGAAGGAGAAACGTCGCTGCTGCCAAGCACATGGCACGAGACTGGTCTGCAGGTGTCTGGGCAACTGGGCCGCCGCTGGGCAAGCCTGCACTACAAGGCAATGGTGACCGCCGGGCTCAACGCCAACGGCTTCAACCGCAATCAGTGGGCGGCAAATGCCGGCCAGGGCCTGTTCGAGGGCGACAATTTCACCTGCCCGGCATACGCCACCAGATGGGAATATACCGGAGTTCCGGGTCTGCGGCTCGGAGCCTCTGCCTACTACTGCCCAAACGTGGCTGCCAACAGCGACAAGCCCGACACCTACCACTTCCGGGCACCGGTCTTCATATGGAATGTCGATGCGCAGTACCGCTGCCGCTGGGTCGAGGCACGTGCCAACATCATGCAGGGTCACCTGTCCAACAGCGACCTGCTCAGTGCCAAGAATGCCTTGCTCAGCAACAAGTCGCCCTATAGTCGCACCACTCCGATAGCCAGCCTCGCAGTCTGCTACGGTGGCGAGGCAGGTTTCAGGTTGAGTCCACTCTTCCACCGCCGATACACCGACCTCACGCCCTTCGTGCGCTACGAGTACCACAACACCCAGCAGGAGGTGCGCAATGCCACCCCCGACGACCGACTGCAGACCAGCCAGTGGACGGTGGGCATCAACTACAAGCCCCTGCCCTTCCTGGTAGTGAAGGCAGACTATACCAACCGCCGCATAGGAGGTGGTAAATACAACAACGAGAACGAGTTTGCAATAGGCGTGGCGTTCGTAAACTGGTTCTACAAGAAATAAGAGCAAACAATAAATTATCAAACACCAAACATTATGAAAAAGACATTGATTCAAGGCATTATGATGGCAGCCGGCATATTCTTCGCCTCGTGCAGCGAAGACAGCGTGGCAACCAACACCATCCCCGAAGGAACTGCAGACACAGAGATCAACGAAGACAAGACACAGGTAACCGCCGCTAACGTGACCAACTGGACACAGTATGCCGTGCATGTTGCCAACCTGCTGACCAAGGATGCAAGTACGCTGAGCAGAGCCTGGCTCGACGACTACAAGGGCAGAGGGGCGTATGCCGAGCAGTTCAAGCTGCCCAGCACGGGCAGCGAGTATACCAGTTATGCTGGATGCGTACAGCAGATACTGGAGGGGTGTGCCGACATATCCAACGAGGTGGGCACCGCCAAGATAGGCGAACCGCGCGACCTCTGGGAGTCAGGCAGATACACCGAGGCGGTATATGCAGTAGAAAGCTGGTACAGTTATCACTCCATTGACGACTACAGCAACAACATACTATCCGTTCGCAACGCCCTCAACGGCACGCGCGACGGCAGCGAGGCAGACGCCAGCATAGCATCTTATCTGAAGGCAAACAACAACGAACTATACCAGCAGACCAAGAGCGAGGTGACGGCTGCATACAATGCCATAAAGGGTATGGCGGCACCATTCCGCAGTCACATAGGCAACAACAGCGTGCTTGCGGCGCAGAAAGCGTGTGCCGACCTCGAGGCAACAATAACCGGCAGACTGAAGCCCTTTATGGTGGCGGCTGGCGAGACGGAGCTAAAACCCATCATCGAGAACTATGTGGACAGAGTGGTCGTGCCAACCTACCAGCAACTTGAAAAACAAAGCAGAGCACTGAACAGTGCCGTGCGCAATCTTGCCAACAACCCATCCTCACAGACCTTCGAACTTGCAGCCCAGGCATGGATGGAGGCACGCGAGCCATGGGAGATGAGCGAGGCTTTCCTCTTCGGACCGGTGGCAGACCTCGGACTCGACCCCAACATGGACTCGTGGCCACTCGATGCAGCAGCACTGCGCAACATTCTGCAGAACGGCAATTTCGAAGCGTTGGAGTGGGAGGGAGAGTTTGACGAGGAAGACGAAACCATAGGCGCAGCTCAGAACGTGCGTGGATTCCACACCCTGGAGTTCCTCCTCTTCTATATGGGCGAACCGAGAACCTTTTAAGTGAAAAAGTGAAAAGCGTGAACGGAAAACATCTGGCGTTAATTGTGCTGGCTCTGTCGCTGGCTGCCTGCGACGATGAACTGGACAACATAGAGCAACTGACAGTGCCCGAGGGCTACGTGCTGTCGGCAGGAACATCGACAGTGTTCAACAACTCCAGTTTCGCCTACGACCAAGAAGCCGACTGGGTGGCTCAGAATGTCGCATGCAGCAAGCGCTTCGTACACGGCGACAAACTGTACGACGACGCGCTGACACAGACCTCAGGACTCGGTCCCGTGTACGCAGGATACTCGTGCGGCTCCTGCCACCGCAATGCCGGCAGGACAAAGCCGAGCCTGTGGACACAGATCGGGCAGGACGACGACGGCACGCCTGTGTATGGCAGTGGCGAGTATGGATTCTCGAGCATGCTGGTCTATGTAGCAAGGAAGAATGGACAGTTCTTCCAGAACTATGGGCGAGTACTGCACGACCAGAGCATCTACGGAGTGACAGCCGAGGGCAGACTGCAATGTCGCTGGCACTACCAGGACTTCCAGTTTCCCGACGGCGAGCACTATCAGCTGGCTCGTCCCGAATACACCATTACCGACTGGTATGCCAACTACGGCGACACAGACGATCCTATAGATGCCGACGAACTGTTCTGCTCGGTAAGAATACCATTGAGGCACGTCGGAATGGGTCAGATTATGGCCCTCGACCGCGACGAGATAATACGCCTTGCCCAGCAGAGCAACTATCCGGAGTACGGCATCAGCGGCCGCTGCAACTACGTCACCGAGCGTGGCGTGTACGACATAGGTCTGTCTGGCAACAAGGCACAGCACCAGGACCTCACCGTGGAACTGGGCTTCAGCAGCGACATAGGAGCCACGAACAGCCGCTATCCCGAAGAGATATGCGAGGGACAGCTTCAGATGGCTGAGGGCAGCATGATGGGACTGGCGTACGACCGTCTCGACGTAAGCACCCGGGACATGGAGGACGTGGACTACTACATGCACGGACTCGGAGTTCCGGCACGCCGTCTGGGCAGTTCCACCAAGCAGGTGCAGTATGACGGACGCACCATCAGCGAACGCCAGTACATCGCCATAGGCGAGAAGAAATTCAACGAGGCGAGGTGCCACCTGTGCCACACAACAACCCTGCACACACGTCCGCGTGGAACCACCCTGCTGGCAGGCACCGAGGTGCCCTGGCTGGGCGGACAGACCATCCACCCCTACAGCGACTTTCTGCTGCACGACATGGGAAGCGAAATTATGGGAGTGGGACTGAACGACAACTACCGCAGCGGACTTGCCATGGGCAACGAGTGGCGCACCACCCCACTGTGGGGCATCGGACTGCAGAAACTGGTGAACAGCCACACCTACTTCCTGCACGACGGGCGTGCCCGCAATCTGCTCGAGGCTATCATGTGGCACGGCGGAGAGGGATATGCCTCGCGCCAACGCTTCGCAAAGATGAAAAAGGACGACCGCAACGCTTTAATTAAGTTTTTGGAATCACTATGAAAAGAATCATTTTAGGACTGCTGTGCACATCGGCAATCACCCTTTCGGCACAGAACAACTCGGAGCAGGGCAAGCCGCACGAGGACGTCAGTAGCATAGACATGGAGAACGGAGTGACCGGCATTGCCGACAATCGCGGCTTCACACTCAAGAGTAAGGACGACAAGTTCGTCTTCAAGCCCTATCTCTTCCTGCAGTCGCAGGGAAAGTTTCAGTGGTACGACAGCGAGGGACTCGACAAAGCCTACAACCAGGACAACGTGGCAAACAGCGGCTTCGCCATGCCGTATGCCATACTCGGATTCACCGGAACCACCTTCGGGCGTGTCGACTACAACCTCTGCATCAATGCGTCAGCCTCAGGCGGCAACATCCTGCAACAGGGATGGGTGGACGCAAGGATAAGCGATGCGGCACGCTTCAGGGTGGGCAAGTTCAAGACACCATTCTTCCATGCCATCCATACCACACTGGGCGAAACGCTCTTCCCCACCCTGCCCACATCTCTCGCCTCAACCGTCATCATGCCCTACAGTCTCAATGCCGTGTGGCCAGCCATTGGCACAGGCTTCGACGTGGGAGTGGCATTCCACGGAACCGCCCGCATCAGCCGCAGGCGTCCATGGCTGGCAAGTTACGAGGCAGGATTGTGGAACGGCACAGGCAGCAGCGTCAACACAGCCACCAAGACCCTCTCCGACGACTTCAAGATACCAGCACTGCTGTATGCCAGCAGGCTCTCCTTCATGCCCTGGGGCAGTATGCCAAAGACACAGGGCAACAACCACATGCTTAGCGGCAGGCACATGGAGTTCGGCATCAGCGGAGGCATCAACGTAGAGAGCGAAAGCGAAAGCACCAACGACACACGCGTGGCTGTCGAATTCTCGATGCTCTACAACCGTTGGTACGTGGGCGCCGAGGGCTACTGGATGGGCGTGTCGTTTACCGACCGCCAGAAGATAGACGAACACCTCAACTATATGGGCGGATACGCTCAGGTGGGCTACTTCATCAACCGTCACCTGCAGGGCGGCGTGCGATGGGACGTCATGGATCGTAACGGTCGCGGCAGGGACGGGTTCCTCAACTCACCCGGCGTGGTGCTCAACTACTACATTGACCGACTCAATCTGAAGGTAAGCGGCATGTACCAGTATACCGGCAGATGGGGGCACGCCACACAGTTAGACCGCGACAACGACGACCTGGGCATAGCCACCCACATGGCTACCGTCCAACTGCAATACTCTTTCTGACATGAAGAAGGCACTCTTATTTACGCTGGCGGCACTGATGCTGGCGGGATGCGACTCGGGCGATATCCTTGACAAGGAGATTGCCGTGAACCACTCGGGCAGAGTGGTCAGGCTGACAGCCACCGTATTCGGCATGGGCGAATGGGGCGACAACTACAACGTGGCTCTGGCAGCCTTTGCCGACGGCAACAAGTATGCCGTAACACAACGCGCCATACCCGAAAGCACCCCCGACGGCAAATCCATCTCCGTAACGCTCGATAACCTGCCTGCCGATGTCAGCAACGTCGAACTGGCACTCACCAACAAACTGCGCAAACGCATACTGACACTTGCCAGCATACGTCTCGACGACCTGGCACCTGCCACCGACACCATACGCATGGAACTCGGCACGCTAAAACTCGACCGCACAGGCTGCATCCGTCGTGGCGTGTTCGACGTAGCGTGCATACAGTGTCACGGCGCCAACGGACACGCCGCCGCCGGTCTCGACCTGACACGCGACACACCACAGGCAGACAAACTCGAGCATATACTCAGAGACGGCGGGGCTGGCATCCTGCACTACAACCACAGCGACGTACTGTCGTCACACTTCAAGAACAATCTGGACGAGGTGAAGACCCTGCTGCACGAATGGATATCAGCCAAGGAATAGCCGACAGGCATGAACTCCCACAAGGGCAAAACAAGACAAAGGGCAAAAACAAGACTCAGAAAAAAATGACATACACAGACAAGCACATAGACCAGTACGGAGCAAGACTCCAGGCAACCCAGTTTGACAACGAATGGCACGTAATGCTGCACATCGAACAACGCGGAGAGACATTCGCACAGCAACTGCGTCGCCTCTATGCCGTCGAGGACATGATTCCGCAACTGCCCGAATTCCGGGGCGCACAGTACGTCGTGAAACGCTACTTCCTCTCCGACAGCACCAACCAGACACCGCTGATGCGACGAGAGTCCGACGTGGCACTCTCGTTCATACAACAGCAACCGCTCGACGGCAGCAAGATAGCCGTATGGGCGTACATGGTGAGGGGTGCAGCCATAGGCACCGAGAACGGTATGGTGGTATGCAGCCAGGGCGGCTACACACATCTGTGGCAGATGGGCATGGTACACACCGAGGGCGACAGCAGCGCACAGACCGAGGCACTGCTCGCCGACTACGAGAAGCGTCTTGCCGCATTCGGTGCCACGCTCGCCGACAACTGCGTCAGGACATGGTTTTTCGTACGCGATGTCGACACCCAGTACAAGGGACTCGTGGTGGCACGCCGCGACAACTTCGCCGCACACGGGCTGACGAGCAGTACCCACTACATAGCCTCAACCGGCATACAGGGTCTGCCCTCAGACACCAACGCCATCGTCCAGATGGCAGCCTATGCCATAGCAGGCGCATGGAGTCCACGGCAGCAACGCTACCTCTACGCACCCACCCACCTCAACCGAACCAGCGACTATGGAGTCACCTTCGAGCGTGGAGTCTGCATCGAGTATGGCGACCGTGCCCACACCATCATCTCAGGCACAGCCAGCATCGACAACAAAGGCAGCGTTGTACACCCGGGCGACATAGTCAGCCAGACCCACCGCATGTGGCAGAACGTCGAGGCACTGCTTCGCGAATCGGGGATGGACTACGACGACGTGATGCACCTCATCGTCTACCTGCGCGACACCGCCGACTACGCCACCGTCAGCCAGATGTTTCGCCAGCGTTTCCCCAACATCCCCACCATCATCGTCTATGCCCCCGTCTGCCGTCCCGGTTGGCTGATAGAGATGGAGTGCATAGCCATTGCCTCGCGACACAACCCTCAATACGCTGGCTTTGCCACTTCAAAAAACTGCCACGAGCCTCAGAATCTTATGTCGTAATTGATTGCCCCCTCCTTCTTGAAGAGTTTACTCCAGTCGTAGGTATGTGTACCTAAAATTCTCCTTACTTTTCGCTTTTGGCAATTAAAACACTGGTATGACAACAAATACCTGTGGATTTCTCGTTATTTAGATAATAAAATAGTATTTTTGCGCACATACAAGCAAAGCATAAGGAAAGGAACAAACGAATGACAACATGTGTCACAGACAAAGACCGGCAGGAATAACAAGTAATTAGTCTTACTAAGCACAAAAACAAATGACACGCGAGGAAGCCATAGCTGCAGGGATGGAGATGCATGAGATACAGCACTCAATGAAGAGACGTACTTCATGGCACAACTACAGTCACAAGGGGACGTATATGCTGACCCTTGTGGTTAGGGGGCGTGCAGCGTTGTTTGGCACATTGAAGGGAGATCTGGATGGAGGCGTTGTTCCGTATGTTGAGTACTCACGTCTTGGAACTGCCATCGTGGAGGAAGAAATACTGAAGATTAATCATTTCTACCCTAATGTGGAGGTGTGGAAACTTTGCATCATGCCCGACCACCTGCACATGATTGTAAGGGTGAACGAGAATATGGGAGAAGGCAAGCATCTGGGGTATGTTGTTCGAGGTTTTAAGGCTGGATGCACAAAGGCATGGTGGAGACTAACTGGCGTAAAAACGCCAGGAACAGTGGCAAATGGAGGAACGCCAGGAACAGTGGCGAATGGAGGAACGTCAGGAACAGTGGCAAATGAAGGAACGCCAGGAACAGTGGCGAATGGAGGCATCACAGAGACGATGGCAAAGGGAGGCATCGCAAGGACGGTGGCAAGTAACAATGACGCCACTGTTCCTGAGGTTTTAACCTCAGGAAACAGACCACCCCTCTTCGAGGATGGCTACTGCGACAAGATTCTAATGAACGATGAGCAATTAGACAACTGGAAACGCTACCTTGATGACAATCCTCACCGTCTAATGTTGAAACGAAGAAATCCAGAACTCTTCACAGTAGTTAATGGCATGAATATAGCAGGTGAGCAATGCCAGGTAGTAGGAAACAGGTTCCTACTGGATATTCCCGACAAGATGGCGGTCATTGTGCATAGGCGTTATACAGACGAAGAAAACGCCCGACTGAGAGACGAGTGGCTGGCATGTGGTGAACGAGGTGGTGTGCTCGTCAGTGCTGCCATTTCTCCAAAAGAGAAGGAGGTGCTGCGTGAAGCCTTGAACCGTGGTTACAGAATCATTCTGCTGAAGGAGAACGGCTTCCCGAAGTTATACAAACCTGCCGGAGAGGCCTTCGATGCATGTGCAGAGGGGTTGTTGTTGCAGATAAGTCCCTGGGAGTTCCATATGCAAAAGAAGGTGATAACCAGGGCACAATGCCTTCATCTGAATGCAATGGCAGAAAACATTGCTGCCAAGCGGCAATAAGATTGGTGATAACAAGCGACACGATGCCCTTACCTAAGTACACAATTAAAAGGCTATAACCATCATAAAATCTCGGTGCGCCAATTCCATTCATAATTTAACTCCTTTCTTGATAGGCTATAACCATCATAAAATCTCGGTGCGCCAATTCTCTATACGATAGTTATTGTATTGATGTACGATAACTATTGTATCGGAGTACGATAACTATTGTATTGACGTACGATAACTATCGTATAAAACAGTGATGCTGCGCCGTTGTGGTATCGGCGCAGCATCACTTCTTATGTCACTTTGCATGTTATCTCACTTTCTTTCCGTTTACGAAGACGTCCTTGAAATGGAGGTCGCTGACTGCGTGGGAGTCATCGTAATTGACAATTACGTCGGGCTTGAGATGGGTGGCGTCGCCATTGAAATGGATGTTCTGGAACCAGACGTCGCGCACGTAGTTGCCTGGAGCCCTGTTATACTTCTGCGAGAAGTCTACGCGAAGGTTGAAGAGGGAGGTGGTGACGACGTCCTCGATGCGGATGTTGCTGAAGTGGATGTCCTCGACACGGTTCTTGTCGCCGCTGCGAACAGCCATGATGCCGTCACCGTCGGCTGAAAGTATGTCACAGTCCTCTATCCAGACATCGTGCAGGAGTTCGCCCTCCTCACTACGGTCGTCACCATGCGAACCGATGTTGAAAGGATGGGCGAGGTCGCTGAAGATGGTGGCACGGCGTACATGCCATCCACGAGTGCCTCCCCAGTACCACCAACGATGGTTGTAGATGGCGATAGCATCGTCGTTGTTGCGAAGGAAGACGTCCTCGATGGTGACGTCGTTGCAGCACATCATATCTATGCCGTCGCTCCATGGATGGCGCGAGAAACTGCGCAGGTTACGCACCACTATGCTGTCGGACTGTCCTCCGAAGACGGTATAGTGCTGAGGATTGATGACGGTGAGTCCGTCGATGAGAACATTCTTGGAGTAGGTTATCTCGACTCCGCGCAAGGGGGTGAGCAACACACCTCGACCAAGAATACGCACATCCTCGGCATGGTCGACGATGAGGCGTGCACGCACCACGGCTCCTGGAGCGAGGTAGACAGTGGTATGGCTTGGTATCTTTATCTCTCCGCTTGGAAGGTCGTGGGGTTTGTGAACACCCGGACCGAAGTAGATGAGATGAGGATTCTGAACAAAGACATCGTGGTTCTGCTCGGTCTTCCAGTTAATCGCTTCAGGGTCATCGGACGAGGGTGCATCGAAGGTCTGCAGTTCGGGTCCGTCGACAAAGACGTGCAGGTTATGCTGGCGATCGCCGTTTATTTCGACGGTGAGGGCGTAACTACGGTTGTCGCGCACCTGAGGTACGGTGAAGAATATGGTGCTGTCGTTGTCCTGAGTGTAGGTGATGCCCTTTGATGCCGGACGGATGACAGCCTGCTCAATCTTACCTTCGTGATAGACAACCTTGATGCGTGTCCTGCCGAGCGCCTCGAACTGGCACCACGATGCCTGCTGCACGCGACGATGCGGATTGACCTCGCAACGGTAGGTTGGAATGGGTGTTCCCTCTGCCGTCACCTCAAAGGTTTTCATCGGGATCAGTCCCTCCTTACCTTCGGGATAGTCATAAACCTTCACCTGTGCTTCTGCGCTCAAGGCGAAAAGGAAGAGAAAGAGAAGGAGATGCCTCATCCTTAGTCCCTCTCTCCCCGACCCTCTCCCCCAAATGGGAGAGGGAGTACTGAGAGAATATTGCATAGACTTTTCTGTTTTAAAACGTCAACTCACCAAATTATAATTTTTAACCTGGATTCAATTGTAGAAGGCTTGCTTCTGACAAGATGCCAAATTTTAATTTTTAACTTCTAACTTCAACGTAGCACGACGCGTCCGTTGACGATGTACAGACCACGCTTTGGCGCAGCGTTGAGGCGGCGGCCCTGGAGGTCGTAGACGGCGTCGACGCGTGCTGGATCTGTGACAAGAACGTCGGTGACAGATGTTACCTCGGGACTGCCAAGATAGTAGAGGTGTACGTCAGCCAGTGCCTCCCAGTTGGCGGTGTTGCCCTGGCCAGCCTTAAGGCCGAAGGTGACAGTGCCGTCATTAGTCTCGCCAACTACCTCGTAGTAGTTCATCACCTCGCTGGTGACTTCTGTCTTATCGTCGTTGAGGAAGAGATACATACTGCCGTCACTGACAAGGAGGTCGCCGAACTGGTTCTTTCGGAAGGCTGCAGCACTGAGGCGGTACTTGCCGTAGTGAAGATTGTTGATAGTCTGGTAGACAGGACGGTCGTTTGGCTTGAAGAGGTACGACTGGATGTCCCACTTCTCCCAGAACGGACCGACATACTCGCCGTCGACCTCGCTATTGGTCATGCGCTGGAAGTTACCTGTACCATCGGTCATCCAACCGTCGGTGCGGCTGATATCAGCATTGGCAACGCAGAAGGTAAGGTCGAACTCGTAGCCCCAGTGAGGAATAGCACTGAGAACGTAGGTCTGGCGTGCCGACTCGAGCGAAGCAGCAGCCTTGTTGACTTCGTTCGATGTTGTAGCAGCATCGGCTGTCTCGACAGCAGTGCGGATAGCCTCGCGGAAGGCATCCTTGGCGCCCTCGGCAAGTTCGTTGGAATGGCTGAGCAGTGTGCTCATGTCATCGCGGAGTGCAAGCATAGACTGGTATGTAGAGCGTACCGACACGGCAGCATCGATAGCTGACGAGAGGTTCTTGATAGCCTTCTCGAGGTCAGCATCGCTCATACCGGTAATGTCGACATCGGAAGCAGCAAGGAGGTTGTCCTTGATCTTGCCTGGCAGAACATCCTCGACGAGTGTCTTTGCCTGTTCAACGAGAGAAGCCCACTGCGTTGGCATGAGGCTGGCATCCTTGCCCATATACTGGAGTGTGAAACCACCGATGACGCACCAGTTTGAGGCGCTCTGGCAACGTGAGCCGAAGGTGATGCTACCACTGGTGACGTAGATGTCGACACTGACGAGGTCGGCATCAGGATTGTCGAGGAAGTCATCGGCATTCTGGCGCAGGTGCTGGGTGGCATCGCTGCCATCGGCACGTGTTGCTCCCTTGACTGCTGCTGTGGATGTGCTGCCACTGGCTGTTGCAAAGAGCTGCATAGATGTGTTGGCATCACCCTCGCCGCTGCGTGCCTGCATAGTGACGCGATAGGAACCTGTCGAGAGACCGCTGACGGTCTGGCTCAGTTCGTATGGAGTGTTGAAGAACTCAACAGTACCCTGACTGAAGGCAGACTTACCACTGACCTCATAGCCATTGGTATTGCAGAGATCGAATCCTGGGTTGACAACACTTGCCGTGAGGTCGTATGGATGCTCAGCATTAGCATTGTTCTTCTTATAATTTTCTATCTGAGTGATGAGCGTGTTGTAGCGTGTCATCAGTGTAGTGGTGCTTGGCTTCTCTGCCGAGAGAGTTTTCTTGGCACCCTCGATGGCTGCCGCAAGTTTGCCACCTGCATCCTCACCCCAGTCGAGCAGTTCTGCCTCTGCCAGTGCCTTCTTGACGATGGCTACAGGTGAAGAATAGTGAAGGTGCATGTCGGTCATTGAGGTCCACTGCGTACCATTGTCCTGACCAGCACGCAGGCCGAACACCAGCTTACCGTTGGAAGAAGTGACGCGTGCCTGTGCCGAGTAGTTGCGGAGGTTGGCTGTTCCGACCACTGTTGTGGTGGAACTGAGGCTGGCGGTAGAGCCATCGGCAAAGAGCAGGATGTTGCCCGCATCAGCACCGCGCTGAGCAGCAGCGCTGAAGGTGTAGAGACCCTTCGGCAGTCCTGCAAGTGTCTGATAGAGTATGTTCTGACCTGCATAGAAATTGCCTCCACACCAGCGCTCTATCATGTTCTCGCTGACAGCCTCGCCACGCTTGGTGTCACTGCCGTCGATTGCGAAGATGCGATAGTTGCCACCTTCGCAATCCGTGCTCCAACGGCTGGTGTTGTCATAGAAGTCGGCACTTGGCTTGCTGAGCGATGCGTTGTGCATGAGGACCGTGAGATCGATGTCTGCCACATCAGTAAGTGTGAGAAGCTCCTTCCAATTAGACAGCAGGTTGTCGTGAGCAGCATAAAGTTGATCGACAGTCTTGGCGTCGGCTACTGCCGTGGCAAGTGTCTGCAGACTCTGCTCGTCTGGCATAGTGGCAGCGATGGTTGTGGCATCGGCATTGAACTTTTCCGATACGAGAGCCATAAGTTCGGCATCGTTGGCAGCCTTCTGCTGAATGGCAGCCTGGTCAATCTGAGCGTCGGTCATGCCGTCCTTGCCAAGATAACGAAGCTGAAGTTCGTCGATGGCAACCTTGCTTGCGCCGCACTCGCTGCTGCCGTAGTTCTGGTCGGTGAGGTTGCAGATTCCCACGTTGAGAACACTATCAGAACCGACGTAGCACTCTACCGTGTAAATCTGTGTGCCATCGGCAAGGGTGCGAACTGGCACCTTTATGCCATTGGCAACAAGGAAGATACCGTCAACCTGGCTACGCTGTCCCTCGCCAATGCCACTTAACTGAGCGGCAAGACAGTTGGCAGAGATGGTGTAGCGACCAGGGGTGAGACCAGTGGCTGTCTGGGTGGCGCTGAAGGTTGGAAGTCCCCAACCTGAGATGCCGCCCTGAGTGTCATCGACTGCATACTGGACGTACGAACCGGTGGTACCTGCCAGAGCATCGGCTGTACATACAACCTTGTCGGTAGTGATTTCCCACTTGGCTTTCTGTCCGCAACTTGCATCGGGAAGCAGATGGCTGAGATCGCTGGGGTCATACTTGAGGTAGAAATCCTTTCTTATCTCGACACCACTCTGGTTGACGAGCACGAAGGTTATGACGTGGTCTTTTTCGTCTCTCTGCCGGTAGGTGTAGGTGTAGCCGTTACCTATCTTCTTGCCATTCTCATCGTACCAAGTCTCACTCTCTACATAGTTCCATGCCTCGTTAGAGGTGGTAAGCGTAGCTGTGGTGTTCCTGCCCATGAGTTGGGTGTCTGTCTCTTTAGTCACACCACGATAGGTGATGTTGCCATGCAGGCTTGCTCTGATACCCTCGCCACGAACGGCAATGGAGAAGAGCTGGGTGCTCTTGACACCCTTGCTGTTAGTATAATGTAAGCGATAGAGACCAGAGTGATTGGCAGTGACGGTGCGAGTCTTGCCTTTTACACCATCCTCCCACTCCCAGAGACCTGTATCCTCCTCGCCATCGGGCAGGGAAACGGACATCTCGATGCTGGTGCCTGGGGTTACTCCTGAAACCCAACCTACGTGGTGGGTCACAATCTTTGGGTCAACGCCACCGCGAGCCAGAAGTGTTGGACCGGTGATGGTTGGATAGAGTGGTGTTGGTGCCATGTCGCGGCTTACTGGAGCATCGTTGAACATAAGGTCGCCCCAACCGGTGTGGTCGTAACCGCCAGAGTTGTTGCCGTAGCTACCACCGCCCCACTCGAGACCCATGGCGTTGTGCATCTGCTTGCTGTAAGGCATCTCGATACCCATGCGGTTCTCGTAGGCGTTGATGAAGAGCTGCCAGATGGGTCGCCACTGACCACGGCCGTTGGGACCGAAACCACCCATCCACCAGTTGAGCGTGTATGGAAGGTTGTCTATGCCGTTGTTGTAGGCTGCCACATACTCGGCAGCGGCAGCGCCCATGGTGCTACCCGCAAGACCTGGCACGAGAGGGTTGTACATATTATTAAAGAGGTTGTCGCCCTGGTTGTAGCAGGTCTGGAAGGCATTACCCATCAGACCGAGCGAAGCCATCGCGTGACCCTGGTCACGACCGCTCTCCTGCATCTGTGCAAAATATCCAAGGGGACCGCGCTTGTCCTTGTGGAACCAAGGCATGAGACCCCATCCCTCGCCGCACATAACGTCGGCAGCCTCGTCGATGTGTGTTCCGACGAAGAGGCTCTCGTTGCCAGGACCCTCGGTGAGCCAGTACATACCATAATTGTATATGTCGGGGAGATCGCAGAAGATACCAAGCGAGATGCAGAACAATTCGTTGCCCACACCCCAGTTACTATGGTAGTGGAACCAGTTAGACTCGCGCGTTACGGTGTCGTGACGGCGCTCGAGGAAGTCCTGAGCCACCTTGAACCACACGTCAATCATATACTGTTTGAATTTCTCGATGTCCTCTTTCTTCCAACCGTCGTAGTCGCGCATAATCTCGGCGGCGTTGAGGAACTGGTAGCCGTTGAAAGCAGGAATAAGAGAAATGTTGGTATTCCCCGAAAGCGACTTGTTCCAAGTGGCATAAGCGTTGAGAACGTCTACCGCAATGTCACCATAGCTACGCTCGCCGGTTATCTTCCACAACAGGGCACACTGGTAGGCACGGGCACAGTTGCGATAGGCGTTCATGTAGTTTTGTGCTCCAGTTATACCTCGGCTTATATCTACGTTGACAGCCCAGTTACCGCCGTGGTCGCCGTACACCGGACCAGCCGCTCTCAGATTTGCCAACGACTGTGT
Organism: uncultured Prevotellaceae bacterium; assembly: GCA_945833925.1. Classification (GTDB taxonomy): domain Bacteria; phylum Bacteroidota; class Bacteroidia; order Bacteroidales; family Bacteroidaceae; genus Physcousia. The sequence goes on from CAMAFX010000012.1 coordinate 39,375, forward strand.
CGCTGCCGATTCGCCTGCGGCAAGACGTTCTTTGACACGCTCGAAGTCTGCCTCACTGTGCATCATACCGGGATGACGGAACGTTGTTGTCTGAGCCGTCATACTGGTTGCCACAGCAAACAGAAAGATTGATTTCAAAAGTCTTTTCATAATTAGTCCAAGTTAGTATTAATTCACTTCGACGCAAAGTTACAATAAAATAATATATGCACTACCATCCATGAAACCTCCGAGACTGTATACTTGCCTGTTTGCAACATTTCGGTTCTTATTGTCTGTTGCACTGCTCTAATTCTTAATCTGTTCCTTGGGCCAATTGACGAGAAACACCTTTTGGGTGGCTCGTGTCAGTGCTGTGTAGAGCCAGCGGAAATAGTCGGGCGTGAGCATGTCTTCGGTGACGTAGCCCTGGTCAACGTAGACGTGCTCCCACTGTCCGCCCTGTGCCTTGTGGCATGTTACGGAATAGGCGTATTTTATCTGCAAGGCGTTGTAGTAGGCATCCTCGCGAAGGCGTTTCATACGCTCCACCTTGTTCGTTATGTCGGGGTAGTCCTCCCACACGGCGTTGAAGAGCGCATCCTGCTGTTCCTTGGTAAGTGCCGGAGCCTCGGCGGTGAGCGTGTCGAGCAGGATGGTGCAGTCGACCTCAGCATCGTCGAAGTCGGGGAATCGCAGAGTGGCGTCGGCAAAACGAAAACCATAGAGCGAGCGTTCGTTGCGGAAACGACGCACCACCGCCATGTCTCCGTTGGCAATGAAAGTCGACGATTTTGCAGGTTTTGACTTGTCTTCGTCAACCTTGTCGGTGGTATATTTATAATTATTCTTCACAACGATAACCTGGTCGCCGCTACTCAACTCCTCTTCATATCCAAGTATACGCGCACGTATACCTTGATTAAAAATATTCGCACGCTTGTTGCTGCGCGTCACGACAATCGTACCATCCTGACCTACACGATAATAACTATCCTCGAGACGTTCTATCAGTTCGTTGCCCGACACCACTTCAATGTCTGTAAATCCAGAGACTGCCAACTGCGGGAAAAGCATCGTGGTGCCAGACAAAATAAGGTTGCGTATGTAAGTTGCATTCCATAATATGCCAGAGTCGTGACTCTGTCGCACCACGTCGGTCATCTCGGTATCTGTAACCTGCAGTCCGTACCCCTGCAGGCGAGCCGCGTCGAGCGCCGGACTTAACTCCTCGCCCACCGGCGGAAGCTGTGCAGAATCGCCCACCATGATTAGCCTGCACTGCTCGCCCTCGTAGACAAAACGCAAGAGGTCGTCGAGCAGTCTTCCCGAACCGAACATCGAGCCCGACAAGCCCTCGTTCGATATCATGGAAGCCTCATCGACAATAAACCACACTCGCTTGTTGAACTGGGGCGGATTGAGCGAGAACTCGCCGCCCATAGTATTCTCGCGATATATCCGACGATGTATGGTGAAAGCGGGCATGCCCGCGTGCAGGGCGAACACTTTTGCCGCCCTTCCGGTAGGAGCAAGGAGAACCACACGCTGCTTCAACTCGACCAATGTCTTGACAATTGCACCCACCAAAGTCGTCTTACCGGTACCGGCATAACCCTTCAGCAAAAACAGGTTGTTGGCATACGGAGAAAAGCAAAACTCGGCAAAGCGAGAAATCACTTTGTACTGCTCACTCGTTGGATTTAGAGCGAAATTCCGTTCAATTATTGCCTTTAAATCGTCAAATAACATATTTTTTTATAAAAAATTACCTTGAATAATCGGTTATTACAATTATTTGTCTTATTTTTGCGTTGCGAATATAAACAAAAAAAATCAAAATAGCATTATGAAAACAACAATTAATGTAATTTTAGTCGTATGCGCATGTGCACTGGCTGCAATCTGCATCCGCAGTATTACCGACGACCAGAAGCTGGACGACCAGATGGAAGCTCGCAAGAAAGTCGTAATTGCACGCCTGCTCGACATCAAGGCTGCAGAAGAGGCTTACAAGGAAACACACGACACAACTCTCATCTACATTGACGAGGAGAGCCAGGAGACAAGAACCGCAACAATGGGTGCTTACGCTGAGACATTCGAGGTTCTCATCGACTTCCTCAAGAACACACGTTACCCAGAGCAGATTATCAAGGAAGGTCAGATTCAGGAGAAGGCTCAGCGTGCCGGTTGGACCGAGGCTAAGGTGGCTACCGAAATCTACAACCTCCGCAAGCAGGGCATGAGCGACGAGAAGATACGCGAGCGCCTCGAGGCTGAGGAGCTGCCTGGCGTATGGTGCGATACCGTATGGGCAGAGAACCCAATCAAGTCTCTCTACGGCAGAAGTGACTATCCTGTTGACTCACTCTGCTACATTCCTTTCTCAAACGGTCAGAAGTTTGAGCTCGGCGGTCAGGTACATTACAAGATGGGTATTCCTATGAACTACGTCATGGAGTGCAAGGCACCATTCGAGACATATCTGAGAGGTCTTGGCAAGCAGGGCGATCGTAAGCTCGTTAACAAGAAAATGTACGAGGAGGAGCGTGGTGCTTACCCAGGTCTTCAGATTGGCGACATTGCTAACTGGAACAACAATGCCGGTAACTGGGAATAATCATATCCACTATATACTATCCATCCGCGTCACCGCGGGTGGATTTTCTTTTTTTGTCACCGAAGGCTTCTCCAGTGACATGATTTATCGTGACACTACGACGTGCCGAAGCCATGCCGAGATGCTGTTCATGATAAGCGAAAAACTGCAGGGCGAGAAGATAAAGAGCAGAGAATACGATTCAATACGTGTCATTGTGGATGCAGAGTCGACCACACTGCCTGCAAGCGAGTATGACGAGGAGAAAAACAAGGATGTATACAGACTGATATACAGTCAGACTCAGCTCGACGACAAGCGTATGTGCTGCGTTGAACTGCCAGAGATAAATGCCGTCGAGTTGTTCCCCATAGACGAGCAGCTGTACGACGCCATCACGACCATCTATCCAGAGGCAGCCTTTACCAATACGTTTGCCAGCGTCATGGAGCGAATCACCCACTTCTCCATGCTGCGCGACCCCGAAGAGCAACCGCTCTACGCCCACATCAACGACGGAGAACTGTTCCTCTACTCCATCTTCAAGAACAAGCTCATATACGCCAATCACTTCCACCTGGACGACGCAGACAACGCGCCTTTCTTCCTGCTCAGCGTGTGGAAGATGCTCGAACTTGACGCGCACAAGAATTTCTGTTTCATATCAGGGAAGGAACAACTTGCATCTACCCTTATGAACCAAGCGACACCCTTTCTGGAGAACGTAGAGATAATAAAGTACGGGCTCGACGTGTAGTTCTGCATATTATATAAATAAGGTATACAAAACATGAGAGTAATAACCGGAAAATATAAAGGAAGACACTTCGACGTGCCACGCACCTTCAAGGCACGACCAACTACCGACTTCGCCAAGGAGAATCTGTTCAACGTTCTGAACGGCTATATAGACTGGGACGAGGAGCCACGTGCGCTCGACCTCTTCTCGGGTACTGGAAGCATAACACTCGAACTGCTTTCGCGAGGTTGCGGACAGGTTATCAGCGTCGAGAAGGATCGTCTTCACTACAGTTTCATCAAGGGTTTCCTCGACAAACTGGACGACAAGGCCGGAATACCCATCTGTGGCGACGTATTCAAGTATCTGGCACGATGCACAGAGAAGTTTGACATTGTCTTTGCCGACCCCCCATACCAGTTAGAGAACCTCGCCGAACTACCCGACATTGTCATGGCACGCGACATACTCAGCGAGGACGGTCTCTTCATCCTGGAACACGGCAAGGACTACGACTTCACCGACCACCCCAACTTCGTCGAGCACCGCCAGTACGGCAGCGTCAATTTTACGTTCTTCCGATAAATCTCCAACAAGCAACGAACATCCCATCAGCACATAGCTGCCACGCATACATACGTGCATGAATGGAAAGCGTTTTGTTGACTTTCCGTCAATAGTCTATTAACTGAAATCATGTACGTTTTCGTACGTTTTAATAGTCAGTTTTTACGAAATAATACGTAATAAGTCGCGTGGTTTATTTTTCTTTGCGAAAAATATTCTCTAACAAATAATTTTTATTCGCAATGAAAAAGTTTCTTTTATTACCTCTCCTTGCCTTGGCAACATGTATGTTTTACAGTTGCGGCGATGACAACGAACCAGAAATCAAGCCAGAAGAAGAGCAGAACGGAGCCTCGGCAGATGCACTGAAAGCCCTCAAGCCCAACCAGGTCACATTCGGTCCTTGGAAGAATGTAGACATAGTATCAGAGGTTTCATATGGGGATATCATATTCTATAAACTTCGCTACTATAACCTTGAAAAGCAGATGGGTATGAATACAACCGTTCACATCGACAAGTCACTGGTAGGAAAAACCATTGATCTGGCAAATCCTCACAAAACTGTTGGAGACAAGACGTTCGAACTGAGCAGCCAGTTGTTCACCATCGCAATTGACGGAATTTACCCAGACATAGATTTTGGTGGTGCTTTGATGTTAAGTTACTCTTTTGGAAAGGTCCAGATGTCCCAAGCTACATACAGTCTGTTTGGCACATCTGTTCCATACAGTGAATTCTCAGACCCCGAGACCTGTTTCAAGGAAGGTTCAGTTACAATTACCTCTAAGGACGAAGGTATATACCTGAACTTCAGCGGAACATTAAAGGGCGAGAAGGAAATGGTTGTCGCTCTCAAGGGGTTTGTTACTACTGATGAAATCAAATATTACAATTATTAAGGACCAACGTCTCACACACTCCGAAAGGAGCGACAGATAAAAACAGATAAAACAAACGAGTGTTGCCTCATCGCTTAGAAGGCAACACTCGTTTGTTTTTGTACTGGCAGAATAATAGTAATAGCAAGCAATGTTAAAACTACACGTTTCCGAAGTCTGTTTGCAGTCCTACTCCTCTACCCTGATTGTGGCAGATTAGAATCTGCCACCGCCTCCATAGCCGCCACGGCCGCCGCCCCATCCGCCACGGCCTCCATTGCCGCCGCCGAAGCCGTTCATCATGCCACGCGAAGCCTTGTCGCCCAGCAAGTTAAGACGGTAGATAAAATGAACCATAAAGTAGCTGTTGATGTTGTTTGTATAGGTATCGGTACGTGCAAACTCGCTGATGGCACGACTTACGTTGCTGCGCTGGTGCAGAATATCGTTCCACTCTACACTGATGGTTGCAGCCTTGTCCTTCAAGAAGCTCTTCTGCAAGGTAACATTCCAGAGCAACTCGTTGGTGTTCATGCTCTCGTCGTCGAAACCACGGCGGCACTGCTCGGTGATGTTTGTCGAGAAGGTGATTGACCATGGGAAGATGATGGTTGCATTACCACCATAACTGAAGGTCCACGAGTCGATGTTGGTATTCTGCTGCTTGCTGCTGCGAGTGTGGTTGTAGTTGAAACCGGCATTTGCACCAAAATCAACGTTCCAGTCATCGCCAAAGCTCTTACGGTAGTTAAGACGAACCCAGTCGCCCAAGCCCATAGTCTTGGTTGCCGACTCGAACTTGGTAAGGTCTACCTGACTGAAGATGTAGTCCATATTGACGTGACCTGTTTCATCCTTTATCTTTGTAGGATCGAGGTTCACACCACTGTCCTTGCTGCTCAAGTAACCAAGTCGGTAGGTATAGTTCAGGTTGAGGTTGTTAGAGAAGTTCCAGTACTTCTTCTCGCCCATCGCAGTGTTGAGGTTGATATTACCCCAGCTTCCCCAGTTACCGTTGATATTCATCGGACGTGTGTAGCACGCACCAGTATTATCGTCGTAGATAGTTGCCGAAGAGATACTGTTGCGAGTGTTGTTGTATCCGGCACGGAAGTACCAACTGGTCTGTGTCTCAGTCTTATAACCGTTATACTCGACATACATATCGTTGCGCCAACTGCTTCGCAGACCAGCGTTACCTGTGTTTACATTAAGAGGATTGCTGTCGTCGGTAACCTCCATAAGCTGGGTCATCGATGGCTGCGACATACGAGCGTTGTAGTTGAGTCGTAACTGGCTGACACTGCTTATCTTCCAACGGAAATTGATGCGAGGTGCCCAGTTGACAGTGGTACGCGTAACGGTAGTATCGACGAGTCCCTTCTGATAGTGCATCAGTGTGTGCTGTGGCTGCAGACTGATACCTGCATTGAGACGAATCTCCTGGTCGTTGTCCAACTTGTTGTTGTAGCGGAACATAAGGTTCGCATTGTGGTTGTTCTCCTTATATGTTGCGTACTGGCTGTTCAGCATATCCTTGGTGAGCAATTCCCAGTCCAGACCGCCAGCAAAGGCATTTGCAGGATTCACCCCGTTGGTGAAGATATCGTAGAGCTGGGCACTGTTGATGAGTCCGTCGTCCATCATCTGACCAATCATATTCTCAAGGTTAAACATAGAGCGGTCGTTGTCCGAGAAGCGGCGCTGGTAGCTGTAGCTGAGCTGCAGGTTGAGGTTGCTGGTGAGCGGCTCGGTATAACTCAGACGCGAACGCACACTCCAACTCTTGGAAGGACTGATGGTGTAGCGATCCTGCAGAGTGTTGTCGTTCTTCTGGTAGTACTTGATGTTCGACCAGTTGAAGTTCTCGTTGTCAGACTTGCTGATGTTACCGCTCATGTCGAGCGAGATGTTGCGTCCCGGCTTAACAAGTCGGCGGTTCACCTGCATGTGTATATCGCCCGAATTGCTGTTGCCGTTACTCTTCGACTCACTCTCGTTACTGTTGACACGTGTCTCGCGGCCGTCAACGATGAAGAGCGCATCGTCATCGTAGTTGTTGAGCGGCTCGGCAGTCTTCTTGTATGGGTCCTCGTTGAATGTCACCGAACTGTTGCGTCCCATATTGTCGTTCTGCGAATGTGAGAAACTTGGGCGGAAGGTCAGCGTGGTAAGACTGTCGGGCATCCACTGGAAACGCATGTCGGCATTGACGTTGTGGTTCTTGTTGTTACTCCAGTTGCGGGCGTTGTTGAAACTGCTTGTACTGCCCAGGAAGGTTTCGCTGTTGCTCACCGTCATACCCTCTGCCTCACGGCCATTGTAACGAACGTTTCCGCCTACCTCCATATAGCCAGGGGTGTATTGCTGCAGACCGTTGGTCCACGTCACGTTCAGTCCCGACATAGTGGTTGTGGTGACACCGCTGCCACCCCAGAAGCCTCCCCAACGTCCCGAACCGTTGTTGGTATTGTTGCGGCTGGCAATGAACATAAACTGCAGATTGTCAGTAAATCGGCTGACATTGAAATTGCCCAAGTAAAGCGGTTTGGGAAATTCAATCTGACTGCGCTCGCCCGGAATCTTGTCCTGACGTGCATTACCGGCTGCCACATCAACGTTGACAACCCATCCTTCGCCCATTCCCTTCTTCACAGAAAGGTCGAGCACCGTCTCCTCCTCGCCGTCGTCAATACCTGTAATGCGGCTATAGTCGGACTTTTTATCATATGCCTTTATCTTCTTAATCATCTTCGAAGGAAGATTCTTCAGGGTCATGTCCTTGTCGTCGCCAAAGAACTCCTTGCCCTTCACAAGAATCTTGCTCACTGTCTTTCCGTTTATCTTCAGCGTTCCGTCCTCGCCCAGTTCGGCACCAGGCAACTTGCGCACCAGTTCCTCGAGAGTTGAGCCTTCGGGCAGTTTATAAGCATCGGCATTATACATAAAGGTGTCCGCCTTCATCTCGACCTGCGCCAGTTGGGCAGTCACCTCCGCCTCCTTCATCAACTTGGCATCGTCGAAGAGGGTGATGGTACCAAGGTCGGCACTCTTTGACACTTCTATATTCTGGAATACAGAACGGTATCCTACGTAGGACACCTTCAGGATGAACTTACCATTTTTGGACGCAAGGGTAAACTTACCGTTCTGACCGGTGGCAGCACCAGTAACCTGTGTACTATCCTTCGGGTTCAACAATACTACTGTTGCACCAGGCAGCACATCATCCATCTCACCATCCTTGACAATACCTGTCAGGTTGTTCTTCTGGGCCGAAGCCACGCTGCCAAAGAGCATCAGCAGCAACATCAAGCTGTATATCTTTTTCATCTCATAAAATATATTCGTAAAGAATCTCGTGTTCTGTCAGTGCAAGCGACGAACCCTATCATTTTTACCCGTTAAACTATACTTACTGACAACACAAAACCGAAATGGTTTAATTATCTATGCAAATTT
>CAMAFX010000013.1 GCA_945833925.1 uncultured Prevotellaceae bacterium
TTTTTGAGAAAATATATATGTTGTAATTCTATATTTTGGCTGATTTTGGGTAGAAAATCATATAAAAATTGATGGTTTTTGCAACTTTTTGAATTTTTCATATACACCACAATATGAGTTTGACGAAGTGGTATGTATTGAAGAGTGTGATGTGAAATATATTTACATCTATAGAATTGTAGGCATTCTCTTCCCACCGAAAAATGATTGATGCTGCGTGATTCTGGAAATGACGCTGCGTGAATTGAAAAATCACGCTGCGTGATTTTGAAAATCATGGTGCGTGATTTTGAAAATCATGGTGCGTGATTTTTTTAGTCACGGCGCGTGAATATAGGTTTGCGTAACCCATTCATTATTAAACCGTTTCGCTAATGATGTTTTTCCTGTAATCAAGGATTATGCGTTAACGTCGCTTTATTGACTGGCAGATGGTGCTGTGAACAGTGTTAAGTGTTGGTGTGAAAAATGCTTACATTTATAATTGCCTTTGTCCTATCAAACGAATAATATTAGAACTTTTCGATCTTATTTTAGTGTATATGAGTGTATACACTTTTTTGTTCATATACACTGTCATATACACTGGTGTAACGTGTTGAAACATAAAGAGCTTGAGGGTGTTAGTGTAGTAGTGTATATGAAAATGCGATTTTCTATAATTTTTATTTGAGAGAAAATAGGGGTGTCAGAAGAATGTTCTGTAATATTTTGTGATAAAAGCATCAAGTCCTCCTCGATGACTGGGTGAGTAATTGCTGATGAATTAGCCAGAAACGCAGTCAAGGCAAATAGTTTTGTCAGGAGTGTTAGTATCTCAATTATTTTTCTTACTTTTGCAGTGTAGTGTAGGTTTAGTTTGATATATAGAAGGCGATGACATACGGAGAATGGCTCAAGGAGCAACTGGGATGCAAGGTTCAGAAGATAAGTCTGAACGCAGGGTTCAACTGCCCGAACAGAGACGGCAGGGTGGGGCGTGGCGGTTGTACGTACTGTAACAACCAGACGTTCAACCCCGAGTACTGTGCCACGACAAAGAGTGTCACCGAGCAGTTGGAGGAAGGAAAGCGCTTCTTCGCCCGCAAGTATCCAGACATGAAGTATCTGGCTTACTTCCAGGCATACACCAATACGTATGCTGATGTTGGGCATTGCATCGCCCTTTACGAGGAGGCACTGAGAGTGCCCGACGTGGTGGGACTGGTCATAGCAACGCGTCCCGACTGTATGCCGGAAGCGTTGTTGACTTACCTGTCGGAGCTGAACCACAGGACTTTCCTAATAGTAGAATATGGTGTTGAGAGTGCCAACGACGAGACGTTGGTGCGCATTAACCGAGGTCATACGTGGCAGCAGTCGGTGGAAGCCATTCGTCGTACTGCTGATCTTGGCATACGTGTCGGTGCACATGTCATTCTGGGCTTGCCTGGCGAGGAACATGACGAACTGATGCGCCAGGCCAGGATGGTGGGCGAACTGCCGCTCACCACGCTCAAGTTGCATCAGTTGCAGATAATACGAGGTACAAGGATGGCAAGGGAGTATGAGGAGAATCCCTGGCATATGCCTACGGTGGAGGAGTATATTCAGTTGGTACGCGACTACGTGGCTTACATTCCATGCAATATCCTGCTGGAACGTTTTGTCTCCTCTTCACCAAAAGAACTTCTCATAGCACCAAGCTGGGGACTCAAGAACTATGAGTTTGCCAACCTGCTGCGCCGTTACCCCGAGTTCGACGGCAGGGTGCAGTAAAGGTTACTCGTATCTTTCGGCAATGGTTGGGGTGAGAAGGATGTAGGATGTCTTGTCGTCCATGTGATGGAGAATCTTCAGAGTACACATCTCTGTGTTCTTGCCGGCACCCTTCAGCGAGTAGCTTTCAACACTGTAGTATTCGCCCTTCACTCCAAGTTCGGTGGTGATGCTTGTTATCTCGAATACCTTGTCCTGCTTTGATTCTGACAGGACAACGTGCATATTGTAGATGCTGATCTTAGTCTGGTTGGTCTTCCAGTTGCGCCAGTTCCATTTGTCCCAGTCGTTGTTCTTCTGGGTGTCGGCAAAGGTGAACATCTTGGGCTTTACTGTCACTCTTGGGTTTATCTTCTTTGCAGTGATGCGTGTCATCTCGTCTGCGCGCACGTCCTTTGTCTGGCAAAATGCAGACACACTAACCATTACCATGCATATCAGTAACAATACCTTTTTCATAGGGATATTTTTTTTCTGCTGTTTTTCTTTATACTAACTGTGGACAAAATTACACATTTTATCTCATACACGCAAATATTATGACCATATAAAAACCTAAAACACACGAAAAGGCGCAAAAACAACAAGTACAACTATTTAACGTGAGCCAGTGATGGTTGTATAATATGTTTGACCCGTTGTCAGGACGATACTGTATCAGGTATATGAAAACTCCCCCTGCATTACGGCATTGCAGGGGGAGTAGTGCTCTGATATTTGCTGTGAGGACTGATGTCCGTTAGCTGTTTACTTGTTGGCTGTAGTTGTCAATGTATTGATGAGTTCGGTGAGGTCGCTAAGACTAACCTTCTCATCAGCGTTGAAGTCTGGGTTCTTTGTTTCAGCCTTGCCGGTGAGGTGGTCTGCCAATGCCTCGGCATCGAGTATGTCGGCAGCACCGTCGGCGTTGACATCGCCAGCCTTCTTGGTGAAGATACGTACGTTGGATACCACTACGTTGTGTTTGTTGGTGTCAGGACCTGGAGTCTGGAAGTTGATGGTGTAGTTGCCTGCAGCCTGTGTGGTGAACTCAAAGTAGAAGAACTGAGGAACATCGTCAGATGTGTCTGCCTTTCTGTCTGTATTGATGGTGATGCCATTTGCTACGTCAGGACCATTTACATTCAGACGCAGTGGCTTGCCAGTGCTGCCCCAGCCGGCGAATTCAGCACATACGAAGTAGGTGGTAGTTGATTCGAGAGGCATGGTGTAGCCAGCGGTGTTGCCATAGTAGTACATAGAACCACGGTCAGAGTTCGTACCATCGAAGCGGAGGAACAGGCCAGATTTGGTGTCGTTGAACTCAGAGAGACGTTCGTCACCTACAAATGCACGTGAGTGGAGATTACCACCGATGGTGTTGTTGCTCATGGTCCAACCTGCAGGAGCACCATTGTTCTCGGCGCTTGCAAATGTACCGTCGTAAACGGCATTCATCTCTGCAGTGTTGGCAATCCACTTATCCTTTATACCATCGAGTGAGCTGAGTGCTTCGGTTACAATCTCCACATCAACTTTACGAGTGAGGTCGATAGCCTTGACATCAGCGAGTGTGCTGACAGCCTTGACATTGGTGTATGGTGCAAACTGACCCTTCAGGAATCCAACGGTATGGTTCTGGTCAGCGTCGGTGATGGCAGCTGTAAGCTGTGCCTTCTGAGCATCGGTAGCGTATGTGATTTCTATTATCTTGGCAGTCGAAGCCTCGTCAACGAGAGTTGCTGCTGTCTCGGTTGCACCGAGGAACTTGCCGGTCTGGGTGTTGGTGATGGTGTTCTCGCCAATGGTCCAGAATGGCTTGTGTGTAGCCTTTGCAGGCAGTGTTCTTCCGTCAACGTAAACCTTCTCGCCATTCCACATGAGGTATTTGCCACCATCAACGAGGATGGTTGTTACGCCCATCTTGTTGGTTGTAGCTGTAACAATGGCAGCCTCGATTTTGCTGCTTGTAACACCGCCCTCGGTAGCCTCGGCAGCTCCAACCTTGAGAAGTCGGTCGCCAATCTGGAGGTAACCCTCTTTGGTTGCTGCGTATGAGTCTCTGATGTCGGGAGTAGATGTAGCAGTCAGTTCAAAGTTGTCCCAGATGACCCAGTTGTTGGCATCCTCGGTCTTTATACCGATTGTGAGCTTGTTGTCAGTAACAACGATGTTCTCAATGGTGTTCACGTAGTTGCCTCCAGAGAACGATTTGGAAACGTCTGTAATGTTGTTTGGCACGCCTGTACCTTCCTTAACTTTCAGTTCGACTGCTTTATCACCAGCATAGAGGAAGGCAGCAGCAGCACTGCCCTCGTCTGGACGATAGAAGCCCTGTGCTGTGAGTGTGTAGGTGCCATTAGGAACAACGATGGTCTGGTGTGTGTTGAATGCAGCGTGGATTTTCTCGGTCACAACATTTGTGTTATCACCACCCTGTACTCCTTGATTCTCCCATGCAGTCTGACCATTTGAAAGACTGAGGTTGCGGCTTACGTTAGCGCAGTTGATGAGCCATGTGGCATCTGCCGAGTTCTTAGCAGTGAACTCGGCTTTCATATTGTCCAGACGGTCGTCGTAAGAGACGAACTTCCACTGTGCTGCAGTACCGTTGGCATTGTCTTCGTCGTTTACTACAATCTCAGTCTCGGCATTAGCTGCAACATACTTGCCATCAACCTTGAGAGCGAATACGTTGCCGCCAAGATTTTCAACAGTCACATTGGTAGCAACACCGTCAACGTATGTTCCGTTGAAGAAGTGTTTAGCAGCATCGTTGTAAGTGTGCGAATCAAGTGTATAGACACCATCGCTTATCTTGGCAACGGTGAAAGGAATGCCGTGCTTGATGATAGAAGCTTGGGTGCCCCATGCATGAGCACCGCCAAGGAAGAGTCCGGTAGATACGTTCTGGATGAAAAACTCCTTGCCGTCCTCAGGAGCTGAGAATACTGCGTAAGACTTATCCGAAGCATTGATGATAGCAGGTATGATGTCGTTGACGTCGGCGCTGAGGTCGCTGTTGAGTGTGCGGTTGTCATACTGATCCTGAATGGCTTCTACGGCATCAAGATACTGCTCTGTAATGCCAATTTTGTCTGCAACTGTCTTCTGGTTGTTGATGGCGGCCAATGTGTTAGCGTACTCCTCGACAGAGGTGTTCACTGCAGTGATAGCATCGCTGAGTTTCCTGTACGCTTCGCCGTAGGCCTCGTCGCTCAGTCCGTCCTGTTTAGATATAGGAGTAGCTTCTGCAATGACAGCAGCAAGGTTGTCCTTGATGTCCTTGTTGCAGATGAGCTCCTTTGTGTCGGGAGCGCTGGCAAGTGCCTCCTTCAGTGCCTCCTGCTGGAGGTTGATGGTAGAGGCTCCGTTGTAAACGAGAGTTACGTTGTCCATAACAGCCCAGTTACAGTTGGTATTCTCGATGAGCAGACCAACCTTGGTGTCGCCACCTGTGGTGTTGAAGGTGAAGCTCTTGTGTTCGGGTAATTCGGCTTTGGCGTTGCAAGCTGGTGACTTGAAGAGAACGTCGCTCTCAGCAAAGATGTAAACACCGGTAACTTCGTCGAGAGAAGCAATATAACCGTCCTGGCCGGCAAACTGCTGAGTTGCGATAATGTCGGCACTCAGAGTGTACTCACCTGCAGGGAGATTCTGGATGGTCTGGTAGAGACGTCCGTTAGGAAGTTTGTATGGTGTAGCAGAATTTACCCAACTACCAGCCCAGCACTCCATAAATTCTTTGATTGGTCCATAGGTGCTGTTGCTCTGGAAACCGTGATTGAGATTGCCTTTGAAGGTGTCGGTCCAACCATTGATGTTGCCATCGAAGTTAGGATTGATGAGTGCACCTGTAAAGTCGCTGCCAGGAGTTGTCTGTGCGATGGTTGCAGTTCGTAAAATTTCCTGTGCCTCAGCAAGAGTTGTGAACTCACCGTTGTTGTACTTGGTCAGCGCGGGGGAATAAGCAGCCTGACCATCGGCGTCGTAAGTTGCAGCCTTTTCGTTGATTGCGGCAATCTGTACGTAGATGTCAATTGATGTCTGTGCGTTCGACATGGCTGTGGTGAGAGCAGTGGTTGCCTCAATAATACCCTCATGAGTCTCGGGTGCATTCTGTGCATTGGTGATTGCTGTGGTGAGAGCAGCCTTGACTGCAGCGTTCATTGGTTTGCTGAGCATCTCACTGGCAGTATTAATCTTCTCTGTAAGTTCTGCCTTAATCTCATCCAGACCGCTGCCGTAGTATGTCAGCTTCATGTTGTCAAAGATGACCCATGAGTTGGTGTCGGTAGTCTTCAGACCAACCTTCAACTTACCGGTTGTTACCCATACTGTAACCTTTGTTCCCCAGTACTTGCCAGCAGCAAATACTGTCTGTGCTGCAGCCATGCTGTTGGTATCGTCTGTTCGTGGCAACATGTCTGCTTTCTCATCGTTGGCATAGAGGTAAGCCATGGTTCCACCATTGTCGCGACGGCAGAAGCCCTGAATCTCAACCTCATACTTTCCATTGGGAACGTCCAGTTCCTGATAGGTGTCGAAAGCCTTGTGGTAAACCTCAGCCTCATCGTAGTCGTATTTGAGGCTGCCAGGCCATGTGAAATGGCGAGGACGGTCGTTGTTTGAATTATTGATGAATCCGGCATCCTTGATGTAGTAACTTACATCGATGGGATTGGTAGAAGTTGCCTCATCGGTGAGAGCCTCTCTGCGTGCCTTTGAGATGAACTTCCAGCGAGCGGCGTCTTTTGTAACATCCGCGTTGTCATCGCATGTGATGATAGATGTGTTGCCACCTTTGTAGAGAAACTTTCCGCTGGCATTCTTCATGGTGTAGATGGGGTCGTCATCAGTACCAACGTTAGTCAGTGTCCATACTGTTGCAGCCTGGTCAATGTATCCGTCCACGCCGAGGTATTTGCCATTGCAATTAACAGTGTTCACAGTACCGTTCTTGGTGGAAGAAAGTGTGTAACCACTGTCACTGGCAGCTGTGGTGAAGATAAGACCCGGGGTGTCGAACGAGGCGCGGGTACCCCAGTCGTTACCACAATGAATGTAGTGTCCCGTCTCAACGTTGTAGATGTAGTAGTCGGTTCCTGCCTGAACCTTATCTCCCACCCAACCTTGAGCAAAGGCGCTAATGCTCGAAATGAGCGTCAGCAAGGAAAAGATAATCTTTTTTCATTTTGGTTGTTAGTTAATAGTTAGATTTATAATAGTTTTTGTGTTAGTCTGTTTCTTGCTTATAATTGCATAATCCGCAGTATATTCTGCAAATTTACATATATTTGCAGAAAAATCAAAGTATTATATTATAAATTATGTATAAAGGTAAAAAATGGGTTCTGCGAAGGAAACGCAGAACCCATTGGTATGTTCAGTGCCAGTCGTTGCCTGACAAAACTGTACAAAGAATTACTGATTCAGAGAGTTGGCTGTCAGGATGAGAACGAGCAGACCGAGGATAGCGTACAACTCAGGGAACACGGCGAGCACCATGGTAGTACCGAATGCGTTGTGACCAGCACCGATAGCGCTGATACCGTTAGCACAAACCTTTGCCTGTCGGATAGCTGAGAACAATGCTACGAGACCGAGAGCGAGACCAACACCGAAGATGGCGCAAGCGTTGCCGATGGTGAGGCCATCCACAACATGGCTGTTGAGCATGAAGTAACCCACGAAACCATAAAGACCCTGAGAAGAGGGGAGGGCAGAAAGACCCATGTAAGAACCGCTGGCTGTTGGGTTCTTCTTGAATGCACCGATAGCAGCGTTACCGCAGATTGTTACACCATAGGCACTGCCGATACCTGACAAACCTACACAAAGGGCGATGCCCAGATAAGCTAAAAATAATTCCATAATTGTTTTTTGTTTATTTGTTTGATTTTCTTTTACTTAATTTCCTTGAATGGTTCGTATGCCTTGCCACCACCAGCGAAGTCGGCGTTCTTGAAGAACTCTACGAAGGTGAGGCGCATAGGATGAACGAATGCTGAAATCATGCTCAGGGCAAAGGTGATGCCGTGGCCAGCGAGAAGGATGACGCACATCGGTAGCCAGCGCACGTACCAGTCCATGCCGTCGGTCATGTCGTAGGCAAGCGAGTTGAACACGCCGCCAAGCACACCACCGGTAAGGCCGAGTGCAAATAGACGGATGTAGCTCAGGAGGTCGCCAAGCAGACCGGTTGCCATGCCGTAGGTAGCCCATACGCCTCCTCCGATGTTGAGCAGAGGACCCAGAACAGGACTCTTGTAGGCAGAGGGGTTGTTGTAGAAGAAGATACCCACGCAGCTGACGCAAAGGATGCCTGTGAGGATGTAGCTGACACCAAGTGGAAGAGCTACACCCAACTCGGGCAGACCAAACAGGGCAATGGCGGTGAGAAGCGCTACAACCCATGAGAATGAGCTGATTGCGTATCCGAAACCATAGTTCTTCCATGCCTTGCATCCCTTGAGCACCATACCCAAGAGAACCTGTATGAAACCGATGATGACAGAGATGACCATCATAGGCGAGTAGCCCATTATCGGACCTACGCCATTGTCGTTGATGAAGTATGGCTTGACGGGAGCCAGAATGGCCCAGTCCTGCTGAGTGAGGTCGACGCCAAAGACCGTACCGGTGAGCAGACCGCAGATGGTGGTCATCAGACCAAGCCAGATGGCAAGCTTGCCGTAGTCCTTTGTGTCGCCCTTTGCCTTGAAGGCTATTGCCAGACCAATGAGGAAGACAAGGAGACCATAGCCGCCGTCGCCCAGACACAAGCCGAAGAACAGCATGAAGAAGGGGGCGAAGAAGATGGATGGGTCGATGTCGTTGTAGTTTGGCAGCGAGTACATCTTCAGGATAGGTTCGAAGAGGCGTGTGAATGGACCGTTGGTTATCTCAACGGGCACATCGTCCTCGAAGGCGGGATCCTCGAGTGCGTAGAATATTCTCTCCTTCTCGAGGTAGTCGACGAGGTTAGCTGTACGGTCGGCCCTTACCCATCCGAGCATGAGGTGGAGCGAGTCGCCTGCCACCTTGGTGTCGCTGAGATGAACCTTGCTCAGGGAGATGGTGTTGAGAGCATCGAGCTGTCCAGACACGAGGACGTCGTGGCACTTGTCGTTGATGTAGACCATTTCGGCATGCAGGCTCTGTACCTTCTGGTTCAACTCATCCAACTGGGCGCGGCACTCGCTGAGAGAACTCTTGGGCAGGAAGATCTGCTCTGCCTGTATGTCGGGAGTGTCGTCGCTGAAGGCAACAAAGTATGTGCTCTTGCTAAGTGTGTTGATGGGGATGGCAAAGTACTTGTCCTCCCACTCCTTGACAAAGAATTTGCTGCTGCTGCGGTAGAAGTACATATTGAGGCTGGTGTGGCTCATGGTGCGCTCTATGTCCTCGCGCTTGAACTCGCCCCATGGCTCGAGCATCTCGATATTCTTCTCCACCTCTTCTATTGCGTGGCGCGCACGCAACTCCTCGCTCTGTATCTCCTCGATGCGGTCGAGAAGGGCAATGGGGGAGGTCTGGTCGGTAGCGATAGTCTCTGGCAACTCTATGCCTTCGTAGTTCTTGGCATCATACTCGACAGCCTGTATGCCCTTGCTGAAGCGTGCCTCGAGTGCGGTAGCTTCCTGAAGCTCGTCGCTGGTGGCACCCTGCTGCAGCTGCTGGATGTGAACTACTCCAATCTCGCGAAGTGAATTGATGAAGCCGTCGTATTCCTTGCTGGTCACCAGGAAGGTGACTTTTTTCATTTTCTCAATCATGCGGTGGCCTCCTTTCTCTTTTCTTGCAGAGACTTCAGAATCTTCTGGCTTGACTTGGAAAGGTTCTCCTCGTCCTCCATGAAACGCTTGATCTTGCGTACAGCCTCCTGGAAACCGGGAATCTGCACTTTCTCAAAAAGATTCACTTTCTGAGTGGTCTTGCGTCGGGCATGGTCGAGAAGCTGCAGTTTGGCGTGCACGAACTCGTGCTCGACTGCAGTCTTGGCAAGTCCTTGCAGAAGGTTTATTCCGTCGAAGTACCACTTGGGGGCACTGAACAGACCGAACGGCTTCACTTCGAGCTCGATGTTGGACAGTATGGGGATCACTACACCGGCTATCTTCTTGGTGCTGATCTCAACGTCCTTCAGACTGACCAGCGACGTGTCGAACTCACCCCACAGGGCGTACATCGACTCGTAGCCGGCTATCTGCTCCTGAAGCTTGCGTTCCAGTTCCTCGGCTTCCTCCTTGCACTTCTTGACCTCAAGGCGCAACGCCGTCTCCTTGCTCTTGATGATGGGCAGGGTGCGCTGGCGCATCTTGAGTTGCTTCTCAATCTGCTGCAATGATGTTTTGTTGTACTGGAATTTTATAGCCATTGCTTATTTCCAATATATATCTGTGAATTCTTTCTTGATGTTAACTTCCTCAATCTTGTAGTACTTGCGGAACAGCTCCCATGTAACGTCGAGCATCTCCTCGGTGTTGAGGTTGACGTCGATGGCAAGAAGGTGCTCGGCATAGTCCTTGGCGAAGTCAAGGCAACGGTTGTCGTAGTCGGTGAGGTCGAAACCGTTCTCGAGCTTTGTCTTGGCGTTGGCAGCATCGGCGTAAAGACGGATGGCTGCGTTCATTACCTGTGAGTGGTCCTTACGAGTCTTCTTTCCGGCAACGAGCTGCTTAAGACGTGAGAGTGAACGGAATGGGTCGACGATGACCTTGCCCACATCGCTGTCGCGGCGCAGATAGAGCTGACCCTCGGTGATGTAACCGGTGTTGTCGGGAACGGCATGTGTGATGTCGCCACCACTCAGTGTGGTTACGGCGATGATGGTGATGGAACCGCCACCTACGCTCTCGGGGAACTGAACTGCCTTCTCGTAGATCTTGGCAAGGTCGGAGTAGAGGGAACCAGGCATTGAGTCCTTGGAAGGAATCTGGTCCATACGGTTGCTTACGATACTGAGCGAGTCTGCATAAGAACTCATATCGGTGAGCAGCACGAGAACCTTCTCGTTCTTCTCGACAGCAAAGTACTCGGCGGCAGTAAGTGCCATGTCGGGGATAAGAAGACGCTCTACGGCAGGGTCTTCGGTGGTGTTGATGAACGAAATGATACGGTCAAGCGCACCAGCTCCGGCAAACGTGTTGCGGAAGAAGTAGTAGTCGTCGTTGGTCATACCCATACCGCCAAGGATAATCTTGTCTGCCTTGGCACGCATGGCTACCATAGCCATAACCTCATTGAAAGGCTGGTCGGGGTCGGCGAAGAAAGGAATCTTCTGGCCTGACACCAGCGTGTTGTTGAGGTCGATACCTGCAATACCGGTAGCGATAAGTTCGCTTGGCTGCTTGCGGCGTACTGGGTTAACGCTTGGTCCGCCAATCTCAACTTCCTTGCCCTCAATCTCAGGACCACCGTCGATAGGAGCGCCGTATGCGTTGAAGAAACGTCCTGCCAACTGGTCGCTGACCTTGAGTGAAGGTGCTTTGCCAAGGAAGACAACCTCGGCGTTGGTGGGAATGCCACCTGTACCCTCGAACACCTGGAGAGTGACGTCGTCACCCATAATCTTTACCACCTGGGCAAGCTTGCCGTTGATGGTAGCCAGTTCGTCGTAGCCAACGCCCTTAGCCTTCAGGCTGACGGTGGCTTTTGTGATCTGGCTGATCTGTGTATATACTTTCTGAAATGCTGTTGCCATTGTATCGATTATTTGATCATGTCTTTGATCTGTTGAACATAGCTGTTGTATTGCTCGCTCTGGTATGCAGAGTAGTTCATCTGCTTGCAGACGTTGATGAGCTTCTTGAAGAAGTCAACAACATCGAGGAAGTTGTCGAAGGCAAAGTCGTGCTCGCAGATGTCTGTTACAAGGTCGAGAATCTCCTCCTGACGCGAGAGCGGCGTGACAGCGTCAATCTCGTCGAATGCGTCCTGCTGGAGGATGACAAAGTCAATGACCTCGGACTTCCAGAATGTTACGTGATACTCTACCGGTACACCATCGTCACCGAGGATGTTGATCTGCTCGGCAATCTCCTTACCACGCTGCATGCGGGTCTTGAGAGCCAACACCTTTGGTATCCAGCGGTCGTTGATGTGGTTCTTGATGTACTCGGCAAACTCGGGATACTCGAGATACTTGGAATATGAATCGATAGGGTTGACAGCTGGATAGCGCTTCTTGTCGGCACGGTCCTGCTCAAGTCCGTAGAAACAGCGAGCCACCTTCTTGGTGTTCTCGGTGACTGGCTCCTTGAGGTTACCACCGGCAGGCGATACGGTTCCGAGGAATGTTACGGAACCGACCTTGCCGTTGCGCAGATAAACGTATCCTGCACGGCCGTAGAAGTTGCTGATGAGGGCGCCGAGGTCCATAGGGAACGCATCGGGTCCGGGAAGCTCCTCCATACGGTTTGACATCTCACGGAGTGCCTGCGCCCAACGTGAAGTGGAGTCTGCCATGAGAAGTACACGCAGACCCATGCTGCGGTAGTACTCTGCCATTGTCATGGCTGTGTAAACGGATGCCTCGCGGGCTGCAACTGGCATGTTGGAGGTGTTAGCGATGATGATGGTACGCTCCATAAGCTTGCGGCCTGTGTGGGGGTCGATGAGCTCGGGGAACTCGGTAAAGATCTCCACAACCTCGTTGGCACGCTCACCACAGGCTGCGATGATAACGATGTCTGCCTCTGCCTGCTTTGAGATGGCATGCTGGAGGACGGTCTTACCGGTACCGAATGGGCCGGGGATGAAACCAGTACCTCCCTCGACGATAGGGTTGAAGGTGTCGATGGTGCGGACACCTGTCTCCAACAGCTTGAATGGACGTGGCTTCTCGGTATAGTTTGTCATGGCAAACTTTACAGGCCAGTGCTGTACCATGTCCACCTTTATCTGTTCGCCCTGCTCGGTCTCGAGCATGGCAATCATGTCATGAATCTTGTATTGGCCGGCAGGAGCAATGTACTTTACGGTTGCTGTACCCTTGAGCTGGAATGGAGCCATAATCTTGAGAGGCTGGTGGTTCTCCTCTACCTCGCCGAGCCAGTCGCTCTCCTGTACCTTGTCGCCCAACTGAACGATTGGGGTGAAATCCCACAGGCGCTCCTCGTCGAGAGGATTGGTATACTCGCCGCGCTTCAAGAACACGCCCTCCATCTTGTCGAGGTCGTTCTGGAGTCCGTCGTAGTTGTGACTCAACATACCGGGACCAAGCTGAATCTCGAGCATGTGACCGGTAAACTCTGCCTCAGAACCTACCTTGAGGCCGCGAGTACTCTCGAAAACCTGTACGTAGGCATCCTGACCGACGACCTTGATGACCTCTGCCATCAGTCTGTCGCCGCCAGTCTTGATGTAGCAGATCTCTCCCTGCTGAACGGGACCGTCAACACGGAGTGTGACCATATTGGAAACTACACCACTTACTGTTCCTTTTGTCATATCTTAATTTGTTTTTTCTTGTTTTCTTATTGTGATGTGCCTTGCCACGGTGTCTCATCGCACCTTGGCTGGCTTGAACTCGTCTGGCACTCTTGCCTCTCCACGCAGGTTCTCGATGATCTGCTTGAATGTCTCCTTGCCGGTCTCGACGTCGAGCTTTGCCCAACGGTACTGCATCTCGAGCTTGCAGAAGTATGCAAAGACAGACTCGATGCTGAACGGCTCGAAGAAGGTGTTCTCGTCAAGCCACTGCCACTTGAAGGCATCAATCATCTTCTCCTTTCTGACGGGGTCGTTCTCGTCGGCAATGGACATAAGCTGCTTGACAAAATCGTACTCGTGTGAGAGGTCGAAGTCCTTGGTCTTGTTCTCGCGAATCATATCCTGTACCTCGCCGTCGCCCTTGATGAAATCACTGACGTTCCATCCCTGCTTGCGCGCAAGAAGTGCCGTAAGTATGTTCGTGATGTCAAGATTGAGCTGATGCCACTCGCGGATGAACTTGTTTGGGCATGTGGTGATGGCGTAATGGAGGAACTGATAGGTCAGCTCGTCCTCGGGGAAGTAACCTTCCTTGTCCTTGTTGTAGGGATATTCGCGGGCAAAGATGCTCATGAATGAAGGATAGCGGTGCACGTTGAAGTTCAGCTCGCGGGCACTGGTCATCAAGTCGGTATACTGCTCCATGCTGTAGTTTCCCCACAGATTGACGTCTGCATTGGGGTCCTTGAGCAGTTTGACGAGGTTGATGCAGTCCAAACGCAGGTAGAAGTAGTTCTGCATCAGTTTGGCGTCGCGGGCAGAGAGCGACTCGTCGCACTGCTCGCGCAGCTCCTTGATGTCGAAGCCTGGCTTGGTGTCCGAGAGTTCTATCTCAGGCAAACCTGCTATCATGCAATAATAATTTCCCATTTATTAAAGGTTATTCGGTTGGTGAGAAGGTGTTAACCTGTCGCCTTATCAAAAGAGAATGTCGATTAACTGTGGGCGAAGGAAATTCTTGAAGTATGTCTCGAACTCTTCCTTGCCGAAATTTATCTTGTAGCTGCCGTCGGCTGGTGCTATGGTGA
Organism: uncultured Prevotellaceae bacterium; assembly: GCA_945833925.1. Taxonomy (GTDB): domain Bacteria; phylum Bacteroidota; class Bacteroidia; order Bacteroidales; family Bacteroidaceae; genus Physcousia. The sequence goes on from CAMAFX010000013.1 coordinate 14,262, forward strand.
AGAATGTCTGCTTGCCGTTCACCTTCTCGATGGTAACGCCGTTGTCGAGCAGATTCTTTGCTCTCGCTGCGAAATACGACTTCAGACTGTCGGCCTCGCTGCTTGAGATGACAATCTTTTCGTTGTCAGCCCACTTGCTTGCCAATGTCACTGCAAACTGACCAAGGAAATTGCTGTCGGCAGCAAGACCGCTGACAGCCTCGCTGACCACCTTGTCGGTAAGCACATTGGCAATCTCACTCTTCAGTGCATTGAGTGACTGGCTGGTGTAGAGTTTCAACTCGCTCTTGGTGTTTGCGTCTACCTCACTTGCTCTCTTCTGAGCATTTGCCTCAATAGCTAAAGCCTGTTCCTTGGCTTCCTCTACAATCTTTGCAGCTTCGGCCTTTGCCTGCTCGATGATGCGAGCAGCCTCTTCCTGACCTTTCTCTACTCCTTCATGAAAGATTTTTTCAGTTAGTTCCTGAATCTTTTCCATAAATATATAATTGATTAGATTTGTTGTTACGTTTCGGATGCAAAAATACGGTTTTTATGCCAATGTTCAAAGAAAATGAGCGCGAAACAAACCTATTTTTGCCTTTGTTTGCGTTTTTTTGTGGTTTGTAAGTGTTTATAGGTGCATGTTTGCGGTCAGTTCTGCAGTAACAGCAGGTCGTTGGGGTAGGTTATCTTTATATTTCTGACATCGCCGTCTATCACCTTGATGGGTGTCTCGGGCAGATACTTGAAGACTACGCCGCAGTCGTCGGTGGTCTGGAATGACGGGTCCTTGAGAGCCTTCTCGTAGGCAAGGCGGATAGTGCCTCGTCTGAAGCCCTGGGGGGTCTGCACGTTGCGTAGTGTAGAACGGGAGGGTGTCTGGCAGATGGTTCCATGCTCGGTTACCTGTATGATGGTATCTGTGCACGGAATAGCCACGTCGACAGCATTGTATTCGTCGAGTGCCTGGATGCAGTCGTCAATGATTCTCTGGGTGACGAGCGGGCGCACGGCATCGTGCAGAAGGAGTTTTGTGTTGTCGTCCTGGTATGCATTGATAGCGGCCAGACTGCTGTCATAGCGTTCTTTCCCTCCAGGCAGGATGCGTTTCACCTTCGAGTAGAGGCTGCCGTCTTTGTTCTCCTTGCAATGTCTTTCTACAATCTGCTCAACGTCGTGCACAAAGTCTGCCTTGCTGACAATGCATATCTCGTCAACGTTCTTGTTGTCGGCAAATGCTTCGATGGTGTATTCAAGGATGGTCTTGCCATTTACTTCAAGAAACTGCTTGGGTTTGTTCGCCCCCATTCGCGAACCACTTCCGCCAGCCAGTAGAACTGCTACTATCATTTTGTAAACTAATTTTTTTGTTTGTGTTATTCGGTATTGCGTGCTATGGCACGCTGTTTTGTCGCAAATTTACGAAGAAGATGCCAAAAACCAAAATATATTTGGCATATTACCCAGTTTTGTGTAACTTTGCGTATAAATGCAGGTATGAATGTACTGATTGTAAATACGAGCGAGAAGACGGGAGGCGCTGCAATAGCCGCCAGCCGACTGATGCATGCGCTGACAGACAATGGGGTGAAGGTAAAGATGCTTGTTCGTGACAGGCAGACCCAAAATATGTATGTCAATGCAGTGTCTGGCGTCTTGCGCCATAAGGCTCGCTTTGTGTGGGAAAGGTTTGTCATTTTTGCGCGCAATCGTTTCAGCAAGAAGCATCTGTGGGATGTTGACATTGCCAACGTCGGAACGGACATAACAGGACTGCCTGAGTTTGAGTGGGCTGACGTGATTCATCTGCATTGGGTGAATCAGAGCTTTCTTTCGTGGAGTGACATCGAGAAGATTGTCCAGAGTGGGAAGAAGGTGGTGTGGACACTGCATGACGAATGGCCGTTCACCGGCATCTGCCACTATACTGACGGATGCGACCGTTACCAGTCTCATTGCGAAGATTGCCAGTTTCTTAGGGGAAATACTTCGAAAGACATTTCGTATTTTCTCTTTGAGCGTAAGAAAGCGCTGTATCAGGGAATAAACCGTGTCACTTTCGTTGGATGCAGCAACTGGATATGCGAACGGGCAAGGACAAGTGCTCTGCTGAAAGGGAGGACGACGGAATCTCAGATAAACGGATGTATATCGCCATGCCGTGTGGTGCATATACCAAACACTATCGACCAGACGGTTTTCTGTCCGATGGACAGGAGCGAGGCGCGCAGAAAACATGGCTTGCCGTTGGATAAGAAGTTACTGCTGTTCAGTTCGTTGAAGGTAACCGACAAGCGAAAGGGTATTGATTATCTGGTGGAGGCATGCAGACAGCTGCACTGCACCAAACCGGACCTGGACGACAAGATTGGCATTGTGGTGGTTGGCAAAAATACGCAAGCCATCGAAGGCTTGTTCCCATATAAATTATATGGTATAGACTATGTCAAGGATGAGGCGCTGATGGCCGCTCTTTATGGCGCAGTTGATGCATTTGTCACGCCATCTCTACAGGACAATCTTCCCAACACCATTGTTGAGGCGATGAGTGTCGGTACTCCATGTGTGGCTTTTGCCGTTGGAGGCATTCCGGAGATGATTCATCACAAGGAGGATGGTTACCTTGCAACCCCTCCTTCGCACGGTCTGCTTGCAGATGACTCACTTGACCTCGCTACCGGCATAGTGTATGTTCTTGATAATGCCAACAACAAGAGGTTGTCTGAGGCTTCGGCTCATTTCGCCGCAAAAACGTACAACCACAGCCGTATAGCGAGCTTGTATGCTGACGTGTACCGGTAACACCTGGTGTGATTGAAGTCTAAAGGAATAGGGTCGAAAGACTTTGATATAAAACATTTTAATTGGAAAGATGAAGAAATCGTATCCTCTCATAACCATTGCAACTGTAACTTTTAATGCGGAGGATGTGCTGGAACGTACATTGCAGAGTGTGGAAAGACAGAATTATCCCAGAATAGAGCATCTCATTGTTGACGGATGTTCTACGGATAATACTTTGTCGCTGGTGCGTCAGTGTGTGGAGAGGAATGTGAATCCAATGCATAACATTCGCATAGTTTCGGAAACTGACAAGGGACTATATGATGCTATGAATAAGGCTATTGCCTTGGCTGAAGGTGACTACATTGTGTTTCTGAATGCTGGAGATAAACTGCATGCAGACGACACCATCGAGGAGATGGTAAAAACGATAGAGTGGGAGCATAGGGGAGTGAACCCTGCTGTGGTATATGGTGAGACAGACCTTGTCGACATCGATGGTAACTTTCTTAGACACCGTAGGTTGAAGACGCCCGAGAGGTTGACTTCTGACAGTTTTCTGAATGGTATGCTCGTGTGCCATCAGTCTTTCTATGTTCGTACTGACATAGCAAAGCAGATGCCATATAATCTGGACTATCGTTTCTCCGCTGATTTTGACTGGTGTATCAGAATCATGAAACGTGCAGAAAAAAGGCGTATCAGGATGGTCAACTCACACCTCATTCTTACTGATTACCTAAATGAGGGACTTACGACCAAGAATCATCGCAAGTCCCTCATTGAAAGGTTTAACATTATGACCGTACACTATGGCTGGTTCGCAGCTGTGTGCGCTCATGTATGGTTTGTACTACGCTCTCTTCTTCTTAAGTAGAGGAAGCGCCAAGGCAGCAATCATCATCAGTAGCAACAGCGCCAGTGAGACGTATGCTATCGTGTCGGTAGTGTGGACTGACTGTGGATCGAATGTCAGAACTACCTTGTGTTTGCCACCGTTGATACGGATGGCACGTAGTACGTAGTTGACGCGGGCTATGTCGGTTTCTGCGCCGTCGACGGTACATGTCCACCCCGGATAGTATATCTCGGAGAATACAACCACACCACCTTCCTTTGAGGTGATATCGTACGATAGTTTGTTTGCTTCGTATGAAGTGAGAACGCAAGAAGCGGTGCTGTCAGCCCTTGCCTCGCCAAGGATGTTCTTGAAATTTTCGTTGGCGATAGCTGTCTGCTTGGTGTTGATCTTGCCAAGTCTGGCAAGCTCTTCGTCGGCATTGCTGACATACTCTATGCTGCCGACAAACCAGGCGTTGCCGTTTGCCCATGGATTAAGGATAGGTGCTTTCCCACCGTCCTTAAGGGGCAGTATCATATACTTCATGTTCAGCATATTGAGCACAGGGTAGATAGAGTCTCCATTGACGTACTCCAGTTGCCCGCCTACGTTTGCGGCGCAGGTCTGTGCCTTGCTGCTCTCCCTCGAAATGTGTGCCTCGATAAGTTCCTGGTAGCGACGCAGCTTGGCAGCGTGATAACCGCCGATGCTCTTATGATAATAAGATGTGGAATTGTCGTTGAAGGTGTTGACAGAGAGGTTGAGCACGCGATAGTACTTGTCCGGATCCTGTAGGATGACTTCGTCGGCTGCGTTCTTTGGGAACATCTGGACGGTTTCTCGCTTTGGACTGAACATTCCGTCGTTGAGATAGCGCTTGTTGACCGTCCACATGTCGAGCAGGCAGAGAGCGCTGAGAATCGTAACCATATACACAGGTTTCAACTTGCCATATCTGTAAACCATTATAGCAGCAAAACCAATCATAATAATATAGAAACTGCGCATGCAGTCGGACGTAAACATTGCTTTGCGCATAGTACCTATGCTTGCGAGTATGCTGTCGGCTGTGGATTGGTCCATATATCCGCGTGAGACATATTGCTCCATGCTCGAGATGTCAAAGCTTGACACGTAACTTCCCATGATGTTGGGGAACATCCACAGTATGAGACAGGTGCCGGCAGTCAAGGCAAGCGAGATGTAGAGAGCGTTGGCGCTGCTCTTCTCCTTCATGCTGTCTGGCTCGTCAACAATCTTCTTCAAGGCAAGAAGTCCGAGAAGCGGCATTGTGAATTCTGCGATTACGAGTATACTTGCCACGGTTCTGAACTTGTCATACATTGGAATGTAGTCGAGGAAGAGGTCGGTGAACCACATGAGGTTATGACCCAGTGAAAGCAATATGCTAAGCACTGTTGCCGCAAACAATCCCCATTTCATCGGACCTTTTACTATCTGCAGACCCAGGAAGAAGAGGAAACAGACGAATGCGCCAATGTATACGGGACCGCTGGTGCCAGGCTGTTCGCCAAAATACTGTGTGAAGGCGTCGTACACTCCCATGTACTGGAGGTTAGGATCTGCCTTCTTCATTGCGGTACTGTTTTCTGATATACGTACACTGGCACCACCTTTTGTGTTGGGAATCATCAGCGTGAGAAGTTCGTCGCCACCATAACTCCATGCTGTGATATAGTCGCGCTCCAAACCGTCGTTTGTCTGGTTTGCCTCGTTCTTGGTCTTATGGGTCAGTTCGCTCTTGCTACGCATGGTCTCCTTGCTGTACTGCCATGTGTGGAAGAGGTTTGATGAGTTTACCAAAACTCCAAGTATGCTGCCAATGGCAAAGCATGCCGTTGCCTTGAACCACTTGCTCAATGTCAGTGCATCAGCATTGTCTTTCTTGCAGAAGACAGCTGTGCACAGATACGCCAGAACCATAAAACCGATGACAAAGAGGAAATAGTATGTCATCTGTACATGGTTGCTGAATATCTGCAGGGCTGTAAATATTCCTGTAACAGATATACCCCAGAGGTATTTACCCCTATAGCATAACATCATGCCTCCTATAGTTGGTGGTATGAAGCACAGTGTCAGCAGTTTCCAGATATGTCCGGCTGCAATGATTATGAAGTAGTAACTACTGAAAGCCCAGAGAATTGCGCCTAATGCAGCCATCCATGTCCGGAAGTTGAAGGCTCTCAGCATAATGTAGAAACCGAGCAGCATCATAAAAACGTATGATACTACGTCGGGAAGCCACAGCTTGTAAACATCTTCTACTTTTGACAAGACGTTTGTACTGTTGTAGGATGGAGCCATCTGGTAGGTAGGCATTCCCGAAAACAGTGAATTAGTCCATCGGGTACGCTCACCGTTGTGGCGGTCCATGTAATCCTTCATTTCAATGCCACTACCAATGGCAGCACTGTTGTCGACACCTGTCAGAACCTTACCATCACGAACAGGCTCGAAGAAATACACGAAGGCGATGATGACAAACGCCATCACCGCCAGCATGTCGGGAAGAAATCTTCTCAGTGTGTTCATTACTTACGAAGGCCAAGAGCCTTGACAATAGCACGATAACGATTGATGTCGCGCTCCTTCAAGTACTTCAAAAGTGCACGACGCTTACCTACAAGGCCGGTAAGAGCACGCTCGGTGCTGTGATCCTTGCGGTTCTGCTTCATGTGCTCAGTCAAGTGGCTGATGCGGTAAGTGAACAATGCAATCTGGCTCTCTGCGCTACCTGTATCAGTTGCGCTCTTGCCATACTGACCAAAAATCTCTTCTTTTTTTGCTGAATTCAAATACATCTTTGTTTGTATTTATTTGTGAAACTTGTTTGCTGAGCAGCAACCACTCGACTGGCACTGTCTCGCAAATGCGCTGCAAAGTTAGAAAAAAAAATCTTTTGTTTTGTAATTTCGTTTATGTTTTTTTTGCTTAGAGTATCTTTTTTTTACAATTTTTTAAGAAGAATACTATGTATTAAACGGAAATGTTGTATATTTGCAGCCGATATGAATTTTTAATAACACGGTTTATGCGTAAAAAGATAATTCTTGTAGGTTTATTTTCGACAATGTTATTGTTGCTTTGCCCGACAATGGTGTTTGCACAATATGAGAATATTGGATGGAAGGAACGCCTTGGATTCAAGGGTGATGACAAGAAGGATAAAAACTATGACAAGAATATGGAGGCACAGCAGGTGTGGACTCCATTCCTTAGAACCAATGGTACCATCGCATTCGAGCATCCATGCGATGCACAGAATCCTAATGCTTTTGACGAGTATCCACGTACTTGGAACGATACATGCTATAGAGCTTGGGTAAGACTTATCGATAAGGCTCCTTTCAGCCAGTTCTCCTTGTATGCCAGTGGTGGTGCCGGAGATATGCTTAGATACTTGATGCACAAGGAAGAGGATCCTGCCGTCAAGATGATTTATTTTCAGGATTTGATAATGCTCAGCGATTTGCGTATCAAGAATCTTCAGGCTATTAACTCCATTCCTTTCAATACCGTGATAAATGGTGAGAAGGAAATGTTTGGTCCACAGACCAAGAGTTCTTTGGCTGACGTAAAAACCTGGAAAGCTCACTATTACTATACGGAGGGTAAGAAGATTCCTTCTACAGGCTATAACAAGGAACTTGCGTATAAGTATTTCGTTGATGCTATGACTGAGGTTCGCAATCAGAAAGCAGATGGTACTTCCGAGTTGGAACCATATTTGATTGAGGAATATTTCCGCGCGTGTAACGAACTTTATATGTCCAATAAGGATAAATACCGCGTTCAGTATCTGACAGATTATCTTGATTGCTCAAACACCATTCAGAGCTTGTGCGAGGGTGCAAAGAGATTCGAGAACAAGGAGCAGGCATCGGGTGAGTATTTCCGTTGGTTTAACATTATCGACCAGTCTATCAAGCCTCTGTTCGATATGTCGTTTGCAGGCAACCCTGATTCTCTTGATCATTATTTCAAGGGTAAGTATGATATCTATAAGGATAGCATCGGCTATGTGAACAATGCAATTGAATTGATGATGCGTAATGGCTGTATGCCGATGGCAGAGAAGAGCCGTTGCATAGAGAAGTATGCAGAAATTGCTTACAACAATCCATCAACTCTTACTTATTATGGGGCGCTGGCATACGGTTTGAAGATGAACAAGGATGCAGCAGATGCAGGAATGATGAAGGATTCTGTAAAGAGGGAGACTTGCCGTATTGAGATGAAGAAGGCATTTGACAAGGCAGTTTCGCTTGCAAAGAATAATTCCGAGAAGGCTGAAGTAAATTACCAGATTGGCATGGCACTCAACCAGAAGTTGGATGAGAGTTTGGCGGATATTCTTTCTTTTGAGGAGTACGATGCTGAGGTTGAACGTTGGAAGAATGATATGGAGGGTGTGCTTGCTTATCTGAACAATGCCATTGACCTTGACCCTGACCACTATGCAGTTGCTGCAAACTTTGAGATGGAGATGGTTCACCTCCGTATAGCAAATGCTTATAGTTCGGAGAAGTTCTTTGACCCGCATACAACAGAACAAAGATTCTCAATTCGTAAGGATGCCTTGCAGCATGCTAATGATGCTGTTACTTGTTGCAATGAGGCTTTGCGCGAATTTACAAAAACAGAAAGCAACTACGTGTTCACCCAGGGTGGTACATACGTTCGACAGTTGGCGCAGAATGCAGAGTTGAATGGTCAGAATGCTTCACGAATGGCTCAGTCACTTCAGAAAAGTGTTTCTAACTATCAGAAAGCTTATGCTGATGCAGATAAGAAGAGAAAGGCTGCCGGAGCAAACAGTGCTTTCGAGAAATGGCATATCAGTACATATCATCCATACCTTACAAAGAAGGGTAAGGAACAAGCCTTCTTTACCGGCAAGGGTGTCATCTGCGAATACTGTCATAGAGAGTTTAAGTAAAAACATTGTGTTGGATTTTAATCATACATTGGTTTCGCTTATATATATAATATAAATAAGGTAAAAAGAACAGTTCTTACAATAAAAGTTAAGTGATGAAAAAACTTCTTACGATATTACTCATGTTTGTGATGTTAGCTTCCCCTCTGCTGATGAGAGCACAGGTTCAGGATGGAGGCGTTATAAACGGAGGTGACATCCCCACTGTGACATCGCAGGCATGGAATACATCATCGGGTGTTTCTAATGAAGCTGAAATGCTTTTCAAGAGTCTTCTTCCTCAGCAGGATAGTATTCTGTTGGGCAAGAAGCCTGTATATGAGGATAACCTACGCAAGCGTTTCTCTCTTCATTTTAATCTCGTAGATTGGGCTCTGACTGTGCCAAGTGTAGGTATCGAGTTTGACCTGAACAAGACTGTGAAGAATAACAAGTCTTTGATTTTTACGTTGAAGGGTAACCCAAAAACTCCTCACAATTATACTCCTGCAGTACGTTTGGATCTTCTTCAGGCAAGTCTTGAACTTAGAAAATATTGGAGAACTGGTAGTGTTGGTTTAGCTATAGACCACGGATACTCTAAGATCATTCTCAAAAGAGGTAAGACAAAGAAGGTTTCTGAGCCTAAGCTCGATGACTACGGAGATACTATCTCTATCATTACAAGAGATGTATACGTAAGCGAAGAGGACTCTCTTATTGATACAGAATACAATGGTGATAAGAATAGAAGTCAGTTGTACAATATGTATCATATGTTGCGTCGTAACCTGACCTCTACTCGTACCGTTCAGAACCCTCGCAACTGGCGTGCTTACTATCTCGGTGCTTATTTGAGTGCAGAGAAGTGGAACATGTGCATTTTCAAGAAGGGAAATAAGGGATACAGTGCTACTCTTGGTATGTCACTCGGTTGGAGTATTCCTTTGCTCGAGCCAAAGTTCCCAAGAGAGAGTGGTCTCGACTTGGATTTAGGCCTGGTTGTCGGTGTAAGAGCGCTGCTCAAGGATCCTAGTTACTACGGAAAGTATGACTATGTGTTCGATCCTTCGACCAACAAAGGTAATTATCATATGACATCGTCGGTAAACCAGTTTACACTTGGTTTTGCCAAGACTCCTCTCCAAGAGGTACATGTAAGCCTTGTATATCGTTTCCGCAACATCAGCCGCAAGGTCAGCCGTGCAATTATCGACGACTACCAGAAGGATTGGGTTGACAAGTTCGAACAGCGTAAGATGGAGCTCCAGAACAGACTTGACTCTATTGACATTGCTAAGCGTGATGCTGCTGATGCTAAGTTTATCAAGGACAATGCTCTTGCCGACAGTGCAAGCTACGCAGACTGGTGGAACAAGCGTCGTCTCGAAAATGCTAAGATTCTTAATCCTGATACAGTATTCAACGAGACTGATAGCGTACTCTACTTCAAGCTTGTTAAGGGTATCGACTTCGACAAGATGTCTGCTAAGCAGATCAAGCAGTATAAGGACAGTATTGCTACAGACCTCAGAAATGCAAAGAAGAAGGCACTTGAGGAGGAGAGAAAAGCTAAGAAGGCTGCTTTGGATTCTGCCAAGACAGCACAGAAGCTCGCTCTTGACTCAGCCAAGATTGCTCAGAAGCATGCCGCTGATTCGATAAGGATGGCTAAGAAAGAGGCAAAGGACGCAATCAAGGCCGCTCAGGATTCCTTGAGATCGGCAGAGAAAGCTGCCGCAGACTCGGCTAAGGCTGCAATATTGGAAGCTTCGAGGTTATTGAAAGAACAGAAGAAGGCTGAGGCTGACTCTATAAAGGCTGCTAAGGCAAAGGCTCTGGAGGAGATAGCAAATGCCAAGAAGGCAGAAAAAGAAGCTAAGAAGTCTAAGAAATCGAAGAAGGACGAAGAACCTGTGGCTGAGGAACAGTCAGGTGAACAGTCCGGCTCAGAATCTTCTGGTTCAGAGCAGTCTTCGAATGAGAACAGTTCGGAGTCTGGTGAACAGTCACAGTTGACCTCTGAGCGACAAATTGAGGCGATTAAATCTGAGGATTAACTTTAAGAACAAGAAGAATCTGAGGATTGTTAAACTATAAAAAGATTTTTGAGTCATGTTCAAAAGATTATATATTCTACTACTGTTAATTGCAATTTCGTTCTCGGCAGCGAATGCGCAATATATCAATGTCAACATCTACGAGCAGGGTTCGGACGGTGGCCGCATTCCTAAAGCTGGTGTAACTGTTTATGTGTTTGTCGGAAGGTCTGACGCAGAAAAGGCATTGAAGAGGCTTAAGGAAGGTGAGAGCATCGGCCCTGCACAGGGTGTGAAGGCTGAAGAGCAGACAACAGGTCAGACACTTCAGTTGCGTGCAAGCCAGAACAGTTATCTTTTGCTTGATGATGGTATGGAGCTCGAGAACATTGAGATTGTATCGTGCCAGCAGCATGGACACCAGTCAAACAATGGTTTTGTGGTAGACTATACAATCAAGCCAAAGCGTGCCAAGACAGGTAACAAGTTTGAGGATAATGTAACTCGTTTGAAGGAGACAAACGTCAAGGGTAAGCAGACAACCGGTAAGGAACCTCCTTCAATCGTGTTTGCCTGTGGTAAGTTTCTGACCTACGACAAGTGGATGTATGTTGATAAGGAGAAGGGGCGCTCTGACGCTCGTTTTGCCGTTATTCCTTTATTGCTTGAAGTTGCCAAGGACAGTGGAGCTATTCTGGAACCGGCAGTTCTTGATGGTGATCTGTATCACAAGACCATGTATCGCCGTATGGGATATGCCCGCGACAAGGAGGGCACCGATATACACGACAAGTTGGGTAAGTTCGTTGTAAAGGATCACTATATGACAACTGGCGTTATGGACTCTTTGCGTGTATGGGGTACGTTTGAGGGGTATGATGACCAGAAGGATTATCGTATCGTCGGTTTCCGCTGGTACGAGGATTATGATGGTGTGTACGATTCTGAGCGTGTGCTTATCTGGGATGGCAAGCCACGACGCCCACAACGTTACCTCGACTGGAAGAGCGCACTTAATGCAGTGAATATTCCTATTGATCCAAGCCGATATAGCAGAAAGGAGTTGCTCGATATCAGAAAGGGTACTGACCACCTGAAACTTAAGTTTAAGGTGGGCGACTACCATCTGGATTATGACGATAGTATAACTGTCGTTGAGCTGGAGAAGGTTATCAAGCGTCTTAACGGTATTCGAAGCAATCCTGAAAGTGAGCTTATCAGTGTAACTATCAAGGGTTATTCTTCACCTGAGGGTAGTTATGCAGTAAACAGTCGTTTGAGCCACCAGCGTGCTGACGAGGTTAAGAGCATTCTTTCCAACAGATGCGGTATTCACAGTCTGGTACGAGTTAAGTTCGACAGCAACAACAATATCCAGCCTTGGTCGACGGTTGTATCATTCCTGGACAGTGTCAATACCGATGAGTCATTGAAGATGGCTGCAGAGGTTAAGGCTGCCCTCGCTTCTGCCGGCAGCAGTATGGATAGCCAGTATGCGGCTATGAGAAAGTTGTCGTGCTACGAGTGGATTAAGGACAATGTACTTCCAACTCTTCGTATCGTAGATATAGAGTACGAGGCTACTGAGGCACGTATCATTCCTGCAGAGGAGACATACCAGCGTTATCATGCAAAGGAGGAAGGTTACTACGATGGTGAAAGGCTCATGCCTTACCAGTTCTATCACCTTCTCCCACAGTTGTATGACGAAGCAGTGGAGTCAAACACGGATGAGGCGTGGGAAGGACTTGAAAGAATTGCTCGTGCAGCATACAACAGTGCAGACGATCAGATGAAGCAGTTGTGCTGGCGTCATTCACGTGACAAGTCTAATCCGATACTTCAGGAGCGCGATTCTACTTATATTGAAGACGGTGAAGAGATTGTTATCCACGCAGGAGATACAATTGGATATAATCTTAAACATTCGAATAACTATCTGCGTCCTTATGAGTTGGCGGCATACTATCTTACAAAATGTATAATCAGAAAGAATCAGACCAACACAAAGATTCTTCTTGACTATATAGATGATAGTAACAATGGTCTTGTAAATCATAAGCGCGACGATACAGGTAAGCTCCGCGAGTGGTGGAACGACGAAGCAATCGTAATGAACCAGGTTCTTTTGTATTGCAACGACAATGATTACCAGATGGCATACAAATGTGCTGCACAGCACTTGCCATTCAACGATCCAAAGTACCACCTTTTCAAGATGATGTTGCGTGCCTTGAACTGTGAGTGGAACGTTCCCGAGGTTGTTGAGACAATCGCAGCTTCATCTCCAATGAATGCCTGTGCAATGTATATCGCTCAGAACACAAAGGACTATTATCATAAGGCAGACTCTCTGCTCCAGGATACAACTTTGTTCGATCCGTTGGACTCAAGAGTTCACTATCTTAGAGCAATTGCGCGTTTCCATACAGAGTGTCCTACATGCGATGACCTCTCGATAAAGTTCTACCCAGCATCAAATATCTACGACCCTAACGCACGAGAGTTTGATCCTGACGCAAAGGTTGAGGATTGGGCAGCGCCTATGTTGGAAGCATTCCGCTTGGACGAGGAGAATGTAAAAATTTTAAAGAATGACGGTTTCTTCACCGATGCTTATAGAACATTGGTATTATATTTCTGGCAGCGTCTGAAAGATGGTTTGACTATGGATCAGATATCCAGGGAGTATGAAGCTTTGAGACAACAGTATATGTCTTCGATGTCGAGTAGTAAATAAGTAAGTTTAAGGTATTATCATAAGTTAAATTGGGGTATCCCATAAAGTTGTAATGAAACGATACATTGTTATTATTCTTTTGCTTATATCCGGGAGTGTTGTTCACGCCCAGATGTTAGGTTTAAAGACTAACCTTTTGAAGGATGCGGCATGCACGCCTAATATTGCATTAGATGTTGCATTGGGAGGACACATAAGTCTTTCGACAGAGTTATTTGGAAGTTATAATATTTATGGTACAAAGTTCAAGACTTTTGGAGTTGCTCCAGAGGTTAGGTATTGGTACGAAGGTCGTTGTTACAAAGGTTTTTTCTTAGGTATTGGTGCTAAGGCAATACATTATGACTATACATGGAAGAAAGAGCGCAGAAGAGGTGACGCTGGTGGAGTAGGAGTTACGTTTGGTTACGACTTCTTCTTCAGGGACCATTTCGCCATTGATGTTCACGCTGGTTTAGGAGCGATGGCACATTGGCAGTCTCATTACAGCGAAGATAATCCTCGCAATCTTTCGTATCGTGAACGTGGTCTAAGTATTGTACCTTATCAGTTGGGTGTTTCATTTATTTATATTATTAAGTGATTTGAAAACTTTATCTATTATATTATCGATGTCGACTCTGCTCTTTGCGCAATCCGTAAAGGCACAGTCTGAGTTGCAGGACAGCGTCGCCGAGACACCGTCCAAGACATATACGTGGACTCGCTTCTCTACGTTTGATCCGTCTATATATCAGGTACAGAAACGCTACAGACCACTTGAGGGCGATACCGCTTTCAATAAGGCTTGGTGGCGCCATATCACATTTGGTTTCTCAAGTGGTATAGATTTAGTCACCAACTGGCATGCTACAACCAAGCAGATTCCATTCAACGGATATATTGGCTACCGCCTTACCCCTATACATCAGTTGCGTTTGCAGGGTGGATACGAGGAGATGTCTGTACAGAACAGTTCTAAGTCATTTACTACGGTTATGGCCGAGATTCAGTATCTTGCCAACCTTAGTTCATTCTCTTTGGGATATAACGAGAACAGACCAATCGAGTATAGCACAATCGTTGCTGCCGGTGCTCGTATGTATGGCGATCGCTCAACTATCATGCCATACGCTTATGGTGGTCTGGAGATTTCTGCAAGAATCTCTCCCAACTTGCGTTTCTTCGTTCAGCCTTATGTTGGTTTTACAAGACAGACCGACTATTTGGGTAGAAACGGGCATTTAGGCTCTGCATATCATAACGAGAGTGGTAACCGTGTTCATCGTCTGTTTACTCAGCGCGACCCATCGCACTTCCAGTTGATGTATGGTGTACACGCAGGTTTGGGTGTCGGCTTGAACGACTCTCACGACTATTATATGTCTCAGAGTAACCAGTACAGAAGTTGGTTCTACGAGGCAAGTACTGGTTGGGGCTTCTATACTGGCAATTTCAATACACATCTTAGTGGTAGCAACAACTGGATGGGATTTGGTAAGTGGTTAACCAGATACTTTGGTGTTCGTGCAGGATTCGGTGGACAGCAGACCTATTGGGACTCGAGAGTATACAGCAAGAAGGAACCAAGCAACCACAAGTTGTACTCTAATGTACTGATTGGCGCACGTGGTGAGTTAATGGTCAACCTGCTTAACTTCTCCAGCAAGTTCCGCGAGAAGGACGAGCCAACATGGGAGTTGGATCTTTCTGCAGGTCTTCAGTTTGGCACGAACAAGAAGTATGGTCTCGCAAGAAAATCACCTTCAATGTCGATGGCATACGGTTTCACCGCTGCAGCTCAGGCATTATATAAGGTATCTCCAGGTGGATACATTTTTATTGAGCCTCGCTACTTCGACAGTCGCTACAGTGCAAACTATGTTGGCAAGGATGGTAAGGGACAGAAGACCGACAACCTGTTTGTCCTTAGCGCCGGTGCCCGCTTCTACTACAACCGTGCTGAGGAGAGAATAAAGAATGATGGTTATTTCCTTCCACATTTCTGGGCTGGCTTAGGCTTCGGAGGTGTCAAGAACTTCGACCAGATACACAGACAGCAGGACGGTTACGGTGCGTTCAACCCTTCCATCAACCTGAATGGTGGTTACGACTTCAATCCATATGCCACACTGCGTTTGCAGGCTGACTGGCAGTACTTCTCACGTTTCAAGAAAGACTGGCACACAAGATATCAGGCATTGGATTTGCGTCTTCTGTATATGCTTTCTATCAGCAACCTCTTGAGAGGTGTTGACAGTCACAACAGACTGCACGCATATCTCGAGGCAGGTCCGACATGGAGTGGTATTGTCGGTCAGAAGAGTACTGTTCATAGCATCAATGACCTTCCAGACACTGATAAGCCAGAGTTCAAGAAACGCCAGAACGCCGTTGGCATGAACAAGTCAACATTTGGCGGTGCTGTCGGTTTGTTGTTGTCATACGATGTTAATTCGAAGTGGGATGTATATACCGAAGTTTTGGGACAGGCAAATTTACGTGGCATGTTCCATTTCCCTTCTGATGCTTCACGTTATGGTTTGAAGAGAATCAAGTGGGGTCTTTATACAGGTGTTCGCTACCATTTGCCAACAGGCGAGGAGGATTTCGACAGACTGAATCTTCATGTCAAGGATTGGCAGAAGGGTTGGTTCTTCGAAAGCCAGTTTGGTTGGGCTAAGCCATTCGGCCGTTACAGTGGTTCTAACTACAAGTTCTCGTTTGGTCGTTGGCTGTCACCATTGTTCGGTGTACGCGCTGGTTTACGTTACCAGAACAATTACCACACAGGATTTACTTATAAGGATCAGTGGACAGGCACACCAGACCCAAGCGTCAAGCAGCTTATGCCTCAGGTTACTGCAACCGGTCACGTAGAGGCTATGACCGACGTTCTCAACTGGTTCCCCAAGTTCCGCGAACAGGAAGATCGCTTGTTCGACTTGAATATGTTTGCTGGCTTCACAATAGGACGTCAGGTTACAAACTATGAGTGGGACCGTAAGACTGATTTCGGTGGTTCAATTCTTTCTACCTCTGATCGTCAGCATAACGAGATGAGTTACACTGTCGGTGTGTCTGCAGGTTTGCAGGGACTCGTCAAGATCGCTCCTGGAGTACAGTTGTTCGTAGAACCTTCTATCATGAGTGTACGTGATGGTGTCTTCAAGAAGAATCCTGGTCGTCCAAAGTTCTATCCAAAAGGCGATTCTCAGAGCAACTTCCCAATTACGTTGAGTGTCGGTTCGAGAATCACTCGTCCTGATGATGCTCGCATGACTCGCAAGTACGGTGATGCAAGTAATCTCGAGGGTGAGAGTCTCAACACTGAGTTCGCTCCAAACTGGTGGTATGGTTTGCAGATAGGTGGTTCTAAGTCATTCCTCTGCAAGAAGTTTATCCACGACGATCAGAGTAGTATGTCAGTCATCCAGCCAACTTTGAGTTTCAATGTTGGTCGTGACCTTACTCCATTGTCAACAGTACGTGGTCAGTTGGAGTGGTCTTTGATGAACGACGAGACCGACTATGAGCGTACACTTGGCAACTACAGCATGGTTGATGCTCGCATTCTCTATATGCTCAACTTCACCAACCTCTGGCGTGGTACACGTTACAACCCACGTTTCAGCTTTTATCCTGAAGCCGGTGTTGCATTCAGCCACAAGTCAAAGACTAAGTTTGAGAATACAAGTTACAACACTTTTGGTGCGGTTCTTGGTATGATGAATACCTTCCGTGTAAACAAGAGCATCGATGTTACTGCAGAAGCTCAGTTCCAGCAGAACTTCACCAAGTTGTATATGAATCAGCACGAGAATCATCAGTACGCAAACAACAAGTGGACCTTCACTGTTGGTGCGCGCTACCATATGCCTACAACCGATGAAGAACTCGATCGCTTGAATCTTAGTGTTTCAGACAACAAGAAGGGTTGGTTCTTCGAGAGCGAGTTTGGTTGGGCTAAGCCATTTGGTCACAATGGCGGTTCTAACTACAAGTTCTCGTTCGGTCGTTGGTTGAACGCTTTGTTCGGTGTTCGTGCTGGTCTTCGCTTGCAGCAGAACTACCACGACTCATTCACATACAGAGACCAGTGGACATACACTCCCGACCCAACCGTTCAGCAGTACATGCCTCAGGTTACGGCTACCGGTCATGTTGAGGTTATCACCGACGTTCTCAACTGGTTCCCACGCCTTCGTGCCGAGGATGACCGCAAGTTCAACCTCAACCTCTTTGCTGGTCTGGCAGCAGGTCGTCAGGTATCAAACTACGATTGGGACCGTGAGACAGATTTCGGTTCTTCAATCCTCACTAGCGATCGCAAGCACAACGAGATGAGTAGCACATTTGGTGTGTCAGCAGGTCTCCAGGCTCTCTATCAGGTTGCTCCTGGCGTAGAGTTGTTTGTCGAGCCTTCAGCGATGAGTGTTCGCAACGGTGTCTTCAAGAAGAACCCACTGCGTCCATCATCATATTCAGACGGTAACTTCCAGAGCCACTTCCCAATGACCGTGAGCGTCGGTTCAAGAATCACTCGTCCCGACGATGCTCGCCTGACACGCAAGTACGGTGATGCAAGTAACCTTGAGGGAGAGAAACTTAATACTGTGTTTGAGCCACACTGGTGGTACGGCATACAGGTCGGTGGTGCCAAGTCATTCCTCTGCAAGAAGTTCATCCACGACGACCAGAAGGGAATGTCGGGCATCCAGCCAACTCTTAGCTTCAATGTTGGTCGCGACCTTACTCCACTGTCAACAGTACGTGCTCAGTTGGAGTGGTCTCTGATGAACGACGAGACCGACTACGAGCGTACACTCGGCAACTACAGTATGATTGATGCCCGCATCCTTTATATGCTCAACTTCACCAACCTTTGGCGCGGAACCCGCTACAACCCACGCTTCAGTGTATATCCTGAGGCTGGTTTGGCATTCAGTCACAAGTCAGCAGCCAAGCCATCGTCATTGAGCAGTAACTCAATGGGTGTTGTTATTGGTGTAATGAATGCATTGCGTGTTTCGAAGCGTGTAGATGTTACAGCTGAGGCACAGTTCCAGCAGAACTTTGCCAAGCAGTATATGAATCAGCACGTGCCACACAGATATGCAAACAACAAGTGGACCTTCACCGTTGGTACACGCTACCACATGCCAAGTTCTGAGGAAGAGAAGGCAAACATGAACCTTCAGTTGGCAGACAGCAAGAAGGGATGGTTCTTCGAGGCACAGACAGGTTGGGCTAAGCCATTCGGCCACTATGGTGGTTCAAGCTACAAGGCTTCATTCGGTCGTTGGTTTAACTCACTGTTCGGTGTTCGTGCAGGCTTCAAGTTCCAGCAGACCTATCATGAGTCAATGGACTATACCAATCACTATACCAACGTAACATACAGCGATATCAAGCAGTACATGCCTCAGGTAACAGCAACTGCTCACATTGAGGTAATGACAGATGTTCTCAACTGGTTCCGTGGTATGCGTGCTGACCAGGATCGCAAGTTCGACCTGAACCTCTTCGCTGGTCTTGCAGTAGGTCGTCAGGTAACAAACCACGATTGGCAGCCAGGCAATGGTTTCGGTTCATCTATCCTTAACAAAAATCATTCAAGACGTAAGGATGAGATGGGTAGCTTTGCTGGTCTTACAGCTGGTATCCAGGCACTCTATACAGTTACTCCAGGCGTACAGCTCTATGTTGAGCCAAGCATCTTGACTATAGCCGATAAGAATACACTTGACATCCGTTCGTTGGCAAAGGCTTCTCACAATGCTCCGTTCACACTGAGCGTCGGTACACGTATCACCCGTTCGGCAGATGCCAAGACAAACAAGGCACTTGGCAACGACGAGATCATTCTCCAGGAGCATTCTGCTCAGGCATTCGAGCCACACTGGTGGGCTGGTGTCGAACTTGGTGGTGCTAAGTCTTTCCTCTGCTTGAAGTACATCCACGACGACCAGAAGGGTATGTCAGGTATTCAGCCTACATTCAGTCTGAATGCAGGTCGCGATCTCTCGCCACTCTCTACTGTTCGTTTCCAGTTCGAGTTTAGCTCAATGAACGATGAGACTTCGGTTAATAGAATTCTTGGCAACTATGGTATGATGGATCTTCGCGCCCTCTACATGCTCAACTTCACCAACTTGTGGAAGGGTACACGCTTCCAGCCACGCTTCAGCCTCTATCCAGAGCTTGGTATTGCATACAGCCACAAGTCAAAGGCAATATCAAAGAAGTACAACAGCAAGAGCAGCTTTGGTCTTGTTGCCGGTATGATGGGTGCACTTCGAGTTTCGAAGGCTATGGACGTAACTGCAGAGGCACAGATTCAAGGGAACACTGCTGCGAAGTATATGAACGGACACCATGCTCATGCTGCCAATGCTAAGTGGAACTTCACTCTTGGTGTTCGTTACCACTTCAAAGGAGAAAGCAACAAGAAGTAATCATCCGATATAATTCTTTACGTTAATAGAGAATAATAGATTCACGCAGCGTGATATTCCTCGTCACGCTGCGTGATTTTTTTAGTACGCTTTACGTCTTCTTAGGATTATGCATCGGAAAAATATTTTTTACGTACCGGAAAAAGTTTTTTTACGCAGCGAAAAAAATTTTTTTATGCACCGAATAAAAAAATTTTCTGCAATTTGATTCCCTAAATCATACTGCTTTCTGTCTTAGATTCCCACAAACGGTTTAGTTTATGTGTCGTTTGCAACAAGGCTTTTGCAAATCGTGAATCATTTCGTTGTTTGTTTATCTCTTTTTTTGTTATCTTCATTTGTTTCTCTATTTTTGTATAGCAACATCGTATGAGTTACAGGAAAAACACAATAAAGAAGGATAATAATCTAATACAATTTATACTATGAAAATCGAGAATGTTCTGAGACAGTTGGAAGCACGTCACCCCGGCGAGACCGAGTATTTGCAGGCAGTACGTGAAGTTTTGATAAGTATTGAGGATGTCTACAATCAGCACCCCGAGTTTGAGAAGGCAAAGTTGATAGAGCGTCTTGTAGAGCCAGAGCGCATAATCACCTTCCGAGTTCCCTGGGTCGACGACAGTGGCGAGGTACAGGTCAATATCGGCTATCGTGTACAGTTCAACAGTGCCATTGGTCCCTACAAGGGCGGCCTGCGTTTCCATGCTTCCGTCAATCTCAGTATCTTGAAGTTCCTTGGTTTCGAGCAGACGTTCAAGAATGCCCTCACCACACTGCCTATGGGTGGTGGCAAGGGTGGTAGTGATTTCAGTCCACGTGGTAAGAGCGATGCCGAGATTATGCGTTTCTGCCAGGCATTTATGAGCGAGCTCTATCGTTACGTCGGTCCAGAGGTAGATGTACCTGCTGGCGACATTGGCGTTGGAGCACGCGAGATAGGTTACCTTTTCGGTCAGTATAAGAAACTCACACGCGACTTCTCAGGAGTCCTTACAGGCAAGAATCTTGAGTTCGGAGGGTCTCTCGTTCGACCCGAGGCAACAGGTTTCGGCGGCTTGTATTTTGTAAGTGAGATGTTAGCTTCCAAAGGAGAGTCACTGAAGGGCAAGAAGGTAGCTATCAGCGGTTTCGGCAACGTGGCCTGGGGCGCTGCCCGCAAGGCAACTGAGTTGGGTGCCAAGGTAATCACAATCAGCGGCCCCGATGGCTATATCCTTGACGAAGAAGGACTCAACGACGAGAAGATAGCTTATATGCTCGAGTTGCGTGCCAGTGGCAATGACGTGTGTGCACCATATGCAGAAGAATTCCCCAGAGCTAAGTTTGTCGAGGGACATCGTCCTTGGGAGGTGTCATGCGACGTGGCACTGCCATGTGCTACACAGAACGAGCTGAACGGCGACGATGCAAGACGACTTATCGAGAATGGTTGCATCTGTGTCGGCGAGATATCCAACATGGGTTGTACACCCGAAGCAATAGACGTCTTCCTTGATGCAAGGATGCTCTTTGCCCCCGGCAAGGCAGTCAATGCAGGTGGTGTTGCAACCAGCGGTCTCGAGATGACCCAGAACGCTATGCATCTGTCATGGAGTGCCGAGGAGGTCGACAGCCGCCTGCACGAAATAATGCACAACATACACGAGCAGTGCGTCAAGCACGGCACTCAGCCCGATGGTTACGTCAACTACGTAAAGGGAGCCAACGTGGCTGGTTTCATGAAGGTAGCACGTGCTATGATGGCACAGGGCATCGTTTGACAGTAATATGATGGTAATAAACATGAAAACGCCCCGGGCAAGTTGCCCGGGGCGTTGTTCTGATATATGGTTCAACTTTTTGCTTGCAAAGTATTACTCCTTTGTCGATATGTGTAAATACCGTTACCTTACGAGCACAGCAGCAGGATGATAAGCTGAGCTGTCAGGATACGCATGAACATGCTCAGAGGGTAAACGGTAGAGTAGCCGATGGCAGGAGCCTCGTTGTTGGCAGTCTGGTTGGCGAATGCCAGCGCAGGTGGGTCGGTTGTAGAACCGGCGATGAGACCCATCAGCGTGCAGTAGTTCAGCTTTAGGAATTTCTTTGCGATGAATCCCATGATAAGGATTGGCACTACAGTGATGATGAATCCGCACCATACGTATGTCAGTCCGTCTCCGTTCATAACCGTGTCAACGAAGTTCGCACCAGCCTTGATGCCCACACTGGCAAGGAAGAGCGCCAGACCCATCTCTCGAAGCATGAGGTTGGCACTGGTGGTGGTGTATGCGTTGATTTTGAACTTATATCCGTAGGCACCGATAGCAATGGCGATACACAGAGGTCCACCAGCCAAACCAAGCTTGACGGGAGTTGGTACACCGGGGATGGCAATGGGTATTGCACCGAAGATGATTCCGATGAACACACCGAGGAAGATGGCTGCCAGATTTGGGTGGTCGAGCTTCTTCACGCTGTTACCCATCTTGTTTGCAACGCGGTCTACTGCGTCCTCTGGACCAACAACTACCAGGCGGTCGCCAATCTGCAGGCGCAGGTTGCTTTCGGCAAAGAGATTCATGTCGCCACGACGGATGCGTGTGACGTTGACACCGTATACACTACTGAAATGCAGCTCGCCCAGAGTCTTGCCGTTAACGGCTGGCTGGGTAACCAGTACGTGCTTGCTTACCATTGGCACGTCCTGCTCCTCCCATTCTACCTGTTCCTCGGGGCCGATGAACGCCTTGATTGCCTCTGAGTCGGCCTCTGCGCAGGTGATGTACATCTCGTCGCCCTCGCCCAGGATGGTGTCGCGGTTAGGAATGCTTACGTGTCCGTTCTGAAGTATTCGCGAGCATACAAAGTCACGACCCAGGAACTGGCGTACCTGCAGGATGCTCTTTCCAAGCAGGTATGGGTTGCGTGCAGCTACGGTCATGCGGTGAGGTGTGGCATGTGGGTTGGCAGCCTTCTCCTGCTCTATGGCGTCCTGCTCCTTCTTTAGCGATGTGCCTGTTATATAACGTATTACTATGGTTGCCAGGATGATGCCTACAACACCGAGAGGGTAGGCGCATGCGTAGCCGTTGGCAATGGTCGGAGCTCCTTCACCAAAGATGGTGGTGCATGCCTCGTTGGCAGCACCCAGACCGGGGGTGTTGGTTATGGCGCCACAGAGCACGCCGACCATCATGGCCAGGTTGGTGCTGTTCTCGCCGGTAATGCTTCCGCCCTTGTAGAATACTGCGAAATAGAGTGCGATGCAGCATGTCACGTTGAGCAGTATGATGCCCAGCGCCACCAAGTTCATCTTTACACCACCTTCCTTGAAACTGCTGATGAAGCCGGGGCCAACCTGCAGACCGATGCAGTAGACAAATAGGATAAGTCCGAAGTCCTGGATGAATGTCAGAACGTTTGTCGTTCCGGTAAAGCCTAAGTGTCCTGCCACGATACCCGCAAACAGTACAAAGGTGACGCCAAGTGCTATGCCGTTCTTCTTGCCGCCAATTTTCATACGGCCCAGGAAGATACCCACAGCAATGACAATGGCATAGATCATAACGATGTGTCCTATGCCGTCAGTGTCGGTAAAGAGTTTTTGTAACCAATCCATAGTTTTTAGTTTGTTATGTTTTCTTTATTGTTAACAA
Source organism: uncultured Prevotellaceae bacterium (assembly GCA_945833925.1). Taxonomy (GTDB): domain Bacteria; phylum Bacteroidota; class Bacteroidia; order Bacteroidales; family Bacteroidaceae; genus Physcousia. The sequence goes on from CAMAFX010000013.1 coordinate 37,668, forward strand.
TACTCCACGTTAGCTAATCAGTCACAAAGATACATAATTTATAATAAAAGACATCTATCTCTTTTTAAAAACATACAAATACATAAATAAATCGGTCTTAAAAATTATGTATTCTGATTTATTTTGTATCTTTGTGCGAAATTCGATAAATATTTCATTTATTTTTAATATTATGGCAGATAGTAAAGAAAGACTTTTTTCTGATTTCACCGCGCCAACCCGCCAGGAGTGGAGGGACAAGATTGAGGTTGACCTCAAGGGTGCAGACTATCAGAAGAAGATGGTTTGGAGAACCAACGAAGGCTTCTCAATGGAGCCATTCTACCGCAAGGAGGACGTTGACCAGTTGGCCACCGTCAATGCTTTGCCAGGAGAGTTTCCTTACGTTCGTGGCAACAAGGCTGCGGACAATGAGTGGTATGTGCGTCAGGACATTCAGTGCGAGTGTCCAAAGGCTGCTAACGAGAAGGCTCTTGACATCCTCAACAAGGGTGTAACCAGCCTCGGTTTCGTTATTCCAGCAGACAAGTTGAGCGCAGAGTACATCGACACTCTCCTCGAGGGCATCTATGTAGAGTGCGTCGAGCTCAACTTCCAGACATGCCAGCGCCACTGCGTTGAGTTGGCCAAGCTTCTTGTAGCTTACTTCGAGAAGAAGGGTGTCAACAAGGCAAACGTTGCAGGTAGCATCGCATTCGACCCAATCGAGAAGATTATCTCTAAGGGCAAGGACAGAAGCGCACTCGTGGCAAGCGCCAAGGAGATGGTAGAGATTCTCAAGGATTATCCTAAGTTTGCAGCTGTTGCAGTAAGTGCTTACAAGCTTACCAACGCTGGTGCTTACAGTTATCAGGACCTCGGCTACGCATTGGCATGGGGTAACGAGTACCTCAGCCAGTTGACAGAGGCAGGCGTTGCTCCTGAGTTGGCTGCACAGAACATCAAGTTCAACCTCGGTATCAACGGAGTTTACTTCATGGAGATTGCCAAGCTTCGTGCTGCACGTATGCTCTGGGCTCAGATCGTAAGCCAGTACACAGCATGCAAGGAGAGCGCAAAGATGCACATCTGCGCCATCACAACAACATACAACCAGACTGTGTTCGACAGCTACGTCAACATGCTTCGTTCACAGACCGAGGCCATGAGTGCTGCTCTCGGCGGTGTAGACAGTATCGTGGTTACTCCATTCGACAATCCATACGAGACTCCAACAGAGTTCGCTGAGCGTATCGCTCGCAACCAGCAGTTGCTGCTCAAGGACGAGTGCCACTTCGACCGCATGGTCGACGTTGCCGGTGGTTCTTACTTCATCGAGGAACTTACCTCTGCTCTCGCTAAGCAGGCTTGGACTCTCTTCCTCAGCGTTGAGGAGGCAGGCGGCTTCCTGGCAGAGGCTATGGCTGGCAACATCCAGAACACCATCAACGAGACAAACGCTACACGCCATGCCAATGCTGGCAAGCGCAAGGAGTTCCTGCTCGGTACAAACCAGTTCCCCAACTTCACCGAGAAGAGCGAGGGCAAGCAGCCTGTCGGCGCATGCTGCACTACATGCGGCAGCGAGGCAGAGGGCGAGCTTCCTGCTATCAATCCTGCTCGTCTGGCAAGCGACTTCGAGACTCTGCGCCTCACTACCGAGAAGGCACCCAAGGTACCTGTAGCATTCATGCTCACCATCGGTAACCTTGCTATGCGTCAGGCACGTGCACAGTTCTCTTGCAACTTCCTTGCAGCAGCAGGTTACCAGGTTATTGACAACCTCGGTTTCAAGACCGTAGAGGAGGGTGTCGACAAGGCTCTCGAGGCTGGTGCTGACATCGTGGTTATCTGTTCAAGCGACGATGAGTATGCAGAGTACGCTATCCCAGCATACAACTATCTGAATGGCCGTGCAATGTTTGTTGTTGCAGGTGCACCTGCTTGTGCAGAGGACCTCAAGGCTGCAGGTATTGAGAACTTCATTCACGTTCGCGTGGACCAGTTGAAGACATTGAAGGAGTATAACGCTAAACTCGGACTATAATTATGGCACGTAAATCATTTAAAGATATTGATATTTTTAGCGGAATTGAAGCTAAGAATGGCCAGGAATGGCAAAAGGAGAATGGTATCACTGCCAACTGGAAGACAGCCGAGCAGATTGATATTCAGCCTGTATATACAAAGGAAGACCTCGAGGGTATGGAACACCTGGACTTTGCTGCCGGTATTCCTCCATTCCTTCGTGGCCCCTATAGCATGATGTATCCTTTCCGCCCATGGACCATCCGTCAGTATGCCGGATTCTCTACAGCGGAGGAGTCTAACGCTTTCTATCGTCGTAACCTTGCAAGTGGTCAGAAGGGTCTGTCTGTTGCATTCGACCTTCCTACACACCGTGGCTACGACCCAGACAACCAGCGCGTTGTTGGTGATGTCGGAAAGGCTGGTGTCAGCATCTGCAGCCTTGAGAATATGAAGACTTTGTTCGCTGGTATACCTTTGAACAAGATGTCTGTGTCAATGACTATGAACGGAGCCGTTCTGCCAGTTCTCGCATTCTATATCAATGCAGGTCTCGAGCAGGGTGCTCAGCTCGAGGAGATGGCTGGTACCATCCAGAACGACATCCTCAAGGAGTTCATGGTGCGTAACACCTACATCTATCCACCTTCATTCTCAATGAAGATTATCGCTGACATCTTTGAGTTCACAAGCCAGAAGATGCCTAAGTTCAACAGCATCTCTATCTCTGGCTACCATATGCAGGAGGCTGGTGCAACTGCCGACATCGAGTTGGCTTACACACTTGCCGACGGTATGGACTACCTCCGTGCCGGTATCAACGCCGGTATCGATGTCGATGCGTTCGCTCCTCGTCTCAGCTTCTTCTGGGCTATCGGTGTGAACCACTTCATGGAGATTGCCAAGATGCGTGCAGGTCGTCTGCTCTGGGCTAAGATTGTCAAGAGCTTTGGCGCCAAGAATCCTAAGTCAATGGCACTCCGTACTCACTCACAGACATCAGGTTGGTCGCTCACCGAGCAGGATCCATTCAACAACGTTGGTCGTACCTGTATCGAGGCTATGGCTGCTGTGCTTGGTCACACCCAGTCACTCCACACCAACGCTCTCGACGAGGCTATCGCACTTCCTACCGACTTCTCGGCTCGTATCGCACGTAACACTCAGATTTACATCCAGAACGAGACCCAGGTATGCAAGCATATCGACCCATGGGCAGGTTCTTACTATGTTGAGAAACTGACACAGGAACTCTACCATAAGGCATGGGAGCACATCCAGGAAATCGAGAAGCTTGGCGGTATGGCAAAGGCTATCGAGACTGGTCTGCCAAAGATGCGTATCGAGGAGGCTGCTGCACGTACTCAGGCTCGTATCGACTGTGGTACACAGACCATCGTTGGTGTCAACAAGTATCGTCTCGAGCACGAGGATCCCATCGACATCCTCGAAATCGACAACACTGCCGTACGTATGCAGCAGGAGGAGGCTCTCAAGGACCTCAAGGCTAAGCGCGACGAGGCTCAGGTCAAGGCCGACCTCGAGGCTATCACCAAGTGCGTTCAGGAGTTTGCAGACGGCAAGAAGAGTGAGGATAACCTGCTTGCTCTCGCTGTTACCGCTGCTGGTCACCGTGCTACTCTCGGTGAAATCAGTGACGCTTGCGAGGCAGTTGTAGGACGTTATAAAGCAATCATTAGAACTATTTCAGGCGTGTATTCATCAGAAAGTAAGAATGACGACCTCTTCAAGGAGGCATGCGCTCTCACAGACGAGTTCGCTAAGGTAAATGGCCGTCGTCCACGTATCATGGTGGCTAAGATGGGTCAGGATGGTCACGACCGTGGTGCAAAGGTTGTTGCAACCGGTTATGCAGACTGCGGTTACGACGTAGATATGGGTCCTCTGTTCCAGACTCCAGCCGAGGCTGCACGTCAGGCTGTTGAGAATGACGTCAACATCATCGGTGCAAGTTCACTGGCTGCCGGTCACAAGACTCTCATCCCTCAGCTTATCGAGGAGTTGAAGAAGCTCGGTCGCGAGGACATCATGGTTATCGCCGGTGGTGTAATTCCTGCTCAGGACTACGACTTCCTCTACAAGGCAGGCGTAGCTGCAATCTTCGGCCCTGGTACTCCAGTCGCTTACTCTGCAGTGACAATGATGAATATTCTCTTGGGCAAGGAATAATCCCCCTTGATCCATTCATAAGACTTAATCAAGGTGAAGCCGCATCCGTGGCTTCACCTTTTTCTTTCTTTCTCTCTCTCTCAACAAAGTTTCTTCTCCTTGTTTGTGGTAGGGGTGCTTCCCGCTCTGTCGGCTGAAGTCGAAGATGTGCTGCAACTTCCATCTCTCGTGGATATTGCTTTCGTTTTCTTGTATTACAGCATCTTTTAGTGAATGTTTTAAGAAAAAATGAAAGAAAATCACATTTTTTATGAACTTACATTGTATTATTTATTATCTTTGTGGCATTGCATACATTATTCATAATATCTTGAAAAATCAAACATTCTAATTAACCTTTTTATTAACTAAAATCAACAACGCATGAAGAAACTTTTCTTTTCTTTGATTGCACTGATGGTGTCTTTCGTCAGTGTAAACGCGCAGCTTGAGGCTGGTGACTACATCCTCCAGAATGTTGAGAATGGCGGTTATTTAGGTGGAGGTAACGATTGGGGTACCCACGCTACCACACTGGGCAGACCACAGTTCTTTAAATTGGAAGGTGCCGACGGAGTCTACACTATCGACTCTCACCAGTACAACAATGCTAATGCACACTATTTCGCAGGTGCTTATTGCGATGGTGCCGCAACCAACTTCACATTCAAATCAGTAGGTGAGAATATTTATGTATTCTCGCAGGATGGTACAAATTTCATCGCAACTGATGGCATGAACAAGGTTATCAAGACAGTTACTGACGAAACTCTTCCTGCAGCCCAGTGGAGACTTATCTCAAAGGCCGACATTGTGGCTTCTCAGGCAGAAGCAAGCATTTCAACTCCTGTTGACGTGACCGGTCTTATCATTAACCCTGAGTTCAAGCGCAATGGCAACACAAGTTTCTATCCTACATGGACAGTGACTGGCGCTGACGGAACAGGTACTCCAAGCAACCTTTCTTATGGTAGTGGTGGCAACAATGCAAACTGCGCAGAGTCATACCATGCAACCAACGGTTTCGACCTTTCTCAGGTTATTACGGGTCTCAAGGCTGGTGTTTACGCACTCGGTGCAAAGGCTTTCTATCGTCAGGATGGTTCAGACGAGGAGAATCTTCCTTACGTTTATGCAAACGGTGAGAAGTCTGTCTTCCCTAAGTTGACAGGTTCCATCAGTAGCATGACTGCTGCATACACAGCTTTCCTGAATGGCGAATATGCAATCAACCCAATTTATGTTGAAGTAGAGGAGGGCGGTTCTCTCAAAGTAGGTGTACACGGTGATACCAACACAGGTCTGTGGAACATCTGGGGTGAGTTCTCGCTCACTTATTACGGAAACGTTAGTCTCGCTGAAGTTAAGCTTGCTTCTTATATCGCAGCTCTCAACGAATACAAGGAGGAGGCTGCTACCATCACAGGTAAGATGGACGCTCAGGTAGCCGCTGATCTGGCAGCTGCCGCTGCTGTAACTCCAGAGGCAACAGCAGAAGCTTATGAGGCTGCTACATCTGCACTCAAGGATGCTATTTCTGCTGCAAGAAGCTCAATTACTGCTTATGCTACTGCTAAGAGTGTTGCCGACCAGGTTGCTGCAAACGCTGCAGTTGCAGGTCTTAACATTGCAGATGTGACAGATGCATTCAATACAGCTTACGAGAATGGTACTCTCGACCTCACAGAAGGCAACCCCGTACTCGCTGCATACAAGGCAGGCGTTCAGGCTAAGGCTGCTTCCATGATGGACATGACGAGTCTGCTCGCTAACCCAAGTTTCGAGACCGGCAACCTCGAGGGCTGGACTTCTGCCGACGGTGGAAATACTGCTACAAACAAGAACTTCGGATTGCTGACAGGTAACATCTTCGTAGAACGCTGGACTCCTGGTCCTGGAACTCTTGACAACGGCGACCTTTCTCAGGTTGTTAGTTTGCCTGCTGGTAACTATCTCCTCACAGCTGAGGCTCAGAACCTTCAGCAGGGTGATGGTGCTGTTATTCCTGGTGGTTACTTTATCTATGTCGACGGCGCTAAGGCTGAGGTAAGCAATACCCCAGGTACTTTCGCCGTAGCATTCAAGTTGACAGAGACCACTCCTGTAACTCTCGGTGCTAAGATAGAGGGTTGTACAGGTAACTGGATTTCTGTAGACAACTTCATGCTCTATGGTACGACTCTTGCTTACACCGAGAATTTCAACTCTCTCGAGGCGACCTCTGAGGACATCTGCGGTTACAGCAAGGATATGGCTAATAATAACACAACCAAGTATGGTGCACAGCCTGTTGAGGGCTGGACTGTTGCAGAGGGTGTCGGTGTAACCGATTCTGGCACAGAGGGCAATGGTGTAGTTGGCGGTATCTTCGCTTACGGTTCTGCTCAGGTTATGCGTGGTGGTACTGTTGGCGCTCCTGCAACTAATTCAGGGGGTGAGACTGGCAACGCTTTCGGTTTGCTCGGTGTATGGGGCTGCAAGGTTCAGTACACTAAGGACATCCAGCTCGAGGGCGGTATCTACAAGATGACCGTTCCTACTTACTGCGCAAAGGGTGCAAGCAAGGTGACCAACCTCACAGGTGTTATTGTTGGTTCTACAGAGTACTACTCAGAAACTCAGAGCTTTACTGAGGGCGCATGGACAACTCAGACTATTGAGTTCGCCCTTCCACAGGCTGCTACCGTAACTCTTTCACTCGGTTACAAGTCTCTCGGTTCTGGCAGCAGTGCTAACCCACACTTGTTCATCGATGCTATTGAAATTGAAAAGACTGCCGATCCTGCTGCTGCTCTTGCACAGTACAAGGAGAATGCTCTCGCAGAAATCAATGAATTGCCTGTTGGCGACGGTTTGTTCTATTATACAGGTGCTTCTGTAGAGGCTGCCAAGACTGCTATTGAGGCTGCTGAGGCAACCGATGCTGTTGACGCTGCTTCTGAACTTCTCGTTAGGAATCTTCCTGTTGAGGGCCAGGCTTATGCTGTTGCCAACACAACTGCAAGCGGTAACCTCTCTGTTAATACAGAGAGTCAGAGCGTAACTCTTCAGGCCGATGCTGTTGTTTACTTCACAGCAGTTGAGGGTGGCTATGCTATCAGCAACGAAGAGGGTTCTTATATCTTCAAGACCACAGCAAACACCTGGACTCTTTCAACAACTACAAACCTCGATGAGGCTTACGTTCTCAAAGCTAACATCGTTGAGGGTGGCTATACTCTCCAGGGTTCTAAGGGTCTCCTTGGTAGCGATTCAACAGAGGAGGGCGCAGCTATCTATGCTAACAAGGCTGCTGCCAACAATGGTGTTTGGACTATTACAGCTGTCGAGGGTCCTGCAGGTTGGGATGGCGCGACTGTTACTACTTCTCTTGGCGAGACTGCTGTAACTGCTATTTCTGATCTTGACAATATCGTGATTACTCTCCCAGGTGCTAAGTCTATCGAGGTTCTTGGCGAAGAGGAGTGTGCTGGTCTCACTCTCCAGAACGAGGATGGTTCTGAGATTTATGGTCTCTGGCATCCAGCTTATGGATCAACATATTCTGTTGACGGTGAGAACATCACTCTTAGTGGTTTCGTAACTGCTGAAGAAAAGACCGTTGAGATTCCTGCTGGTACAACTGCACTCTACATCAAGGACAACGGCACATTCGCTGTTGATGGCGAGAATGTTTATCTTCCAACTATCACACTTAATGCTAATATCTCTGCTCCTGCAGAGCCATTCGCTGTTGCAGTTAGCAACAATGATGTTGCTGGTGATGCTACCAAGGCTGTTGAAGCTGCTGCAACTGGTGTTGCTAAGACATTCGTTGTAACTGCTACCGATGTTACTCTCGCTGTTGGCGAGGCTACTGCTACTCTCTCAATGCTCGAGGCAGAGAAGCAGTTTGGTGCTGCTACAGTAGCTATCACAGAGACAGGTGCTACTATCAGCTTCGATGAGGCTGGTGCTGAAGTATTCACAGAGCCTGGTACTTATGTACTCACTCTCCCTGAAGGTGTATTCGTAGACGCAGAGGGTACTCCAAGTGCTGCTGCTGTATACCAGTGGGTTGTTGCCCAGAGCGAACCAGAGCCTATCGAGTATGCAATCGAGTCTTATCTTGGTTCTTTTTACGAGGGTCTTCCTCTTGATATTGACCTTGACGAGATTCTCGAGGCTATCGGTGCAGAGTCAATGGCTGACGTCACTATCTATACTGTTCTTCCAAACGGTGAACGTGTAGAAGGTGTTCTTAGTACAACTGACGGATGGCGTGACGCTGAGGGTAATTTCGTTGACTGGGGTGACAATGCAGTATTCTATCTCCAGGATGACGATACTGCTCCTGGTAAGGTTTATTACATGGGTGGTATGCCTGGTCGTACAAACGAGGTTGCTTCTTACACAGCTACTTTGATTTATGTAAACAACTCAACCAATGCTTCTCAGGTTGTTACCTTCACTATCAACTATGTTGAGCAGCCTGAACTTTCATTCGAGGTTGTCAAGACTATCGAGATTGCTCACAACGAGACTGCAGGTAAAGCATACAGTGAGACTGAGGAAGCTCCAACATTCGATGTTGCTGAGGTTGCTGCTGCTCTCGGTGTAGAGGACCTCTCTGACGTTGTTACTTACATCGTTAACGTAACCGACGGTTCATATGTTATTAACACAACCGACGGTTGGCGCGATGCTAATGGTGATGCTGCTTCATGGTCAGATGCAACAAACGGCTTCTGCATCAAGTTGAGCGATCCTACTTCTGGTATCTTCGATTACACAGGTGCACACGATGATAACTTCGCAGAAGGTGATACCTACGTTGCTAAGTGGGCTATCACTTATGATGGCAAGGCTGTTATCATGAACATTACCGTTACATTCGTTAAGCCAACAGGCATTAACAGTATCAATGCTAACGAGAATGCAACGATCTTCAACCTCAACGGCATTAAGCTCAACAAGGTTCAGAAGGGTGTTAACATTATCAATGGCAAGAAGGTCTTGGTAAAGTAATCCACTTACCATAACATATTGCATCATATATTGCATCATATATTGCATCATATATTGCATCGAATATTGTTAATCATTAACAATCTCTATGAAAGGGACTCGAGTTATCTCGAGTCCCTTTTTGTTCATAACTTATGGTATCCTTCCTTCAGTTATCCTTCCGCCATCTCCTTCTTTCCATCCCTTGTCCTTCTTCCTTTTTCTTTTCCTTCTCTCTTCTGGTATTTCGGGTTTCGTCTTATTCTTTTCTCAATTTTTTTGCTTTTCATTTCCTTAACGTTCTCTTTCCTTATTCACCTTGATGGGGTTTCGTCTTATTCTTTTCTCTATTTTTTTTGCTTTTCATTTCCTTAACGTTCTCTTTCCTTATTCACCTTGATTTGTTCACGCATAAATTTGTTTCCTGTTTCGTTCTGCAACATACATGTTGCAGCCACCACGTTCAAAAAACGCCTTCGCGCGCGTTATATATAAATAATGTATGTAAGTATTATAGTCCCTTCTATACTGCTCAGTACCTCCAAACATTATCTTTTTTTCGAAAAAAGTTTGTAAATCGTTTGGTGGGGTTAAAGATTTGTAGTACCTTTGCATCC
>CAMAFX010000014.1 GCA_945833925.1 uncultured Prevotellaceae bacterium
GTATTTCCACATAACTATTGACTTTGCGAGTCAACTTTTTCTAGGGAAAGACAAAGCTTTTATGGAACTACCTGAGAGCGAAACGGAAGACGGTAAACAGATTGTGAACTGCATGAGAGGTTTCTGGCTTTACAAGAACCACCGAGCAGTAAGCTTTGAAATCCCATCAGATATGGAGGTAATCAAGTCAACCATGGGATTCTTGCTGAAGCCTTTCGGATTCGATCAGATAGAAAGATACCTGTTGAACAAAAAGTGCCAGCACAAGGAATACGCCTTCATGCTTTGGGGAGCATGTATTGGCTACGCGGATATGCCCAAGACATTCACTGAGGTTCTATACTCTGATACTAAAGAGGCAGAAAAACTGGACCGCTTCACAAGAAAATTCATATAAAATCAAGATTTATATTCAAAACGAACATTGAGTTCGGCATGATAATGTAATTTTGCACCAGAATTAAAAAACAAACGACATGGAAGAAGAATATTATTACGAAGAAGAGCGTACCTATGACAATTACAATGGCAGTTATGCTCAAGATGTAGAAGGATGGAGTGACCAGGACATAGACGATGTCTTTGACGGCGATCCTGATGCATATTGGAACATAGATTAGGTTAAATATGTGTAAATTTCCCAAACTTATGTATAAGTTTGGGAAAAAAGCATTAATTTTGTAAACTATATGCGGTCTTTGGCTATGTCCAGAGGGTAAACTTTGACTCTTGTCCAGCGTATTCGCTAGGATGTCTGCTCCTTCGGGAAAAGACAAAATCAATGTCAGAATATTGATGTTGAACATCTATGACTCTTGATTATAATCGACTGACGTCTTACTTTATGATGTTGACTGATTTATTTTAAAGAAAACTAACCTCTGGCATAGATCAAAGACCGCATTTTAACAATAAAAAGCAATGAACGATTTAAGAACACTTATTGGCAAGATAAACAATCTCTCTGATTTGACAAAGGTATTAAATTACTTCAAGCAGCGTGAGACCAACTGTGAGGATAATCTCTTCACGGAAGATGTTCTTGAATCATATACAGATCCAAGTAAAAAGGTTGCACGCCGATATAAGACCTTCTATATTCCCAAGAAAAATGGCAAGCTGCGTGAAATTTCTGCACCTAACAGGAATTTGAAAGAGATCTTGTACTATCTCAACATGATGTTGGCAGAGGTTTACCAAGCCGGACCTTCTGCAATGGGATTTGTCAAAGGACGTTCTATTGTTGATAATGCCAACTTACATGTAGGACAGAATTATGTTCTGAACCTGGATTTGTCTGACTTCTTCACTTCTATTTCACAGAGCCGTGTTTGTAAAAGGTTGCAGTTAGCACCATTCAACTTTAACGAGAATGTGGCAAAAGTCATCTCTGGACTTTGTTGTAAGAAAGTCGTGAAGGACGGCAAGAAGGGGTATGCACTTCCACAGGGTGCGCCAACCTCTCCTCTACTCACAAATGCCGTTTGTGATTTTTTGGACAAGAAGTTGAGACACTTATCTAATCGTAATGGAGTAAAATATTCAAGATATGCGGATGATATGACATTCAGCAGTATGCATAATGTCTATCAGGAAGATAACACCTTCATGAGAAATCTTTTTTCTATCATCAAAGAAGAAAGATTCACCGTCAATCCAGATAAAACCAGACTTCAAAAGAGAGGCGAAAGACAAGAGGTTACAGGTTTGACAGTTAATGACAAAGTAAATACAGCTCACAAATATACCCGTGAACTTCGCAATATACTTTATATGTGGGAGAAATATGGATATAAGGACACTTATACCAGTTTCTACAAGCATTATAAAGCTACAAAAGGTCATATCAAAAAAGGTGAGCCTGTATTGGAGAATGTCATCATTGGTAAACTTGACTTCTTAAAGATGGTAAAAGGCGAGAACGATGCTGTATATACAAAGTTGCGTTCACGTTTCGAAGCCTTAAATCCAAACATATACGATTCAAAGAGCAGCAATGCTGAATCAAAGGTGAACTACATAGAGTCGTATTCTATTGTTGAATTTGAAAAGAACTTTAATACAAAGATTAAGTTCATCCTGAATGGTGAGGGCAAACTGTCTGCTGTTTATAAAAATGGAAAGAAAGAAAATTCTATTTATGTAAGCAGTGCAGTAAAGGATGTTGTTTTTACAGAAAAAGCCAAGCCAAGAAAGAACTACAGATTTACTGTCAGCTCAATGGAAAGTTTTTTCGTTGCTTTGTGCCGTTCAAATAGTGTAAACTATTGGATGATGCTTGCAAATGAACCTGTAAGAGATCGTCAGATACATCCAAAATACAACAACCTTCCAATCGATCAGCTCTTGAAAGAATGGGAGGAGAAAGGTCTGGAAGCAGCAGCAGACACTTTGTCCTCTATTCTTGCCGGCGAAACCATTTCGCCCGTTGGTGACAGAAAGGAACCAGCTTTGCCCAAATTAGGCAAGAAGAAACGTAAGAAGAAGAGTTCTATGGGAGTATTCGAAGATTTGATGATTGAGGACTATATAGACGATATGGAACTGCAAGCCTCACTCATCGACTTTGAGGATGAAGAGACCATAGAGTATAATACAAAGGCAATAATGAAACTTTTAAAAGGGGACAAAGATGGCAAAGAAGAATAACTCTCAAAAACTTATCAGCACACTTCTCGCAAACAAGAAACTGACGAATGCTCAGAGAGAGAAACTTGCTGCCCTCATGATTCGTGATCTTGATTTAGCAAACACTAATCAAGATGGCGAGTCTAATGATGATTCCCCGAAGAGTGATTTGCCTGAATATCGTTCTGCTAAAGATGTAATGGACTTTCTGCTTGAATACAACCAGGATCCTATTTTGAAATACACTTGCCATCCTATCGATGACATGAGCATAATCAATGAGATTGCAGAACAATGTGAAAACAAGGTCTATTCTGTTAAATCACACTACCATCTTATTTTATCAAGATTCACCCAGCTACGTAAAAAATATGATCATAAGAGCACAGGAAAATATCTTGATGGAAAGGTGGTATCATTAATGCGTGTATATATTACTGGCGAAACATTTCACAGAGAACCATCCGCATGGTCGACTCAATCAATTACATACAACTGGCATTCACCAGAATTATGGGAATGGTCTAATAAGAACCCAGGGATAGTTCCAAATCCAGGGGAAAACATCGCAGAGTTCATGTGTAATGAAGGTTATAAGTTGCCAAAACCTTTTATTTCTAATCTTTCTGGTAAGAGAATAAGCACTTTTGGTGACCTTGTTATGTATTACAAGTCTTTGTTACATATTAAAAGGGATGATAACCTCCAAAATAAAATTCTCTATGTATATAAAAAGGGTTATCAAACAGGAGATCAAAATTCTCATCCTTGGCTTGACCGAGTAGATTTAACCATAGGTGAATTTGACAATAATATAGAGTTGTTTACCAGCGTAGATAAGCTATTGCAGGCATTTGGAGCAATACTTTCGATATGTATTGAAAACCAAGCAGAAGGTATTCCACATGTAGAAGTCGGATTCTATCGAGAATTTGAAAGCAAGAGAGTATGCTTTTATGTCCATCATAAAAACTCTAAATATCGTAAAGGTATTGAGGATACCATAAAAAAAATTGGAGAAAAACAAACATTGCTCATTAAAAAGCAGATCAATGGCATTTGCGATCTTTTTATTCAAGCTGATTTTGACAACAATCAATATGCAGAGATAAACCTTTGGGATGGTAAGCCAAGAACAGCAACAAGTATAGACAGAATTGAAGGTGTCAAATATATAATGAAATATTAATTGCATGATATACCTATTCGATGATAAAGAGTCCAGACAGCAATCGTATGGATGGACAAATAACAAGTTTGAGCTATGGTCTGATGTCATAGTTCGAATTAAAGATTACTCCGATTATCTTTCATTGGAAGAACAAGATATTTTTAGTGAAAGAAACATAATAATATACCACGAATCATTCTCTACCTGCATTCCCTATGAAGAGAGAAGAAGCTATCAAGCTTTTCATAACGCATTAATCGATGGTTCGGAATTACCAGGTATCAATATTGCCATATTTAGTGGCAGTATAGCAAGTAGAGCGATAAATAAAAATGTCGCTCATGTTCCTGTGACGGATATGTATGCTAACATGGAATGCTTCCTTGGACACTATCGGGAACAGGAAATTGATTTTAAGTATCTGTTATGGGGTGAGGAATACAAGATAGAGCAAACTTTATTAGACTTAATCGAGGACATCTCTAATGAAATCTATGAAGGTGAAATACAGTCTGATTGGAGTAATGTCTTTTTTGCTTCAGCCCAGAAATATGGTATTGATGCCCCCTCTAACGACTGTATTCAAGAGAAACTATGGCTTAGTAAAGTTTCAGATTCAGACCTCGACAATTATATAAGAGAATGGTTCGATGAATCCGAATACGATGCTTTGTATATCCCTCTTTGTTTTGGTAAAGTATTGTCAGATTACAACGGTTTGCGATTAGCCATACACATAAGGTGTACAAAATCCGCAAACCAGAATAAGCCTATATACATCTATAGTCCTGTTCCTACATCCTTTTTGGTTAGGTCTAAATATTTTGACATTCTAAAGACAAGAGGTGTCAAACTGATACATATGCACCCCCAGAAAATAATAGATTCACTGGGTAGCCTACAGCCTCTTATTGAGAATGAAATCAAGTTTGAGATGGAGCAAATTCATCTGCCAGTACCACAAAACTATGAAGACAGCCATAGCGTTGCCAACGAATGGGCTATATATAGATGGGCAGTTGCAACGAACTCGGAAGATTCTGCTATCGATAAAATAGCCAATACCATCAAGTCCAATTTATACTTCAAGCATCTAACAACAATATATCCACCGAGTGAGATAAAAAGCATAAAAGAAGACAGGCTGAAATTCAAGGATCAACTCTCTGGAATTAGTCCTACTCTTACTGGGCAAAAGGACATAAACATTTTGTATGTTGACGATGAAGCAGATAAGGGATGGTATGAGATTATGGCCAATATCATCCATGATGTAAACAACATTAGTGGTTTTGATTATTTGGGAGAAGACTTAAAAGCACTCAGCCAACAAGAAATCATCGACCAAGTTGTTGAACGTGTAGAAGAAGGTTCCGTAAACATTGTATTACTGGACTTCAGACTTCATAAGAAAGACCATGATTCAAAAGATATTGAAGACATAACAAGTGTTCAAATACTTAAAAAAATCAAGGAGTTTAACCCTGGAATACAGGTGGTAATTTTTTCTGCAACCAATAAAGTTTGGAATCTATTGGCTCTGCAGAAATATGGAGCTGATGGTTTCATCATTAAAGAAGGACCAGAAAATAGTAAAGACCCATCTTTTACCATTCAGACAATTGACAATTTCATAAATGTCATGTCTATTTGTATCTCCAATAGATATAAGAAAAATTTGCACCAAATAGCTTCTGAACTTAACTACAATTTAGAGAAAGGAGCAAAATCACATAAAATAGATAAAGATTTTCAAAAATCTGTAAAGCTATTCTATAGAATGGCATATTCCTCACTTCCTCAATCTATAGATGATCCATGTTTTGACCATTCGTTTATGAATTACTTCAGAATTATAGAAGCAACAGCAAACGAGACTATTGATGTTGATAATCCCGAAGCAAAAGAAAAGAATGGCACAATGAGATACTCTTTCAAATTCAGGGGAACTGATGAATACTTGAAGGATTATAATGAAGATGAGTTCTCAGAAACTGCAAAGAAACTATCTATGACAAATAAACGACTGAATTTCAAACAAAAATTTTACAACCTTTTTGCAAGGTTAGGCGTATATAGTTCTGCGACTTTTAACATGGTAGAAAAAAGGAATGCTCTTACACACCCCAATTCAAAAGTAAATTACAAAGTAGAACCTATCAACTTGGAAGATGTTCTTTTGGCTGCAAGTATTTCTTTCCAATGTATTAGAAACATGATTGAGAACAAAGAAAAGGAAGAATAAAGTCATTTGCAAAAGAAAAAATATAATTGGCTGTAATTTTGTAAACTCGGAATTGCAGCCTTTTTCAGCTATTTACAGCGATTTTGATTGTATTTGACACTCTATGAGGCGTTAATTTTTGGCTGTAAAATTGGCTGTAAAAAAGAAAACTCGCTGAAAATCAGCGAGTTTTGCGGAGAGAGAGGGATTCGAACCCCCGGTACCTTGCGGTACACCGGTTTTCAAGACCGGCACATTCGACCACTCTGACATCTCTCCAACTATCTTGAAGATAGGCTTTCTTTCCGAAAGCGATGCAAAGGTAGGCACTTTTTTTTGAACCACCAAACATTTTCTCGAAAAAGTTCTATTTTTGCACCAAAAAACATATAGCAGCATATTCTGCCGTTAAAATACAGACAATTTCCATCGTCAAAAGCCGATTTGCCGAACAATCATGCAAACTCGCTGAGTTCAAGCCATCGCATTGATTTTTCATCAAGTTCTTCGCTCAATTGAGGAAGTCGTTTACTCATATCCGTTATTTCCTGAACGGTCAGTTTTCCTGTGGACAAAGCATCTTCTATCTGTTTCTTCTCTATTTCGAGCTGTTCTATCTCCTGCTCCAACTGTTCGAACTCCTTACGCTCCTTATAGGAAAGACGTCGTTTCTGTTCTGAAAGTCGTGGCTTTGCTTTTTCGGATAACTGCGACACAGAGGAATTGACTTTCGCTGAATTTTTCTGTGCATTATTTGCCTTGGCCACTGCATCTGCTTTTTGGCGTTCGTCCTCTGCCTCGCGGTACTGCGTATAATTACCAGGGAAATCCTTAATCTCTCCCTTTCCGCGAAAGACCAAAAGATGATCGACTACCTTATCCATAAAGTAGCGGTCGTGACTGACTACAATAACGCAACCATGGAATGAGCGCAGATATTCCTCGAGCACCTGCAGAGTTATAATATCGAGATCGTTGGTAGGCTCATCGAGCACAATAAAGTTTGGATTCTGCATCAGAACTGTACACAGATACAGGCGTCGTTTCTCTCCTCCAGACAATTTGTACACGTAGCTCTGCTGGGCCTGTGGTGAAAACATAAAGTGCTGAAGAAACTGCATGGCAGTTAGATGGCGTCCACCTCCAAGGTCGATATAGTCAGCAATGCGTCTAACTACATCGATAACCTTCATTTGCTCATCAAACTGTATTCCCTCTTGCGAGAAGTAACCGAACTTTACTGTTTCTCCGACAACAAAACGGCCACTGTCGGGTGGAACCTTACCAAGCAACATTTTTACGAATGTACTTTTCCCGGTACCGTTTCCACCAACAATTCCCATCTTCTCATAACGAGCAAAATTGTAGTAAAAATCTTTGAGTATTACCTTCTGATCTTCACCCGGCAAAGAGAAAGTCTTGCTGACATACTCTGCCTCGAAGATTTTACTACCTATATACGTACTCTTCACCTCCAACTTCACCTGATCCTCATGAATGCGTCGCTTTGCCACCTTCTCCAGTTCGTAGAAGGACTCCTCACGATAGCGTGCCTTATGTCCGCGAGCTTGAGGCATTCGTCGCATCCACTCCAATTCGGT
Organism: uncultured Prevotellaceae bacterium; assembly: GCA_945833925.1. Taxonomy (GTDB): domain Bacteria; phylum Bacteroidota; class Bacteroidia; order Bacteroidales; family Bacteroidaceae; genus Physcousia. The sequence goes on from CAMAFX010000014.1 coordinate 7,625, forward strand.
ACGATACAAGTTGTTTGCTCGTGCTATGGTTGCATTAGCCACGTCAATACGTTCCTGTCGTTTTTCCAGATAATAGCCATAATTGCCATGATAAGGGTACACGGTCTGGTCATCCATCTCAAGAATAAGATTGCAAACACGGTCGAGGAAATAGCGGTCGTGTGTAACCATAAGCAGAGTCATCGAAGAACGACTAAGATAGCCTTCCAGCCATTCAATCATAGTAAGATCAAGATGATTGGTAGGTTCGTCCAATATAAGAAAATCAGGTTCGGTTATCAGAACGTTTGCCAATGCCACACGTTTCAGCTGCCCTCCGGAAAGCTGACTTAGAGGCTGATTAAAATCTTCAATCTGCAGTTTGCCAAGAATCTGTTTGGAGCGCGTCTCATAATCCCATGCATTCTCATGATCCATTCGGTCGAGAATATCCTGCAATCCGGGGTTGCCCGGCGTAGACATACATTCCTCATATTCCCTTATGAGAGTGGTCGTACTGTTACCGTGCCAGAAACAAGCTTCTATTACGGTTAAGTCCATTGGGTATTGAGGCTCCTGTTCAAGATAGCCAATACGCAAGTCCTTACGCCACACTATCTCTCCCTCGTCGGCACTATCCTTTCCTCCAAGAATGTTCAGCAATGTCGACTTTCCAGTTCCATTCTGAGCAATAAGTCCAACTTTCTGCCCTTCTGCTATTCCAAACGAAAGATTTTCAAAAAGTGTGCGGTCGCCTATGCGACGTGTAAGATTCTCTATCTGAAGATATGCGTTAACTGCAGCCATTATGGTTATATTATGGGTGTAAAAGCTAATGTCAAACCTTTACACATATACAAATTTATGCAAAAGTACAGAAAAAGTTTGGAACTTCAAAGAAAATCATTTACCTTTGCAATACAAACAAGGGATTACCGTCCCTTTCTTATAACTTACAATTACCAAATAAACTTACTTGTATAGCCCGTCCATTCAAAAAAGGCACGATACGCAACTACAATTGTAGCTGAGTGAAGAGATTTATACTTTGACTGGCATATACATTATTTATATAATATAAGAGATGCATAAGAAAAGTGAATTAGAAAAGATGGATGACATCGAGCTTGTAACTTTAGCCAGCAGCCTTGGGATTAAAGTTCGCGAAGACAAGATGGGGACCATTTATGATATAATCAACAGAGAGGCTGAGATGCAAGGTGAAGCCAACGAGGAGAAGCCAAAGCGCGCACGCATAGCACGTACTACCAAGACCAGCAAAGTGTTTACTGCCGGCCAGGATGGTTCCACAACAAGCCTCGAATCGAAAAAGCAGCAAAAACGTGCTATCAAGAAAGCCACAAAAGCGGCGAATCCATTCAGCGACACTCCGTTGGAGGACACAGTAGGAGCAAGTGATTCCGCAGGACTGACATCAGATCAAACCACAACAGGACAAACTGAAGCAGAGGATGCAGAACCATTGCAGAGCACTCAGGCAGAACCAACAACGAACACACCACAGGAGTCGGAGACAAGAGACATAACGGAAGAAACAGCAGAGCCTGAAACTCCGAAGAAACGCACACGCAAGACAAAGACTGAAAAAGAACCTGCCGAGCCTAAGAAGACAAGAAAGAAAACCTCGATAAAGACCCTGACGACAGTTACAGAAGAGATTACCGAAGGAGTTGACACAGACAGTAGTACAGAAGTTCCTATTGAAGTAACAGAACAGCCACAGGACACGGAGGAGCAGCCAGATTCATCCACCGACAACAACGAAATTACCGAAGACAAGATACGCGAGTTCTTTGACCGCGACGAGAACGACTTCATAATAATGAAGGATGTGCCAAATCTGAAAGAAATAATTGGCAATATTGAGAATAATGACTTTGATGACGAAACAGACAACCCTGTAGGCGAAGAACAGCAATACAGCTTCAACGAAAACGAAGAGTACAGAGGAGAAACACCAAAGGCTGGTTCGATACGTTCAAGAGTGGCAGACAAGCCTGTCCGCCGATTCGACTTCGAGGATATCATACAGGCAGAAGGCGTACTGGAAGTGTTGGGAGACGGCACGGGATTCCTCCGTTCGAGCGACTACAACTACCTCCAGTCTCCCGACGACGTTTATGTAAGCCAGCAGATGGTAAAGAGTTTCGGACTCAAAACAGGCGATGTCGTAGAAGGACCTGTCCGCCCACCTCGAGACAACGAGAAATACTTCCCCCTTACCAAGATAACCCGCGTCAACGGATGCAATCCGGAGGTAGTGCGCGACCGTTCTCCCTTCGAGAACCTCACCCCACTCTTCCCCGACGAGAAATTCAAGCTGTGTACAGGCGAGAAGGACAATATGAGCGCAAGAGTTGTCGACCTCTTTGCCCCCATCGGCAAAGGCCAGCGTGCCCTTATTGTTGCACAGCCCAAGACTGGTAAGACAATTCTGATGAAGGACATTGCCAATGCCATAGCCGCCAATCATCCAGAAGCCTACCTGATGATGCTGCTCATAGACGAGCGCCCAGAGGAGGTTACCGATATGGCACGCACAGTCAAAGCAGAGGTTATTGCCTCCACATTTGACGAACCGGCAGAGCGCCACGTAAAAATAGCGGGCATTGTACTTGAGAAAGCCAAACGAATGGTTGAATGCGGACACGACGTAGTGATCTTCCTTGATTCCATAACACGTCTGGCACGTGCATACAACACCGTAACGCCAGCCAGCGGCAAGGTTCTTACCGGTGGTGTTGACGCGAATGCCATGCACAAGCCCAAGCGCTTCTTTGGCGCAGCCCGCAACATAGAAGGAGGCGGCAGCCTGACCATAATAGCCACCGCCCTTATCGACACTGGCAGCAAGATGGATGAAGTAATATTTGAGGAGTTCAAGGGAACCGGTAACATGGAGTTACAGTTAGACCGCACACTATCGAACAAGAGAATCTTCCCTGCCGTCAATATCGTGGCAAGTTCAACACGCCGCGACGACCTGCTGCATGACAAGATGACTATGGACCGTATGTGGATACTGCGCAAGTACCTTGCCGACATGAATCCTATAGAGGCTATGAATGAGGTAAAAAGCAGATTAGAGAATACTCGCAACAACGAAGAATTCCTTCTCAGCATGAACTCATAAATACATATTCCTGCAAACAACGCACTTTTGCTTTATTACAAACATAATTCGTTACAGCTATGAGAAAGGCAGTTTTAGCACTGTTGTGTTTACCATTGGCAGCCAATGCACAACGCGAGGTTGTATTACACTTCGACCTAAAAAATGCAAGTCAGACAGACACGATCACCCTATCGTGGGGAGCCAACAACAAGTCTATGACACCTCTCATAACCAACATTCCTGCCACCGAAACAAAAGACGTGACGCTACCTCTCAACGAGCCTCGCGTGGTGGTGCTCGGCATGAAAGGAAAGGCTGGAAGCATGGAGATGCTTCTGGCTCCGAATGAGGATGTAACCATAAGCGGACGCATCAGGAGCAACAACAAGAAGACTATTGACGGCATGAGAGTAAGAGGTGCCGCATATCAGGAAGAATACACCAATGCCGTTCACTTCTATCAGTCACAGGTAGACAGCATTGACAAGGTGGTGCAATATGAGTACCGTGACATTTTCCGTCTTATATCCACAAGCAAGCAGAATGGCAACGAGCAGGCAATAGCCGACATGTACAAGACACAGCATGGCAAGGACTATATAGAAAGGGTTATTGGCTCATTCAAGATGAGAGACGAACTGCTTGAAGAGATCATATCACAGCACAAGGATAACTTTATGGGTCCATTGCTGATGATTCGTCTTGTCGGGCGATTAAGCAAGTCCTACCGCGACATGTATAACTCACTGAGCGACGCAGCAAAGCAGAGTTATTATGGACGTGAGGTGAAGGACGAAGTCTACCCTCCTACCCTTGTAGGTGACATTGCGCCAACAGTTACAGTCCAGAACACAGAAGGAAACGAAAAGATGCTCTCCTTTACACGTCACGGCAATAAGTATCTCCTGCTCGACTTCTGGGCATCATGGTGTGAACCATGCCACAAAGAGATACCCAACCTGAAACGTATCTACGAGACATACCATGCCAAAGGACTCGACATTATCGGCATCTCTGCAGACAAAAATGTCGACGACTGGAAAGGTGCACTTGAAGAACAGAAGGAACCATGGTGCAACTACATTGACATCAATCGTCAAGCAATCAGCGAATACAAGGTTCAGTACATACCAAGCATCTTCATTCTGGATGCTGACGGAAACATCATAGCTGAAAAACTCAGAGGCAAGGAACTATCTGACTTTATAGACAAGTTGTTTGCCGAGTAATTATCGGTGCTTCTTCAAATCCTCCTGCAACTTACGTCTGTAGAACTTAGCTTTTACAGACAGACGCTCATGCTCGTTTGCGTAGAACGCAGAATCCAACGGTATCGTGGATCCGGCATAAGCCATACTCGAGCGTTCCAGTTCTTTGAGACTGTCCTCTGCTGCTGACATTTCGATGCTGTCAAGCAGCAATATGGCTTTCTTGCGCGAATCTAAAGCCAACGGGTAATTCCTGCGCAATGACATTATCGTGTCTCGTGCCATATCATAACAATGGTGCGAGTATGACATTCGGGCATCTGCCAGCAGTCTGGCACCGTTGACTTCATCTATCTCCCTCTGGTCGCCACCTCCGCAAGAAGAAAGCAGCATAAAAACAGGAACACATGCTAACGCACAAAATCTTGCAGGATGATTCATAACTCTAAATCTAACAAGAGACTTATTCATTAAACAACATTACCAGAACTTATTCTGCTCCTTATTATACTCGAAACCAGCCGAACCAAGAACGGTTTCAATAACCTCCCTGTTTAGCCCCTTTTCTTCACACAGTTCGTCCAACGAGGAATACTCATCTCTCAGCAACATATTGACGTGGCTGAAGAGCATGAAGGGGTCTTTTGGCAATTCATCAAACATCAAAATACGAATTTTACCAAGTCATTACCAAATGCAAGAACCATCAGAGCCAAAAGCAGGCCCATTCCGATATACTCAGCTATTGTTTGGGCTTTCTCAGACAGTGGTCGTCGTGTAACTGCCTCAACAAGCAGGAACATAATATGACCGCCATCAAGACCAGGAACAGGCAGGATGTTCATAACAGCAAGAATGATACTGATGAGAGCCGTAAGCTCCCAGAAACGCTGCCAGTTCCAAGCTTCGGGGAAGATGCTTCCAATAGTTATGAACGAGCCAACACTCTGGGCACCCTTCTTGCTGAACACATACTTCAAGTCGTGGACATAGCCACACATCACGTCCCAACCATGAGCACATCCTGCTGGTATACAACTCAAGAGAGAGTAATCGATATGCTCAACTACAGCAAAGTCTGTGATGTTGCTCTTGACAATACCCAGCATATACTTGTCATCCAACTCTATCGTAACTGTGTCTACCTTCGAATTCTTCCAGTTTGCATAAACCACCTCCATCTTTCTCAAGCGAAGAGAATCCTTCGACGTACAAGTTGGCGAAGCGAGAACGTCGCTCTTGCGAACCATTATTGAATCGAAGTCTGCCCAACTGCGAACAAGTGTCCCGTCGACAGCCTGTATACGACAATCCTTGTACAAGCCAGCCTTGGCTGCAGGACTGCCGGGAATGACAGAATCAATCTGCGATGGCACAAACGGACGAATAAAAGCTGGCGACATATCGGCTATCTCCATCAGGTCAGGATGTTCCGCCGGCATATGGAACGTCACCTTCTTGCCCTTGCGCATCACTGTTACAGACTCTGCCTCCGACAACATACGAAGAATACCGGTATCATAGTTTCTAATAGTCTCACCATTGATTGCCAAAGGTATATCTCCATTCTGGAAACCCAGTTCCTTGGCTGTCTGGTTAAATACGAATCCACTCTTGATGTTCTTCATAGGCAGAACATCAGTTCCCCATGTGAACATAATTGCCGAATAGAGAACAAGAGCGGTGATGAGGTTCATCATCACACCACCTACCATTATGAAGAAACGCTTCCATACTGGTTGCGAACGGAACTCATCGGGCTTGGCAGGTTGTTTCATCTGTTCCTTGTCCATGCTTTCATCTATCATGCCAGCTATCTTCACATAGCCGCCAAGAGGAATCCATCCTATGCCATATTCTGTCTCATTCTTGGCAATTCTTGGAAACAACTTCGCAAACCACTTGTCACGTGTGCTGAAGAGATGGAAATATGGGTTAAAGAACATATAGAACTTCTCCACCCGTACATGGAAAAGTTTAGAAAACATAAAATGACCTCCTTCGTGCAATACTACGAGAAGGCTAAGGCAGCACAACAACTGCAATGCTTTTATTAAAACTATACTCATCAATTACCTTATTTATTTTATTTGATAAAAGACGCTGCCACTCGGCGAGCCTCTGCATCACACTCCAGATAGTCTTCAAGTGAATTCTCACTCTTAAAAGGAATGGTATCCATTGTATTCTCTATTATCTCTGCCATCTGCAGGAATCCGCACTTACCCTGACGGAAAGCCAGATTCACCACTTCATTGGCAGCATTCAGCACACATGGCATATTTCCACCACGGTCGAGTGCCTCATAGGCAAGCGCCAGGCAGCGGAAACGCTCTTGATCTGGCTTCTCGAATGTCAGGTTATCCATAGCAAACCAATCCATACGTGGGAAGTTACTGCCTATACGCTCGGGGTAACTCATTGCCAGCTGAATAGGCACTCGCATATCAGGAACACCTAACTGAGCCTTGACGGCACCATCGGTGTACTGCACCGCGCTATGTATTATACTCTGAGGATGAACCACCACCTGTATATCCTTTGGTTCCACACCGAAAAGCCATTTTGCCTCAATGACCTCAAAACCCTTGTTCATCATCGAAGCAGAGTCTATGGTTATCTTCGCACCCATATCCCAGTTAGGATGCTTCAAAGCCTGCTCTGGTGTTACGGAAGCCAACTGCTCGGTCGTGAAGTTACGGAAAGGTCCGCCCGATGCTGTCAGGATAATTTTCTCCACCTCTGCCTGCTCTCCCATCATACTTTGGAAGATTGCCGAATGCTCCGAGTCTACAGGGAGCATGGGGACCTTGTGCTCCACCGCAAGTTTAGTGACCAATTCACCTGCCACGACCAATGTTTCCTTATTAGCCAAGGCTATCGCCTTGCCTGCCTTGATGGCAGAAATAGTTGGCCTGAGACCACTGAATCCAACAAGTGCGGTAAGCACCATGTCTACAGAAGGCAGCTCTACCACCTGGCACAAAGCGTCTGCACCAGCGTATACCTGGACATCGGTATCAGCCAGGGCTTTGCTCACATATTCGTATTTCGTCTCGTCTGCAATAACCACACACTGTGGCTTGAACCTGCGAGCCTGTTCTATAAGAAGGTCAGCCTGTCGGTTGGCAGTCAGCACTCTTGCCTCAAACAACTCTGGGTTGCTGGCTATTACGTCGAGTGCCTGTGTTCCGATGCTGCCTGTCGAACCTAATATAGCTATTTTCTTCATATCGGATATTTTAGTTTAAGTCCAAAAGACCTTCGGGTATGTTCATCGTAACTACCCGTGTCTGATGGTCAATGTCTATTATGAAATCTTCAACAGCAGGAATAAGTATGTCGCCCTTGTCCGTGTCGATATTGAAAAGCACGTTTGGCGTACTGTCGTCGACCTCGGTTATGACTCCCAATGGTTTCTCGTTCTGCAAGACATGAAAGCCTGTGAAATAGCTCCAGCGCATCTCGTCGGGCTCTTCAGAAGGAATGAGCGACTGGGGGAAATACACATCACACCCTACAAGTTCCTGTGCATCATCGGCACTGTCTATGTCCTGGAACTTAAGCAGGGCAACGTCGTCGGAGCGAAAACGATACTCTTCCAGAAAGAAAGGAACCTGAATGCCATCAATCTCAACGAACAGGTATTCAGCATCTACCCTATCCCATACGTCGTCAGTGAAGGAGAAATTGACCTCCCCCTTCAGAGCATGAATGCGTGTTATATTACCAATCTTGTATGTATTCTCCATCTGTCAGACCATTTCAAGCTTGCATTCCAGCAAATGCATTCTTTCTCAATCTTCTCTTCGAATGTGAGCTCCAAGAGCATTCAGACGCCCCTCGATATCCTGATATCCGCGGTCAATCTGTCCGATATTCTCAATACGGCTTGTACCCGTTGCGCCCAAGGCTGCAATAAGAAGTGCAATACCGGCACGAATGTCGGGGCTTGTCATACGGGAGGCACGCAAAGCAATCTGTTTGTCGTGTCCCACCACAACCGCACGGTGAGGGTCGCACAAAATAATCTGCGCTCCCATATCTATCAGTTTGTCTACAAAGAACAAACGGCTTTCGAACATCTTCTGGTGAATGAGCACACTACCCTTGGCCTGTGTACTGACCACCAGCAGAACACTCAGCAGGTCGGGTGTCAAACCAGGCCATGGAGCATCCGAGATGGTCATGAACGATCCATCTAAGAACGAGTCAATCTCATAATGATCGTGAGCAGGGATGAAGATGTCATCGCCGTCATGCTCTACCGTAATGCCGAGACGGCGGAATGTATATGGAATGATGCCCAAATCGCGGTAAGAGACATTCTTGATACGAACCCCATTGCCGACCATTGCAGACATACCGATGAAACTTCCAACCTCAATCATGTCGGGCAAGATATGGTGGTCTGCTCCGTGCAGCGACTTCATGCCGACTATCGTAATAAGGTTCGATGCAATGCCACTGATGTTTGCACCCATTGCATTCAGCAGGTGACACAACTGCTGTATGTATGGTTCGCAGGCGGCATTGTAGATGGTTGTAGTGCCTTCAGCAAGAACACTTGCCATAATGATATTTGCAGTTCCTGTCACCGAAGCCTCATCAAGTAGCATATACGTACCCGTAAGCTTGTCGGCCTTGATGCTGAAAACACCACGCTCTGTATCGTGTTCGAATTGTGCTCCAAGCTTTAGCATACCGAGGAAGTGGGTGTCCAGACGGCGTCTGCCTATCTTGTCGCCACCAGGCTTTGCCACAGCCGCCTTGCCGAAACGTGCCAGCATAGGACCTACAAACATGATGCTGCCACGCAGTTTGCTACAACGTGTCAGGAACTCATCACTCTCAGAATATGCTATATTGACATTGTCTGCCTGGAACGTATAGTCCGACGGACCGTTCTTTGTCACCTTGACTCCCAAGTCCTGAAGCAGTACTATCTGGTTATTGACATCGCTGATGTCTGGGATGTTCTTAATCCTGACAGGATCGCTGGTCAACAGCGTTGCACAAAGCACTTGCAATGCTTCATTCTTGGCACCTTGCGGTGTTATCTCTCCCTGCAGTTTATGACCGCCCTCTATAATGAATGCTGACATATATATAGTATGCTGACTTTTTTTATTTCTTTTTCTTCTTTCTCTTGGACGAAGGTATCCCACTTCCCTGAACGACGCTGTCGAACTTGAAATGTTCGACATCAAGTTGTACACGTCCGTCGGTGTATCTTGCCACGTCTGCAGCTATCTTCTCAGGATCCGCAGCATCGCGATTCCAGTCATAAAGATTCTGATTCATCTGGTTTGCCACGTCCTCGAGCAAGGCATCTCGCTCCTCTCCTTCCTCCATCGTTGCCAGATGTGCAAGCAACTGCTCAACCAGATTACCATAATGACGATTGCGGATATTCTTCTTGGGATAGTTCAATGGCTGTGGCTTTGCCGACTCCTCGTCCAGACGAGTTACGGCAAAAGGATAGTCAACATCCAATTCATAATTGGACATGAATGCCAGATGATCCCAAAGTTTGTGTCTGAAGTCGCTTTGTTCGCGTAACTGAGGCTGCATATTCGACATTATGTCGACGATTGTCTCGGCACACCTCTGCCGGTCTTCACGGTTCTCCAGAGTCAATGCATGCTGTATCATATTCTGTACAGTGCGTCCATACTCTGGCATTACAAGTTTATCTCGCTGGGTATTGTACTTCATTAAAGTTCAATTATATTTAGGTTGTGTGAAGCAAGTCACGGCTTTTTGTTGCAACGAAATCCTTCAGGTAAAATGGTTCGAAATATGCAACATCCTTCACCTCGCCTCTCATAAACGCCCGCTCAGCCAGGGGCATCATGTTCTTTGCCAATGGCCAAACGTCCGGAATAAAAATTGCGTTGGGATGATCTATCACAGACTTGCACTTCATCGCTCCGTCACCGAAGAAACATACCGGTCCCTTATCAAGATATTCCTTGTATGTCTCTGCAGTAACTACATCTGGCTGAATACCCCTGACCTCTCTCAGTGCACGGTCATAGACAGCAGAGTAAACCTCCATTCGACGCGCATCTATCATAGGAACAATAAGGGCATCCTCGGGAACATTGTCGTTGAACAGAAGAACTGGCACACACAGTAGTTGCAGTGTCGACACCGACAAAAGAGGCACACGACGGCCATAGCAGACGCCCTTCGCCATACTGACGCCAATTCTCAAACCCGTATAGCTACCTGGACCCTCGCTTACAGCAACAGCATCCAAAGGAATAGCATGACTTTCGGCAAATGACAAAGCTTCATCGACAAAAACTCCACATGAAACTGCGTGAGAAGGTCCCTCAAGGTCTGCCTTCTCAAAAATCACCTTTCCATCCTGACTTACAGCCACGGAGCATACCTTAGTGCTCGTTTCTATATGTAATATACACGCCATTGACAGTTTTTAATCATATTTTCGACGCAAAATTACAATTTTTTCCCCAATATTTCTTATTTTTGCATAAAATTGTTTCGAAATATAATTATGATACTATCAATGACCGGATACGGCAAAGCGTCGGTCGTATTCCAGAACAAAAAAATCACGGCAGAAATTAAGTCGCTTAATAGCAAGGCACTCGATTTGAGTACAAGAATTGCTCCCATCTACCGGGAAAAGGAGATGGACATACGCAGTATGATATCAACCACTCTGGAAAGAGGAAAAGTCGAGTTCAACCTATGGATTGAGAAGGAAGAATCGGCAAATGAGTCACCACTCAACGGAGCACTGTTGGGCACCTACTACAAACAGATAAAAAATATTTGCGCCGAGCAGAACATACCCGAGCCACAGGACTTCTGGCCAACGCTGATGCGTATGCCCGACATAATGAGCCGTACGGAAGTACAGCAGGAACTGACAGACGAGGAATGGAACATAGCAAGACAGGCAGTCGAAAACTGTCTGCAACAGCTCACCGACTTCCGACGTCAGGAGGGTGCTGCTCTACAGAAGAAGTTTGAAGAGAAACTTGACAACATTGCTCGCCTGCTTAGCGAGATTGAGCCATACGAAAAGAGCAGAACTGAGAAGATCAGACAACGACTGGAAGAAGGTCTGCAGAGTATCCCCAATGTGGAGTACGACCGCGGCAGGCTGGAGCAGGAGATGATTTTCTACATTGAGAAACTCGACATAAGCGAGGAAAAGCAGCGACTAACCAACCATCTGAAATATTTCCGCGAGACCATGGAGGACGGACACGGCCAGGGCAAGAAACTCGGTTTCATTGCTCAGGAGATGGGACGTGAAATCAACACCACAGGCAGCAAGAGCAACCAAGCAGAGATGCAGAACATCGTGGTGAAGATGAAGGACGAGTTGGAACAGATAAAGGAGCAGGTTCTGAACGTGATGTAATCAGCAGCCAGCAAGTCTGAAAACAATCAATAACCGAAGAAACAAGAGACAAGACAATATGAGCATTCAAGAAGGTAAAGGAGGAAGACTTTTTATTTTCAGTGCACCGTCGGGAAGTGGAAAGAGCACTATAGTACAGTGGCTGATGAAGGAGCATCCCGAACTGAAGATGGCATTCAGCATCAGTGCCACAAGCCGTGCCCCACGAGGAACAGAACAGAACGGAGTCGAATATTTCTTCCTTACAGTAGAGGAGTTCGAGCAGAGAATAAGGAACAACGAGTTTCTGGAATACGAAGAGGTATACAAAGGAGGATTCTACGGAACATTGAAGGAGCAGGTTGAGAAACAGCTCGAAGCCGGACAGAATGTTGTGTTCGATGTCGACGTAAAGGGTGGAGTGAACATCAAGAAGTTCTACGGAAAACGTGCCCTGAGCCTCTTCATCCAACCGCCTTCTGTCGAGGAACTGCGCCGCCGACTTGTTGGCCGAGCAACCGACAGTCCTGAAAAAATAGAAGAACGTCTCGCCAAGGCAGAGTATGAACTCAGTTTTGCTCCTCAGTTCGACCATATTGTTGTCAACGACAACCTTGATGATGCAAAGACAGAAACACTGAAACTGGTAACAGAATTTCTTAAATAAATGAAGAACTTACAGAACAACAAGACAATAGGCGGCGTCGCCATTCTGTCGTTCATAGTCGGAGTATGCACACTGGTGCTTGCTATTACCACTAAAGCCACAGCCGAGACTATGGCACAAAAGAACACAATGTACGAGATTGGCGGACTTTCGCTGGCGTTGTCTCTCGTACTCGGCATACTGATGCTCCAGAATCGCATTCGCCAGAACAAGAAGAAGGATCGCTACCACGCCGTACACTGGAACAACGGACACATCAGCAAGGATGCGTAGATAATGGGGTGACAGACACGGACACGTCAAGCAAGGATGCGTAAGACAGTAGGAATATACGGAGGGTCGTTCAACCCCATTCACGACGGTCACACCCAACTGGGCAAGTGGCTGTGCGATAACGGCTATGTCGACGAGTTGTGGTTCCTTGTTTCTCCGCTCAATCCTCACAAAATAGGCGACACCAGTCTGCTTGACGATGAGACGAGGCTGCACCTCGCCAAACTTGCGATAGAGGAATGTGCCACGCTGAAAGTCTGCGACTTCGAGATGCATCTGCCGCGTCCGTCGTATATGGTGAATACTCTATTCTCACTTAGGGAGACATATCCCGACATAGATTTTATTCTTGTCATCGGTGCGGACAACTGGGAGCGGTTTAACCTTTGGTATAAGCCTGACGAGATAATGAGGCATCACAGGATTCTGGTTTATCCCAGAGAGGGTTACCTGGTCGACAGTGACTCATTGCCCGGTGGAGTGACGCTCGTTGACTCCCCTATCTACAACATCAGCAGCACCGAAATCAGAGAGCAAATCAGGAAAGGCACATACGACGGGCGGATGATATCTCCCAACGTATGGACAGAAATAAAAAGGTTAGGACTTTATGCCTAACCTTATTTATATATATAAGAGAGAAGAAGGATGCATGCTTTCCCCTTCACTAAATGTGCAGAAACGAAAGGGATCCCACCCTCAGCAAGAATGTGCAACAAGAAAATACGAGACTATTTTTTTGAAGATTTTATCTTAATCTCTCTTCTTACATCCTCACCGTCCCAACAACCGATTGTCAGGTGGTTTTGGTCGCCACTGAAAAGCACACCATAGCCAGCACGAACATCGTTGTTGTACTCGCCAAACCAGATATCGCCATTTGCATAATAATAGATTCCATAGCCATGGCGACGATGCTTGTAAATCTCGCCTACATACTGGTCGCCATTACTATATCGCATAGATACAAAGGCATATTCAAATAGTCCCTTACCGTCAAGAATCTGCTTTGAATTTGCACGGTACACATATTCCATGTAACCTGATGTCATACTATAGTTGACATAGTAGTCCGGACTGCCGACACGGACATCAGTACCAAGCATAGTTATACCAAAGACCAACTTTCCCTTGTTAAACTGACCGAATATCTGCGAGCCGTCATTATTGACAAACATACCATACCCACACAGCATATTGTTCTCATCTACCTGACCCACATACTGCCCGTTGCTGGTCGATATTATCTTTGAAGGGTTCTTCTCGACATAGTCAAGAAAGACATTCTGATACTCTGCTGGTGCATAGGCATACTTCTCAACTACTGTCTGCTGAGCATAGGATACGCCTGCCACACACACAAAGAATAAAGAAACAAGGATTTTTCTCATAACTTCAAGTAGAAACATTAATGACTCAATCCTTTTCGATAAGCGCTACTGCATAGGCAGAGATACCTTCCTGACGACCTGTAAAACCCAACTTCTCGGTTGTTGTTGCCTTTATCGAGACGTCATCAACATCTAAGCCCATTACGTCAGCCAGCGTCTGCTGCATCATCGGAATGTGTGGGTTTAACTTTGGACTCTCAGCGCATACTGTAGCGTCTATATTTCCTATATGGTAACCCTTTTGTGCAACTATCTCTACTGTTTTCTTGAGCAGAATCTTGCTGTCAATGCCCTTGAAGTCACTACTGTTGTCAGGAAAATGATAGCCTATATCACGCATATTTGCGGCACCGAGAATGGCGTCGCAAATGGCATGTATCAGTACATCAGCATCGCTGTGTCCATACAAACCCTGTTCGTGCTCTATCTTTATTCCTCCAAGCCAAAGTTCACGACGTCCTACCAACTGGTGTACATCGTATCCCAAACCAACTCTTATCTTTCCCATTATCTTCTGCGACTACTGAATAATTCTTTTATTCCATCAAGGTCAAAGCCAAGCGTGAAACGCATGGTCTGGTCCAACGGGTTAGTCTGACTCGTACTGAACACATATGCTGCATCAACGCTGAAGATGCTCATATGGAAACCGGCACCGGCAGTAAAGTACTTACGGTTACCCTTGTTCTCGGCCTCGTGGTGATAACCTGCACGAATCATGAAACGGTCGTTGTAGGTGTATTCCATACCAAGACTCCACTGAATCTCCTGCATCTCCTCCTTGAATCCGTTTGGAGCATCATGGAAACTCTTGAAGATACCAGAGATAGGCGATATGTCGTAATACTCGCGCTGCACACGATCCTGATACTCCTCGTTTGGTTCCATATAATTGTTGCCTGCCCACTCTTCGTTCGACTCGTCATACTTCTGCTTGGGATATGTAGGAACAAGCAACTTGTTTGCCTCTGCCGTTACCGAGAACTTGTTGTACTCGTTGAAGGGAATGGTCATATTGATACCCAAACGGAGATTCGTCGGTATAAATTCTGCATTGTCATCGCCTCCATATGAAATCTTAGAACCGATGTTGCTGATGTTAAGACCCCAACCGAAACTGCACTCGCGGTTTCCCATCATGAAGTAACCGTTACGATACATTGAGATGTCGGCAGCAAACGCCTTTCCAGCCTTCGACTCGGCAGTGTAGTCGTAGGTGATGTCACTGTAAATGAAACGCATTGCAACACCCATTGAGAAACACTCGCTCAGCATACGGCTGTACGCAGCATCGAAGGCAAATTCGTAAGGCTTGATGCTCATGGCATCCGCAGCCTCGCTCAGCATCACCTCACCCAAAGAGAAGTAACGAAGAGAGGCACTCAGTGCGGAGTAGTCACCGATGCGGTAGAAACCTGCCAGGTTGGCGAGATTGATGTCGTTGACCAACTTACGCAACCATGGTGTATAACTGGCAGACACTCCTGCACGCGCAATATTGAATGGATACTTAGCAGGGTTCCAGTACTGCGAGTTGGCATCGGCTTCAGTTGCCACACCGACATCACCCATGGCACCGGCACGGGCATCTGGGGCGATGGCAAGAGAGGTAACTCCAAAGTTTACAGGATTAAACATATTCTGCTTATCCTGAGCGCTTACATTCATCACAGCCATTGCGCAAAGCAGCACAATGAGATATCTTTTATAGTTCAAAATCTTTTTCATACAACTAATTAACGCAAATCATTGCATTTTATTGCATTTAAGACTAACATTAACATCACTTTAAGTTAAAAGCAGAATAACGACCCGCGTTTCAGTTTACTATCAACTTCTGGCTCTTGGTTACCAACTTGCTTTCTCCTGATGTAAGACTAACCCTGTAGAGGTAGACTCCCGGGCTTATCCTGCCCAAGCCGTAGCCAACGGAAAGGTTCCATGGTACGGCAAACTGCCCTGTAGCGCTGCTGCCATGTCCTTCGTACATCCAGAGTCGGCGTCCTGAGAAGTCAAACACCTCTATAACATACTGACATTCCGAGCCAGGCAAGTCGTATGCAAGGTGGAACGTTGTACCTTTTACTGCAGGATTGGGCGAAGCGGACAGGTTAAGAATGCTTGGCGAATAATTGGTGTCCACGTCAAAATCAATCTGCGAGATACTGGTATTGTTGAGCATATCCCAAGACCGCACTGTAAGGCTGTGCCTTCCTGCTGGCAATCCTGGTATGGTAAATCCAAGGGAGCCCTTTGTGTAATCGCCAAAGTCTGCCACATAGTAATCGTTGAGAACATATGTCCTTGACGGGTCATTGTCAACACACAGTGCAATGTCATGTCCCAGACCGCTGCCGCTACTATTCACGCCACTCTCGTCCGAGAACCTGACAGTCAGGTATGGAGTGCTGTTAACCACACCTCCATACTCACCATTCAGTGTTATCTCCATTTCCGGACCGATAGAATCTGTCGACAGTGCACTGCCTCCCACCACAAAGTCCTCATTACTTCCGTTCGCCTCCGTCTTCTTGTCGTTGCTGATGGCATAGAAAACCATGCGACCAGTACCGTCAGAATACTTGATGTCTTTTGGTACCACAAATGGAATGACAAAACTGCCGTTGCGCACTGAGTCCTGACCTGCAAATAGCAATGAGTTTCTATCTGTAAAAACAAAGGCTTCCTTTATTGTCTTGTCGTTCTGCTTGCAGGTAATTGTGTCTACAGCATCGAAGACGCGAGCACTGATGACACCCATAAAGTCAGACAACGCTTCACCAGCAGGTCCTTCCAAATGACCATACATCTTCACTGCCTCGCCGGCACGCAGATTGTGCAGTTCGACACCCGAGGTGATGCTTACAATGCTGTCGAGTCTGACCTTGTTGAGCGGGTTGCCGATGACAAGAGCAGGATCACCCAGCAAGGCATACTGCAACTTGTTCTCCCTCAGGCTTCCCGACTCTATACCAATAAGAGCACTCTTGGTCAGACGTATAGCATCACCGACACGATAGCGTTCCCCTTTGGAGTCTGTTCCAAAGAGGTATTTAGAAAAGAGTCTGTTCAACTGCCAGTTCTGGAATGCGTATACGGTACGAGTAGTACCGAGGAAAGCCAAGGCACCACCACCCTCATTGAGCACTGCCACCTCGCCTATATTCCTCTTTTGGGAATCGAAAGGCATAACATCACAGGCTGCAGTAAACCAGAATGGCAAGCGGTCTCCCTTGAATCCTTCAAAGTCAGACAGACTCAGCGCCATCTCGTGGCTCAACAGATAAGTAGCTCCGTGGCCGGTATAGTTTATCGCCATCACACCGTCCTTGACATAGTTCTTTATTATTGATGTCACTTCTGGGAATGTGTTTGACGAGATTGTGGAAACACGAGTATAGGCATCCCACATAATCTTCTTCACTTCGAGGTCAGGATTGTTGCTCATGATGGTGTCTGCCACCTCGTCACAGTAGCGCATATGGCTGTTGTCATCACCGTCATCGCCAAGCATCAGCACGATATTCTTCCACGAACCAGCATACTGGTTGCTGAGATGATTGGCAACCTTGTCCACCATGATCGATGCCTCCTTTGCCTTGGTCACAGGAAAACGACCTACGCCTATGTCTACCTTGTCTCGTGTCGGGTCCTTGCCCTCACCGTCGTCCAGCAGTCCGAAGTAGTCTTCCATGACATAACTTCTCGTATCACTGAACGAGTTTTCGCTCTCATAACAAAGGAGATAGTCGTCGGGGTTATGCTTTGCCCACGCAGAACTGAGCATTCGATTGTCAAAAGCACAATCGCCCATAAGCAGAAGATAGCGTGGCATAACGTCTTCGTTTCCACCTGCTCTGTCGTACAGCATCTTCATGAAGCGTCGATATGCCGTGGCATCTGGCGTACCGCTCGAAAACTCATTGTATATCTGGTCTGCCCTGACAATGCAGGTCTTCAGTCCGTCATAGGTCTCATGGAGTTCAGCCAGACGCTCTGCCTCTTTCTGCAACATACCGCTTGCAGGTATTATTATGACCATATCCACAGAGTCTATGGCATGAAGATTCTGGTTGGCAACGTCACCTATCACGCTTGGCTCGGGGTATGTAGCGTTGGCATTGAAACACACATATCGGTAACTGCCGTTATCGACACCGACCTGGCAAACTCCGCCATCTGGCTTTGCATCTATCAATACCGTCTCAACACCAGGCTGCCCTATACGCATCAACTTGCAGTCATTGCTGAAACCCGAAATCTCGAATGTAGTGTTACCTTTGTTATTTGAAGTGAACGCAACAAAGGTTGAACCTGGCGTAATAAGGCGGTCGTAGGACATTGCCAGATAGTCGAGATGAGAATCATGGCCAGTCGTTGAAGCGAGTCTGACAGTCCAGTCGCTTCCTGTCTTGTATTTGCTTACGTCAAAGGTCTTGCTTGCAGAATTACCATACTGGTAGCTTCCCAGTTCTGCTACGCTGAAATTACTCAGCGCATTACCATTGACTGTAGTTGAGACAACGGTTGGAGAACTGGCGGCTGCTGTGAAGACCACCGTCAGTTGTTCTTTGCCCAACGACTGACCTGGCAGTGTCAACTTGTATGTCTTAGAGCCCGATGTTCCTATATTATATGCCTCGAACAGGTTGCGTCCACATTCGAAATAGAATGTCTCATCCTTCTCGTAGAGTTGATAGTCAGTAAAACTCTTGACAACAGACTGCGAGAGCGAAAGTCCAGATATGGTCTCTATCTTGCTTGGCGATGACTCCTCGGTCAGGAAATAGCACGACTGGCGAGCATACTGGTTGAACACCCTTGTTCCGTCATTCCAGTATACAAGTCCGTTGCCCCAGAAGAGCCATGTGTCATTGCCCGACTTGTATAGCGGAACCTCAACAAGGTCGTCATATTCTGCTTCAGGGTTGCCAACTTCACTCAAGCGATGGCCGCCATATCCATAAAGGTGTACATTCTGCGGATTAGCAAATCCCATCTTCTTCAGTGACGCACTGGTCAGTCGGTACATTCCGTCCTCTGTAATGGCAATCTTCACCCACTTGCCAGAAGACAGTTTGCTGGTACGTACATATCTTTCCTGCTGCACATCATCATCCTCCCCGTTTTCAAGAATATCTGATTTCTTCAGCAATTGCGCCTTAGCCTTTAGGGCAAGAGAACTGGTTTCTGTACCGGCTACGTCTGTACACGGCAGGGCTTCTATCTCCATCTTGGCACTGAGCAACTTCATGAACTTGCCATTACGGACTGCCACCGGTATGAAATCAACATCGAGCAGACCCTTGCCTCGCATCACACCGACATATGTGTTTATTCGTATCTCTGCCGACACACTGTCGCTCCACTGCTTCATCATTTCTGCCTCACTGACAGTCATTTCCTGCCACTCGGGATACAAGAGGCTAACCTTATATTTGTTGAAACGGAAATCACTCTCCAGGGGGACAACCTCGGTGTAGCGTGGGAGCACGCTGTCGAGAGGCATGCTTTTCCAGTCAAGAAAGAAGACAGCGCCATCACCTGTCGACACATCTGCATCAACACCATCAGCCTTGACTGTATCTGACAAGCAGCACAATGTCAAAACAAGCAATATAAGTCTTCTTAACATAACGTATTTATCATTTAACGTTGAACTCCATCAATTTCTCGTTCTCGACAAACCCTTCCAGATGGTCATCGATGCTTACGGGACCTACGCCTACCGGTGTTCCTGTGTATATCAAGTCGCCTGTCTTCAGAGTGAAGAACTGGCTGATATAACTCACAATCTTTCGAACGGAGTATATCATGTCCGAAGTACATCCACTTTGTACGGTCTTACCGTTGATGTCCAGATGAAAATTGAGGTTCTGCAACTTGTCAAAATCATCTATCATCCTCCACTCTCCTACTACTGCACTGCCGTCGAACCCTTTTGCAATATCCCATGGCAGTCCATTCTGAGCCAGAGTCTTCTGGAGGTCTCTCGCAGTAAAATCAACACCGACAGTGTAAGCGTCGATGTAACGATGTACCCATCTCTCAGGTATACTCCTTCCCATGTGTCCTACTCTCAGGACTATCTCAGTTTCATAGTCGCACCGTTTGGTATACGACGGAAGGAAGAATGGGTTGCCTGGACGTGTCAGGGCAGAATCACACTTGGTAAAGATGGTAGGATTAGTCAGAACATCGTAGAATGTTTGTGCCGGGCTTTCGCCGGTACCTTCAGTAACCCCTACATTATATAACGTTTCAGCAAGCTCTTTATTGTGCTCGCGGTAATTCATACCTACACCAAATATTTTCATAACCTACGATTATTCCTATTTAAGCACAAAGATACAAACTTTTTTTATTGACTACAAAAAAAAAGGTGCGTCAATGCGAATTGACACACCCGAATATCTTATAATAAGATTTTCTTCTTAAGGAAGTTGCAGATTACTCAGCCTTCAAAGTGAAACGCTTGAAGTCGAGAACAGTAAGCTCCTTGTCGATAGACTTCAGGTAGCTTTCTACTGTGAACTGCTTGTCCCAGATGTACTCCTGAGAGAGAAGGCAGTTCTCCTTCAAGAACTTGTTAAGACGACCCTTAGCAATGTTCTGAATCATTGCCTCGTTGAGGTTAGCAGCCTTCTCAGCGCTAACTGTAGCAATGATCTCCTTAACCTTAGCAACATCTTCTGCAGTAATCCAACCCTTGGTCTGGTTGCTCTCCATATGATCCTCAGAGTCGAAGTGTGCAGGGTTGAAACCAGCCTTCTTGATAGCAGCCTCAACAGCCTTCTGAACCTGCTCTGCCTTGGTCTTCTCGATTGCAACAGCAACCTCGTTGTCCTTTACTGACTGAGGTACACCGCTCTCGTCGATAGCAGCAGGAGCAGCACTTGCAATCTGCATAGCGATGTTCTTGCCAACAGTCTCATCCTCAACAGCCTTGTTCAGGCTAAGCATTGTACAAAGGCCGTTACGGTTCATGTGGTTGTAAGTAGCGATGTTCTCTCCCTCGATAGTCATGTAGCCGTCAAGCTCCATCTTCTCACCAGTGATACCGCTCTGGTTTGTAACAGCCTCCTGGATTGTCATATCGCCAAGAGGAAGAGCCTTTACCTCGTCGAGAGTCTTGCACTTTGCAGCAACAGCTGCGTCAAGAATCTTCTGAGTAAGAGCAACGAAGTCAGCGTTGCTTGCCACGAAGTCAGTCTCGCACTTGAGAGCGATGATTGCACCGAAGCCATTCTCAGCCTTAACGAGAACACAACCCTCAGCAGCATCGCGGTCACTACGCTTTGCAGCAACAGCCTGACCCTTCTTGCGAAGGTATGCTACAGCTCCGTCCATATCGTCTGACTCAGCCAGTGCCTTCTTGCAGTCTGCCAAACCAGCACCTGTCATCTCACGGAGCTTCTTGATATCATTCATTGTTACGTCCATAGTCGTAATCTTTTATTATATTTATAAAAAACGTTTTTGAGAAAAAGCCCCTCCGTTTTGTTGGAGGGGCGATATTGTGCGAATTGTATTAAGCCTCAGCAGGTGCCTCGGTAGCCTCCACTGCAGGAGCCTCTGCCTTTGGAGCACGACGGCGCTTTGGAGCCTCTGCAGTCTCCTCTGCCTCTTCGCCCTCGCCAGCAGCATCCATATCAACACGCTCAGCCTTACGCTCCTCGAGACCCTCAGCGATTGCCTCGCAGCATGCGCCAAGGATTACCTCGATGCTCTTGCTTGCGTCATCGTTAGCTGGGATAACGTAGTCGATATTATCTGGGTTTGAGTTTGTATCTACGATAGCAAATACAGGAATACCAAGACGGTTAGCCTCACGAACTGCAATCTGCTCCTTCATAACGTCAACTACGAAGAGTGCGCTTGGAAGACGAGTAAGGTCTGCGATAGAACCAAGGTTCTTCTCGAGCTTAGCACGCTGGCGGTTGATCTGAAGCATCTCACGCTTTGAGAGGTTGCCGAATGTGCCGTCAGCAATCATCTTGTCGATGGTAGCCATCTTCTTAACTGCCTTACGGATAGTAGGGAAGTTAGTGAGCATACCACCTGCCCAACGCTCGTTTACGTATGGCATGTTTACGCTTGAAGCCTTGTCAGCTACAGCCTGCTTTGCCTGCTTCTTTGTAGCAACGAAGAGAATCTTCTTACCACTCTTTGCGATAGACTTCAAAGCCTCAGCAGCCTCATCTACCTTAGTTACAGTCTTGTGAAGGTCGATAATATGAATACCGTTACGCTCCATGAAGATGTAAGGAGCCATAGCGGGATTCCACTTTCTCTTGAGGTGGCCGAAATGACATCCAGCCTCCAACAATGCGTCAAAATTTGTTCTAGACATTTTGTTTCTTTTTAAATTGTTTGTTTACTTTCTTTTAAATTCTTCAGAGCAGAGAGAGAAGTAAAACTTCCGTTCCGCTCCTGTTAGCTTAGAATCAACCGACGAGTAGTCTACAACACTACAGTTATGATATATGTTTTCTATATATATAATAAATAATGTATAGAATCTCGCCAGTTTAGATACTAAACAACTTGCGTTTCCAGTTGCGTGTAAAACAGTTGGCAATAATATACCAAAAACGTATTAACGCTTGCTGAACTGGAATCTGCGACGTGCCTTTGGCTGACCTGGCTTCTTACGCTCAACCTCACGGCTATCACGTGTAATAAAGCCTTCAGCACGCAATGCCTTCTTGTCGTCAGCATTGATCTTAACGAGAGCGCGTGCAATAGCCAAACGCAAAGCCTGAGACTGGCCAGTGAAACCACCACCATTCAGGTTCACCTTAATATCATACTTCTCAACAGCGTCAACTGTTGCCAGAGGCTGCTTTACAACGTACTGCAGAATGCTGCTTGGGAAATACTCTGTCAAATCTCTCTTGTTGATGGTAATCTTACCAGTACCCTCGCTAACATAAACGCGAGCCACGGCGCTCTTACGGCGACCCAATGCATTAATTACTTCCATCGTCGTTTATTATTTATAGAGGTTAATATCAATTGTTTTGGGACTCTGAGCCTCCTGCTTGTGCTCTGCATCTGCATAGATGTAGAGGTTTGTGAGCAAACGATCGGCCAGCTTGTTCTTAGGAAGCATACCCTTAACAGCCTTGCGAACGAGCTTCTCTGCACCGTTTGGACGAGCAAGAATCTCAGCAGCAGTCTGCTTCTTCTGGCCACCAGGATAACCGCTGTAAGTAATGTATACCTTGTCAGTCAACTTCTTACCAGTGATCTTAATCTTGCTGGCGTTGATGATGATTACATTGTCACCTGTATCAGCGTTAGGTGTAAATGTAGGTTTGTACTTGCCGCGAAGCAGCTTTGCAACCTTGCTGGCCAAACGACCGAGCACCTGGTCGGTAGCGTCAACAACAACCCACTCTTTCTGAGCCTGAGCACGGTTGACAGAAATGGTCTTGTAGCTTAAAGTCTCCATTTTCTTCTACTTTTTTGTTTTTAGTTAATAATTTGTTCTTACTTTGAGGCACCATTAACTGCGATTCACTAACCATCCCTTACATCCCACAACTGGGATTCCGAAACTATTAACACTCAGTGTGTGAGCCGTTTAGATGTACATGATGAGATTTTCAAATCCATCACAAGGCATCGGGAAAGCCCACTTAGCCCTCAATTGCGGGTGCAAAGGTACAACTTTTTTGTAAGAATGCAAAACATTTTTTACAATAATTTGCAATAAAAAAAAAGGGAGACAAACATAAAACGTCCGTCTCCCCAAGTATGTTACACTTAGACTTTTACTTTATCAGAACATCTTGTCAGGATACTGACCGTCTGCATGAAGCTTAGCCAACTTAGCAACTACATCTGGACGGTCCTCTGGATAAGTTACGCCAAACCACTTGCTTGTTGTAGGAAGAACCTCGCATGTAGCTTCGCCATTCTTGATAAGATGGTCAACCATAAGAGGAATGAAGAACTCGCTCTTTAGGTTCTCCTGGTTCTTAGGATCTGCGAGGAATGTCTTGAAGTAAGCCTCACTGTGCTCGAAGTAGTCTGGAGTGAAGCCCCAGAAGTTCATTGAGCATGGTGTGTTATCAGGAATAGAAACCCACTGCTCGTTCTCGTCGAGATACTGAACAACGCCGTCATGACGCTCAATCTTGGTACGCTCAACAACGCTGGTCAGATGGTGTGTCTTCTCATCGTTCTCGCAGATACCACGGCTAACGGTACCACTCTCGCTGAGGGTGTTGCTTACGCTGAATCCTACCATAGCGTACTTGCCCTTGCTGCCTTCTGGAAGTTCAGAGAGGAACTTGCCCATTACCATAAATGCATCACGATCGTAGAAGTCGTCACAGTTAAGAACTGCGAATGGCTCCTTGATGACATCCTTACCCATCAGCACAGCATGGTTTGTACCCCAAGGTTTTGTACGGCCTTCAGGAACGGTAAATCCCTCTGGAAGACTGTCGAGTGCCTGGAAGCAGAGCTCGCATGGAACCTGTCCCTCGTACTTAGCGAGAATCTGAGTGCGGAACTGTTCTTCGAAATCCTTGCGGATTACCCATACAATCTTACCGAAACCAGCCTGAATAGCATCATAAATACTATAATCCATAATGCTCTGACCCTGAGGGCCAAGAGTATCAAGTTGCTTCAAACCACCGTAACGGCTACCCATACCTGCAGCCAAAAGGAAAAGTGTAGGTTTCATAGTTTTAACTTTTTTGTGTTTTAAGTTTTTTGGTATTGTAGTTCTGCACGCAAAGTTACAACAAAAAAACCGAAAAGAAAAAACATAACACGATAAAATAACGCAAAATTTTGAAATTTCGCGTTATATTTTACCTGTTCCCTGTTTATCACGCTTCATCCGACTCCTCGTCATAATCGTCATCTTCATCGTCGAAGTCGAATATAGGCAAATCACCACTGATAAACTGAGTCATATCACCCGACTCTGCGGCAAAGGCATCGAGCGAGCGGCGGTCTTTCTTAGTTGGTCGTCCGGTTCCGCGTGCTCGGCCTATGAATCCGCTTATCTTTGACATCTCGAGCAACTCGTACTGTTCGGGAGAGGTGACATTTTCGAGGACTTCAGGGATGAGCTTCGCCCCCACCCTTCGTTCTATTGCCTGCAGCACCTTGAACGAATATGTTATCGGTGGCTTTCTGACACTCACCACGTCGCCGACCTTTATCATACGGCTCGGCTTCAACTGAGCACCCTGCAGTGTGACCTGTCCTTTCTTGCAAGCCTGCGAGGCTATGCTTCGCGTCTTGAAGATGCGCGCAGCCCACAACCATTTATCTACTCTTGCCTCGTTATTCATTACTTATTGTTATAATTACACATTGCAAACTGCATTCCGCTCAAGGCGAAAGCCTTGATTGCGTCAACAGCCACCAGTGCCTTCTCGTCGACAATCTTCTCCTCCTCGGCTGGGAATCTGCCAAGTACGAAATCAACCTGTCCGCCTCTGGGATAGTCATTGCCGATGCCGAACTTCAAACGGTTGTACGCTTCGGTGCCAAGCATCTGGGCAATGTGCTTCAAACCGTTGTGGCCGCCTGCGCTGCCGTTCTGCTTCATGCGAATAGCACCCACGGCAAGGCTCAGATCATCTACAATGACCAGGATATTCTCGAGTGCAATATTCTCCTGCTGCATCCAGTAACGCACAGCATTGCCACTGAGATTCATATAAGTGCTTGGTTTCAGGAGAACCAGTTCAGCATTCTTGACCCGCGTCTTTGCAACAAAGCCATAGCGCTTGTCCTGGAACGTCGCTCCCTGCGCCTTCGCCAGTGCATCTACCACACGGAATCCGATGTTATGACGGGTTCCATCATATTCGTCACCGACATTTCCCAAACCTACTATTAGATACTTCATATCCTTTTTTCAAATATATTGCTACGCATTTTTGCACCAGGCACACCCGATGCACCGCAAGATAAAGAAGAAACGGACAACGAATTGACGTTGCCCGCTTCTATTTCCTTACTTAAAAAAGTTACCTTGCGCTAATTACTTGTTAGCAGCAGCAGCACTAGCAGCAGCACGGGTCATCTTAACCTGGCATACAACAACGCTAGGACTGGTAACGATCTCAAGACCTTCAAAGCTAAGCTCAGCAACCTTGATTACCTTACCCAAACCGAGGTGTGTTACATCGATATTGAGAACCTCAGGAATCTGTGTGTATGGAGCGCGAACCTTCAACTTACGTACGCTTGCTGCCAACTTACCACCGGCCTTAACACCTTCTGCCAAACCGTTCAGCTTGATGGGCACTTCCATAACGATAGGCTTTGTCTCGTTAATCTCATAGAAGTCTACGTGCAGAACGTTGTCCTTTACAGGGTGGAACTGAATCTCACGCATAACTGCCTTGCGAGGTGTACCATCGATAGAAAGATTTACACTGTAGATGTGAGGGGTGTAGATAAGGTTACGCAGCTCATCGTTGCTGACAGCGATGCTCTCAGCTACTGGCAAACCATTCTCGCCACGCTTCTCACCATAGAGGTTACAAGGAACCAAGTTCTGCTTACGCAACTCGCGAGCAGCCTTCTTACCGCAAGCTACACGTGCGGTACCCTTAATGTCAATGCTCTTCATTGTCTTTAAAATTTGTGTTACTCTAATTAAGTTAATAAATCTTGCTTAATTTGCCATCACACGGGATGTGCTTCAAAAGCGGGCGCAAAGTTACAAAAAAATCAGATACATCAATCCTTTATTCTGATATTTTTTTGATTTCGACCACTTTTTGCACTATCATCTGGCCCTAAACGACCATCAGGAATGTAAAAATCAAAAATCAAGATCGATATGGATGTCGTTGTCCGTCATCTCTGCACGTGGCTCCGCCTTCCCCTGCTTGTCCTCGACAAACTGCACAGCCTCGTCCAATGCTGTCATAATCTTGCCGAAGTCTTCGGGATAAACGAACAGCTTGTGTTTCTCGTACGTCACCTTCATATTGTCCTCGGTGCCCGACACAATCTTCTTGCTCTCGGTCATCGACAGGTAGTATTCCCCACTTTTCGACCGCTTGACGTCGATATAATAAATTCTCTTTCCTGCCTTCACTGTACGAGAGAAAGGAATGTCCCTGTCCATCTCACTGCTTACATGATTTTCTGTATCCATAACATATGTATTGATTACAATTGCAGTCAAAATTCGCTATATTTTCCCAAATAACAAAAGAAAACGGCAGAAAATTGCTAATCTTTGAACAAAAATGAGTAATTTTGCCAACCTTCTTAAGATATAATAATATATAATATGGTAAATAGAGAACTTATAAGACTCAAAACTGTACAGATTGTCTATTCATACTACCTCAACGGACGCGACGAACTTGGCGCTCAGGGAGTGAACGCAAGCGAAAAGGAACTGACGGTAAGTCTTGACAAAGCCTACGAGCTCTATTTGTCGCTACTCGCCCTGCTCGTGGAAATAAAAAGAGTGGCTGTCGAGGACGTAGAGCACAAGCAGATGCGCAACAAGCAGCTTGGCATAACAGAGCCCGTCAACACACGTTTTGCCAACAACCGACTCTTGCAGATGCTCTGCCAGAACGAACAACTCCTGGAATTCCGCGAGAAAAACAACCAAATCTGGATTGAAGACGATGCTGTAATAGAAAGCATGTACAACGGATTCATACAGAGCAGCGACTACGAGGCATACCTCAACGAGGAGGACAGTTTCAAGGCCGATCAGACAGCAGTGCGCAACTTCTACCGTCTGATGGTATGCAACAACGACGAACTTCACGACACACTCGAAGACAAATGCATCTACTGGAACGACGACAAGTTCATCATCGACACATTTGTCCTCAAGACAATAAAGCTCTTCAAGGAGGATTCAACCAAGGACATGGTGCTCCTTCCACAGTACAACAGCAACGAGGAACTGGAATACGCAGTCAAGCTGCTGCGCCACGCCATCGAGAACGACAAGTACTACCGTTCACTCATCGAATCAAACTCAAAGGGATGGGACATGAAGCGCATCGCCCTCATGGACAAGGTCATCATCCAGATTGGTCTTGCAGAAATCATCTCGTTCCCCAACATTCCTGTAGCTGTCAGCATCAACGAGTACGTCAACATTGCCAAGATGTACAGCGCCGGACGCAATTCGTCTGCCTACATCAACGCCACCCTCGACGTCATCGCAAAGCAGTTGCAGAGCGAACACAAGATAATTGATAAAATCTAAAAAACATTTCAACAGACATGAACGTAATGACTATTCTTTTGCAGGCTGCTCCAGCACAGGGAGGCGGCATGACCTTTATGATTATGATGGTGGCTATCTTTGCCATTATGTATTTCTTCATGATTCGTCCTCAACAGAAGAAGCAGAAGCAGATCCAGAACTTCCAGAATGGTGTGACACCAGGCAGCGAGGTTATAACACAAGGTGGCATATACGGAACTGTGAGCCGCATCGACGAGCAGAACAACATCCTCTACATCGAAATCGCAAAGGGCGTACAGATCAAGGTTCACAGAACTGCCGTATATCCAAACGCTGCTGACACAACTCACCAGAAGTAACAGCACCTATACGCCTCAGGCTTCGTTCCGGCGGCAAAGGCACCCCTTCATAAAAGGAAATTGAGCAACAGGAAACAAAATTTCGGGATAGGTAACAGGACGAAAGACATCCTGCGATTCCTCTTCTTTGTACTGATGTGCAGCATCTTCTGGTTCGTCCAGGAACTCGAGGAAACCATCAGCACCGAGGTTGTCGTACCCGTAAAGCTCGAGAACGTGCCCAAGGGCATCATCATAACAACCGACGTCCCCAAGCAACTGCGCATCAGCGTACGCGACAAGGTGGTGGAACTGCTGCCGCTCATCTTCAACAAAGGCACCGACACACTGCGCATCAACTTCGCCGAGTACGACAACAACGAGCCTACCGGTCACGGAGTGTTGCTGCTCAGCCAACTCAGCGGGAGCATACGACAGTTGTTGCCCAACACAACAAACATAGCGTCGATGACACCCGATACGGTCTACTTCTACTACAACCGCGGACTGCATCGTCGTTTCCCCATCAGGCTGAACGGAACATTGCAAGCCAAGACGCAGTACTGCATCTCTGACTACAGTTTCATACCCGACTCGGCAGACGTCTACGCACCGAAGGCAATGCTCGACACCATGAGGGCGGTCTACACCAAGCAACTGAACCAGACAGACATCAGCAAAAGCTTTCAGCTGACCGTTGCCACGAAGACGCAGCGAGGAATGAAGGTATTCCCCGACAGCGTCACCCTCAACGCCAACGTCGACATCATGACAAGGCAGAGCGTGGAGGTGCCCGTCATCGGTACCAATTTCCCTGCCGACAAGGCACTGCGCACCTTCCCCTCTACGGTCAGAGTGTCCTATCTTGCCCCCGCCGGACAGTCGAAGAAATACAATGCCGAAGACTTCGTCGTAACAATAACCTATGCCGAGCTGATTGAAAGGCAGTCATCGTCCAGATGCCAGCCACACCTCAACAACGCTCCCGAGGACATACACGGCATACTTATCGACCCCATCGAGGTTGATTATCTGATAGAGAACATCGAATCAACCGACAACTGACAGATGAAGATAGGTATAACAGGCGGCATCGGGTCTGGCAAGAGCTACATCGCTGACATACTGAGGCGGGACTACGGCATACCAGTCTACGACTGCGACAGGGAAGCCAAGCGGCTCAACGTCGAGTCGGCAGCGATACGTGAAGGACTCATCTCAACCGTTGGCGAAGCGGTGTACAACAGTGACGGGAGTCTCAACCGGCAGCATCTGGCGGCATACCTATTTAATAATAAAGAGAACGCCGTTCGAATAAACGCCATCGTCCACCCTGTCGTGGCAGACGACTTTGTCAGATGGGCAGACGGCAGAGACCATGCCAGCGATACACCAGCTATTGTCGCAATGGAGAGCGCCATACTCTTCGAGAGCGGTTTCAACCGACTCGTAGACCGCACCATCACCGTAGTGGCACCCACAGAACTATGCATCCAGAGGGCATGCCAGCGCGACAACGCAGACGCGGAAGCCATCAGGCGACGCATAGCCATGCAGATGACAGGCGACGAGAGAGCACGTCTTGCCGACTTCACAATAATGAACGATGGCAGCGACGTACACCCTCAACTGGACAAGATATTAGCAGCTATCGGCGCGTGAACAAGTTACACACAGACTGCCAAACACAACAGAAAACAAAACAAACATTATTAAAGAAACATAACATTATGCTTAAAACTATCCTTGCCA
Organism: uncultured Prevotellaceae bacterium; assembly: GCA_945833925.1. Classification (GTDB taxonomy): domain Bacteria; phylum Bacteroidota; class Bacteroidia; order Bacteroidales; family Bacteroidaceae; genus Physcousia. Next base: position 37,965 of record CAMAFX010000014.1, read on the forward strand.
TCTCTGGTAAACCAGGTTTGTACAAACTCGTTTCACGAGGCAACCGCAGCCTCATCGTTGAATCTCTCGACACAGCACATCGTCGCACACCTGCATTCGGCACCGACAAGATCATTTCGCTTGCCGACATCGCAATGTACACCGACGAGGAAGAAGTACCTCTGGCAAAAGTGCTCGAAAACATGAAGAAGCACGAAGAGGGAAAAACAGCAACCATCAACTACAAGAAGGCATCCAACAACGAGTTGGCTGACTACCTTGGCATCGTACTTCCCAACTTCGACCGCGATCGTGTTTACCCAAGCGACATCAAGAAGCTCATCCAGTGGTACAACATCCTCATTGAGAACGGCATCGACAACTTTGCCGAGGAGATGCAGCCAACAGAAGGCGACAACATCGACGACCGCAAGGAGGAGTAAGACAAAAATCACGCACCGTGATTACAGAAATGAAATGACCCCCGAAAGTTAGACAAAAAACCTTCAGGGGTCATTTCATAACACGGTGCAACATTTTATATTTCACGCACTGTGATTTCAAAAATCACGCTGCGTGATTTTATTTTTTATGGTGCGTGATTTTTTTTATCATGGTGCGCAAATTTTTTTTTACGGTACGAAAAATTTTTTTTTACGGTACGAAAAAAATCTTTTTTCACTGTGTGAATAAACAATTCATTTCCTGATTTTACATCTTGACGAAACGAATTTTACCTAACGACATATACAGATATATAAAAAAAATAAATATAAGAAAAGTTTGTTTTTCATATACACTACTACACTAACCCACGATACCCTCTTTATCTTCAATGCATTACATTAGTGTATATGGAGGTGTATATGGCGATTAAGTGTATACACTATATGGCTGTTACAGTGTAGATAATCACAAGGACTATGCAAAACAAGAAAATAATTCGCATATTTTCGTATATCTTTTGCTATTTTTTTAAAATTTTCTTCGATTTTTAGTAAATCTTTGGCGTATTTTCGTTAATCTTTTGAGTATTTTTGCGAATTTACGATTGCTTTTGTGCACAAAAGGATGCAAACAGACAAAGAAATTCCCCTTTAGAGGTCGAAGGTAATACTGTCCATGATAAATCTTTTCTAAATTTTGTATTACGATTATCCCTATCTATCTACACTTTCTCAACCAGTCCTTTAGGAAAGCAGGAAGATAGACTTGGGCAATAGAACATACGTTTTGACTTGTGGATGATGCGGTAATCAAAGAACTATCCATTGACCACCATTTCTTTCTGCGCCATCACGTTTTATCCGTTCTGCTTTCTTCAGTTTTTTTATGTGATAATAAACGCCATCATTTGTCATACCTGTCAATGAAGCCAACTCCTTTGTAGTAATCTTCGGATTTTGGCGGATATACCCCAGAATAGTTTCCGTAGTGGTTTCCGTAGTAGTTTCCGTAGTAGTTTCCGTAGTAGCTTCCGTAGTAGCTTCCGCAAACGGTACAGGCAGGGTCAGTCTTACCTCATTCAACGACAATCTATCCTCCAGCATGGGTGAATCCCATTTCACATCCTTCCACGCATCAATGATTTTCGGGAAACCACTTCCAAGGTTCTCACCCAAACCTATCATCCTCAGCATATCCTGCATTTTGGGGTTGCGAGCCTTGGAGTTTCCACCCTCATAAATCTCTTCCATTGACAACTTCAATGTGCCCGGATTGCGGAAGCATAATCTATCATCGTGTTTTTCTATACGTAAGATACCACCGGCGAGAAAAAAATCAGAATGGATAATCGAGTTGGTCAATGCTTCTCTGATCGCCTTATGCAGAGGTGTATCATCCTCACGCTTCATGCCCACAAGCTTAAACGGACGAGGCAACTCGCGAGTTAACTTCGGGCTTATCATTGTAAAGAACTGATACAGATTGTTTTCCCATCGTCCGTCATACGTCAGTCGTTCCCGATAACGTTGCTCGCCTTCACATCCGGAGAAATCTACGTAATCCATACGGAAGTTGGAGAAACGTTCACGGATAGGCAATCCCTTACCAAACATCAGCAGTCCTGCTAATGTCAAGCCCTCACGTCCCGTACCACGTTCCACCACATATCCACCAAGGTTCTTCAAGAACATCTTGTCATCACACTTAATCCATGGATGGTCCATGTTCTCATCGCGGAACTCCTGACGATACTCCCTCAGTGACTGCTCATCAACATCGTCCATGTCATAGTGTTCCATCAGGATTCCATCGTTGCCATCTTCGTTCGCATCACGAATCATAGCGTTAATATCTGATTGCGTGCACTTATAGTCGCCCTCATGATTACGCTTGAAGACATTGCCTACAATCATCTTTCCCTTGGTGTAAACAGGTCGCTCGTTGTACTGAGCACGAGGAACGTTGATAACAACCACCTCCTTCCCATCTACATCAACCACGTCCACATCGTCATCCTGAAGCAGATTTACACTTATCTTTTGGAGGTTATTCACCAGATTCCAAAAATCCTTTTTTATTTTCCCAGAATCCTCAACTCCTATAATCGTAAAACGTTTCGTCACATCTTTCTCGTTCATATCCTCATTGATACCAAGCAGAATGGTACCGCCATACGTATTGGCGAACGCAGAGTATGTCTCCCAAACGTTATCAGGAACGTTTGTCGATGCCTTCTTACATTCTAATGTGATGCGTTCTCCGTGGAGAAGCAACGGTTTTATTTCGTCTTTGTTCATATTATATCAAGTTCTTCAGATTCTTAAATTCCTTCCACTCACACCGAGCATTCTCTTGTGGGTACTCGCGGAGCAGATATTGTTGAAGTTCGAGTTGGGTCATAGAATGTTTGATGTGAGTTGTATGAATCAACGAAAGACTTTCTTATGATTTCTTTAGCCAAGGGAGGTCATAAGCCTTTGTGTAGCGGTGAGAGCATAGATGATCTGGCGATAATGGTTGATGTCTTCGAAGGTGAGGGTGCATCCCTTGCGGTCTTTGAGCCACTTTTGTGCTGGTTGGTAGCCGCTGATGTAGGCATTCCAAGCCTCTTCGGGTACATTGCCGAAGTACTGAGTCGCGTTGATCATGACGCGTCCGTCCTTAAATGTGATGGCATCCACCATGCGTTCACAGAAGGAGCATTACGGACTCAAGCGGATTAACGGTCGAATCAAAAGAACGGAAATCCTGATTATCTTCTTCGGCATCCACACTGCTAATGTGGTGCAATTGGCAAGGAGAATCGCAAAGGAAGAACTTAGCCAGGCAGCCTATCCACATACACGTCAAACAATGTCCCTCATGCAAGGGATAACTATGTCCTGACAAAACAAAAATCGACTCAAATAACGACAAAACTCCCCCCACAATGCTGATGAGGGCAACCTCTGAAGGCATACACTCGTCAATCAATCTCAGTTATTTTGAATTAAACGACATTCCCTAATTTAGGCTCATTCTTCATCAGCAAATTTGAAAGAACGGTTGAACTCTCCACGCAATGTTACCTTTAGTTCATTAATACCAGCCATTTCACATGCCTTGAAGTAAGCACACGCAAACTCGCCAAAATCAGCGGCATCCAACTTACCACGCATGTGGGTCAGCCAATCTTCATCCGTCAATTCCTCCTTTTCAATGACATAAAATGATTTGTTGTTTCCGTATTTATCCTTCACCCATATATAGTTCCCTTCCTTACCACGCGCTACATTGTTAATGTCTGTCGATAGTCTTTAGATGGGTCTAATATATAGTCTTTCAACTCATCTGTAAGTTCTTTCTCTTTTTCCATAGTCGTATATTTTTGATTGTTTTTTTATTTTGCTCCTTTCTTTCTGTTGCATTCCTTGCATAACATCTGGCAGTTCTCGGCAGTAGTTACGCCACCCTCTGCCCACGGAGTGATGTGGTCGCCTTCCATTTCTTCCAGTTCAAAGTGCTTGCCGCAATGGGCACAGATGCCTTGTTGCCGCTCGTATGCTTCACGTTTCTGTTTCTTGTCGAAAGTTCGGAAAGAGAGGTCGCGTAAGTCACCACTCAGCACATAACTATAGATACCAGACTTTTTCATTATCTCGTCGTCTTCCATCAAGTCGTGTATGCGCTGTTCAAGTTCTGCGGTGTCATAAATCTCTTCGTGGTAATTGTCGTAGAGCAATCCCCAATCCAAGCCTTTAATTTCCTTGCGATACTTGATGAACGTAGAGCGTACCCAAGTGACGATTGCCGAGAAGTAAGCCCAAAGTTGATTGGCGTTAGCATCGTATTGATGCAGCGACATATATTCGCTTACTTCCTTGATGCCATCACGACGAGCCGCCCAATGCAATACAGTTGACAAATAAGCCTGTTCGATGGCATTGCCGTTTAGCAAGTCATTGGCCATCTTGTAAGCAGGGCATCCATTCTTTGAGAAGTGGCGACGAGCATCACTAATAAACGGGCCAACATAGATTGCATTCAGCAGTTCTTGGTCAAGCAATCTTTCACCAGCTATATTTATAACACGGAACCAGTCAAGTTTCTCTTTGTCCGTACCCGTACAGAAATAAACTGAAAGTTCATAATCCAAAAACTTTTCCTTTTCTTCATCTGTCAATGAGCCAAAGAAAAGCACACCACGTTCAGGGTCAACGATGTTGAAATCGTGATAGCGGAATTCGCAGATACTTAATGTGCGCTGCTGTCCGTCAATCATTTCAAACTTATCATCACCCACAACGCTCCAGTACATGATGTTAAGTGGAAACCCTATCAATATTGTGTTTACAACCGCCTGTTTCTGTTTCAGGTCGTAACGGAATTCACGCTGATAGGGCGGTCTTATGTCAAGCCGTCCACCATAGCTCCACACGCCTTTGTCGGCATCATTCTCGTAACATGCCACAAGGTCACGAACTCGGATTGATTGCAGTTTGATTTCCATATAGTTTTATTATTGTCTTGATTCTAAGGGGTAATATAAACTATCAACATTCGATGCTAAAGTATCAATACTTCGTTTTACATCTTCAATTTCTTCAGCTATTTCGGACAAACCAGATGATATGGATTGACGAACAAATCCTTTTTCTTCTGCGGTGAATGTGTGTTTGAATGGAGAATGAACGCCATTATAACTGCATTCTAAAGCGAATGTAAAATTTTCAAAGTATTGATGTATCTGTTCTCTTTCTTTTTTGCTTACTTTCTGACCAAATAGTGTATCACAATTTGAAAGATTGGTATCAAATCTACATATTTGAATTATCTGGGATTTACCAGGTAAGACACGATACTCGCTTTGCTCTATTTTACATGCTTTTTCCCTTACTGATTCTATAGGAAAGTTATTCATGAAATCTTTGTCAAGTTTCAATTTTATATTATCAGCAATACCTCTACCAAAATTGGTAATCTCAATAGCAAGTGACTCTTCTGGCATACGATAAGGCAATGAAATTAAGGAAAAATCCAAATCTGGGCTTTGTTCGATTTCCCATTGACGCCTCATTTCTTTTAATTGAGATTTGTTCTGCCTTACAGTACAATAGGTAATAATTGCCAACAATATTGTACCTATTGCTGTCAATGCGTTCCAGTCGATATGACTTAACTCAAAAACGATACAACTGAACATATCAATTCTTATTTATCTTACGAATTAGAATTCTTGGATAGGTTTGAATATACATCTTCCCATCTACTTTATAGTATGTCTTTCCAACGGGTGGTGTTTGTATTTCGAGAACTGCACCATCATTAAGTTTCGTCACTCTGCTTTCTTTGCCATTTTTATCTATCTGAATTTGTTCACCATAGTTCTTGCTTGCCATCCCAAACCATGTCTTTGTTATTCCCAATATATCGAATTGGTCTGGATTGTATTTATCAAGAAAAGTAACAGGCACCCCCATTATGCCCTCATAATCACAAGGAATCTCTTCTGTTTTATCTACGTTTATAGCATCAAAGTTATCAAACTTAGGATATTCTTCTGGGGAGTAGCGCTTATACAAAATAATATCCTCATGACGTTCCTTATAGTCAAGGTTTGTAAACCATCTAACACCTTTTACACGAATAAACTTGCGCCCACTTTCATCAATTCCACAACCAGCAGCATTCAATTCATAATCATCTGGAACCCAGAATTTGCGGTCTCCACTATGGATGCTTGCACCCATCCAAACCTTTTTGTCTTTAATGAGTGGGAATATTTCTTTAGTCGTATTAGAATTAACATTGCCGATAATTAAGAACTTCTTGTCGTATTCTATCAACTGCGCGACATATTCACGGAAAAGCGAGAAAGGCGGATTGGTAACTACAATGTCTGCCTGTTTCAGCAGTTCAATACACTCACGGCTACGGAAATCCCCATCACCTTTCAGCGGATGGATGCCTATTTCTTCAGGGTCGGGAATGTTATTCCCGTTCTTGTCACCGTCATATATCAAGTATATGGCTTGCTCACTCTTGTTTTGGCTGAACAAGTCCATATCCTGATTCTTGTAGCAAGTCGTGATAAGCCGCTTCAGCCCCAAGAACTCAAAGTTATATGCAAAGTAAGTGAAGAAGTTAGATACACGCGGGTCATCACAATTGCATAGCACCGTTTTACCACGGAATTGTTCGCGGTAATGTCTCAACTCATTATTGATGTCCTCTAATTGCGTATAGAATTCATCTTTCTTTGCTGCTTTTGCTGCATTCAGATTACTGTTTGCCATTCTCTTGTTCGCTTTCGGTTTTAATTATGGGCACAAAGTTACTCAATTTATTGAGTATTTGGTCAGTAACATACAAAAATGCTAATTTTTAGGGTAATTTAATGAAAATGTGTAAGTACTTATACATCGTTTCAAGATTATTTGCTATATTTGCCCTCAGAATCATCAATGGAAGAATGGAGAGACTTGGAATAATGAGTATATAGGACTTAAAAACTAACTCATTTGGAGTTACCCACTAACTCTATTAGACCAATAGTTCGTTAAAAATTTGAATAATCACGCAGCGTCCGAGACGCCATAATATAATAGTTCTTTGAAATCGTTGGTATTTAATAGCCTGTGTGGGCGCTTTCCAGACATGCGAATAAATCTTTGTATCTATCTCAGCACTGTGTGGATATGCCCTCACAACTGACGAACGAAGCAAGAGCAGAGTGAAGCTCGCTTCGACTATGCCTTGCAAGGAGGAAGAAGACCGAAGGTCAATGCACCATCACGCTCTGGCAGACGCAGAGGCATGTGCAAGAATAGCCATAGAGATACTATAAAATTATCTATCCCTTCTGAAATCGTTTCTGTT
>CAMAFX010000015.1 GCA_945833925.1 uncultured Prevotellaceae bacterium
ACCTGCAACGTAACGTCCACCTGACAGCTGAGCATTGTAAAGCGCAAAGGTATTGGCAATAGAACCTGCCGACACGTCCCATGTCTGCTTTGTGGTGCTTACACCGCCGTTGGCAAGGTACTTGCTTGGGTCGTATGCACTGGTAAAGTAGTAGGTTGTGCCTTTCTCTGTGCTGCCACCGTTCTTGTGTGCCACCCACAGGCTCTTGGTGCCCGCGGTTGCTGTCTCGCTTGTCAGTGCAAAGTTGCCGTCCTCGTTTACCTCTACATAGTTGGTCTTGCTACCGTTGGTGATGATGTTGGCGATGCTGTATAATCCGCCATCCTTGATAGTGATGAAATTCCAGAAGCGGCCGTTGCGACCTGATGTTCCATCAGTATAAACACTGGCTGTGGTCTGACTCGTGCTGTGCAGATACTTACCGTCGCTTTTACGTGTTATGGCATAGCCGTCGTTTGTCTCTTCGATGTTCCAAATGTATGCTGGGTCTGTCGAATTGCCTGTGTCCCATTGCCCACTTGTGGTCAGGTAATAGTATTCTCCATTGTAGCTGCTCTTCAGTGCGTAGTAGCTACCGTTACTCTCGATTGAGAACACACCTGCGCTTCCCTCTTCAACGATGCTCGCTGTAGGAGCTGATGTTCCGGTGATTGCCAGGTACAGGTTGGAGTATTTGTTTTGCAGTTTCAGGTTTGTCCAGCCTGCGTATGGTGTCTCTCTTACCTCCTCGAATGCCCATGCAGAACCATTGTCTGCTGCGCTCCAGCTGGCAACTTGAGAGCCGTGGTCGTTCAGTCCGTTACCGCCCGTAACATTCTCTGCGATACATATTGCGTTAGGGTAATAAGCGCTTCCGCTGCGACGGATATACCATGTCTTAGGCTCGCTGTTGCCCCACGAGCCGTATGCGTTCAGAGTCATGTCGGCACCGGCAGCAACGTTGTGTATGTTCACTGCCAGATATTCCGCCGTGCTTGGCACCGTAGCACTCTGGGTGAAGTAGAAACTTGCCTTCTCTACGTCGGGCACGTTCTTGCTTGTTGCCATATTGCTTGTTGCATTGCGGTAACTTACATACTGGCCACGATTGTTGTTGTAGAGCGTGTATAGATGCTGATCGCCATCTGTTGACAGTCTTGGCACTGCGTAGTAATTGACGGTAATCGCGTTATCGCTTACGGTTACAGTACGCAAGAAACCATCTACATTCGAGGTCTGTACATCAGAAGCAGAAATGGCATCTGCAGAACTGATGAACTGTCCGTTGGTTACAGTTGTACTGTTAACGGTTACGCTGCCGGCTGCGCCATTGATGGTGACATAATAAACGAAGGGTGCACTTTCAATTGCGGCAATAGCATTCTGAATCTGTGTTGCGTATGTGTTCTTGAGTGTGGTTATCTCATCTCCGCTTACCTTAACCACACTCCATTCAGTTGCACCATGCTCTCTGGTACGCGCAGTGACCTGACTTGCATCTGTTTTACCATATCCTGGGGTAGCACTAATCAGATTGCTTGTTCCAATAGGGGTGAACTCAAAATAGTCGGAACCGACATGAGCATCATTACAAGTAACCTTTGCAACAGAAACAGATAATGCTGTTTCAGAAAAGGCAGAACCTGACGCATTTACTGAATAGAACTTACCGTTTGCAATGTTGAAAAGGAAACGATTGCCCGAGCCTGCTGTATAAATCATCCAGTAAACACAAACATCAGCTGCTGTCGAGCTCACGCCATTAGCAGTATAACCACCGCCAACGTCAGCAAGGACTGCATGGTTGTACTGCGAGCAATACGCTAAGAAACCACGGTCAAGCTCTGCGTTTGCATCGCAATGCAGTGTATAGACTGCATCGTTACTAAGGTTTGCAAGGTCGGTAACACGTTCTTGGGTGATCTCCGCCTTTGCTGTGCTGCCCCATCCCACGAGGATGAGCATCAGCATCAAAACGAACCTTGAAAGTCGCGTCATGGACACGCCTGACGAGGTTCCAATCTTCAATAGATTTTTCTTCATTTGGTATTAATTAGTTTTTGTTTGTACACTTGTTATGCTTGTGCCGGACTCCCCAAAGATGGAACATTTCCGACGATGTATGTTACAATACACACTACGAAGCGTACAAAATTACAAACTTTAATTGAAAGATTCATAGCATTTTCGTAAAATGAACATCTTATACACACTATTTAATACATAATGCAACATTCAGTTTGCAAAAAAGCAAAAAAAACAGAGAAAGAACGCAAGAAAGCATAATCCCCCACTCCACTACGCCGGAATCGTTCTTTCGCAGTGAAAGAAAATCGGTGGGTGGTCTACAGGCGGTTCGCCTCACGCTGCTGACGGAGGTGGGAAGGCAGTTCCTGCATCATGTACCGGAAAAAATATTTTCTCGCTGCGGAAAAAGTTTTTTTTCGCACCGGAAAAAAATTTTTTCTGCAGCGAAAAAAAAAATTTCACACAAAAAAAGCTTACCCTAAGTGCGCTGATCTTGCGGGAAGCGTGGGTAAGCTTGTTCAAATATCGAACGTCGATTTTTAATAAGATTCGAGTCAGGATTTCGAGAAGCGAAGCGAGGCTTCATCCCAGCACCTTGTCCATGAAGTATGCCAGCTGGGCACGCCACCATGGCCAGTCGTGGTCCACGTCGTGCCCCCAGTAGTCAATCCAGGCAGGAATGTTCTTGGAGCGCACAACGGCGTCGAGGCGGCGCGTACTCTCGAGGAGTTCGTCCTCCCAGCGTCCCTGACCGACGCAGATGATTATCTGTCGCTGGCGGTACTGGTCAATCCATGGATGGTCTGCCGGCATGCCTCCGATGAATGAGATGGGCGAATTGGCATAGGTCAGTTCGTCGTGGTAGTTGGGGAATCCGTAGTCCGAGTCGTAGAGTCCACTCATGGAGATGACGGCATCGAACACGTCGGGGCGGCGGAAGAAGAAGTTGGCAGCGTGGTAGGCACCCATGCTGCAACCCGTGATGATGAAGGTCTCGCCCTCGTGCTGGCGCACTGCGGGCAGGAGTTCGTTGACAACGTAGTTGAACCACGCCTCGTGGCGTCGTATGCGCCAGTAGCCGTCACCGTCGCGGTTGCTCCATGTTTCGGCATCGATGGTGTCGCAGGTGATGAGACGTATCTCGCCCGCCTCGATGCGTGGGCGGAGCACATCGACCATGCCGAAGTTCTCCCAGTCGAAGAACCTTCCGTTCTGCGATGGGATGGCAAGGACTGCGCGTCCTGTGGTGCCATAAACCTTATGTTCCATGTCGCGTCCGAGCGACTCGCTGTATTGCTTGAAATACTGTTCCTGCATAATTGTTGTTTTCGATTTACCGTATAGTAGATAATTATTGTTTTCTGTTGCATACGTCGAAGAGGAACTCGTCGCGCTCATCCTCGGTGCGGAAACGTGCTATGTAGCTCTGGTCGCCCATGGCACCCGAGAGCGCCTTGGCAATGCGCGGAGCCATATTCATGTTGCCGGCATACTTCTGTAGCAGTTCCTCGTGCGACATCCAGTACTCCACGTTGTCGCGGCGACCAGCAAAGACGCAGAAGTAATCGTCCTTGGGATCGGGCGTGGTGCGACGGTCGAATGCCACCATGTCAGCCCAAATTTTGTAGACATCCACGTTGTGGGCGTAGTTTATCATGTCGGGGATGTAGCCGCCACCGGGACGCATGTTGACCTCGAGAGCAACGAAGTCGCCCACATTGCCCAGACCCTTGTGGGCACGGTCCAACTGGAAGAACTCAAGGTGGACAAAGCGGCTCTGTATGTGGAACGCCTTGACAGTGCGACGTCCCCAGAAGCGCAGGTTCTCGTTCATCTCCCTGTTGACGAAGAAGGTGCTGTCGAGGTTGTAGTTGACAATGTCGGCTATGCTTGGAGGACAGATGCACATGGACTCAACCAGAGGCTCGCCCTTGCTGTTGATGACAGCGTCGTAGGTGCATATGTTGCCGGTGACGAACTCCTCGATGACGTACTGGTCGACGTGGGGCGTGGTCTGGAAGAAGTTCCACAGCTGGTCGGGGGTCTCTATCTTGTGCGAACCGTTGGCACCGACACCCACGTCGGGCTTGCTGAAGAGCGGATAGCCTGCCTCCTCGGCAAAGTCTCTGGCAGCCTCGTAGCCCAGCGACGCCTTTATCTGGCGCGCCGTACGTATGCCTCCCTCGGCATAGTACTTCTTCATCTCCGACTTCTCCTTGATACTGTCGATGCGGTCGAGCTTGATGCCCGTACAGACATTGAAGTCGGTACGCAGGCGTGCATCCTGCTGCAGCCAGTACTCGTTGTTCGACTCAATCCAGTCTATCTTGCCATACTTGTGAGCGAAGAACGCCACGGCACGATACATCTCGTCGTAGTTCTCCATATTACCGACACGATAGTACTCGGTAAGCGATGACTTCAGTTCGGGAATGAGACGGTCGTAGATCTCGTCACCGATGCCGAGAACGGTAACACCATTCTGCTTCAAGGCAGCACACCACTGCCAGTATTTCTCGGGGAAATTGGGTGAGATAAAGATGAAGTTCATAACTGTTTTCTACCTTAATAATACGTTTTGTTTTACAAGTTCACCTGAATTATTCATGGTTTTACTTCTGACGCGAATTAGCGTGAACAAGCATGAATATTGTAAGCCAATAATACCACGTAGACTCTACGCAAAGGTAACAATTTTCTACGAGAAGCAAAACGAAAACGAAAACTTTCTGCAAAAACACAAAATAAAAAGAAAAATTGTAAAGCAAGAGTACATATATGGGGCATTTTTCGTACTTTTGTGAAAGAATAAAGACAGAAAAAAGACTAAGCCACGAACACAGCAAAGGAGTGTATTGAGAGACTGGTGGAAAGCGGAAGATGCTTTGCACTGTTTCGCCTGCCCGGAAGAGAGCAGGTGCAACTCGTCATGCACGACAGCGAACAGAGAGAGGAGAGGCTGAAAGAGAGAGGCGAAGAGAGGAGAGGACAAAGCGAGGAGCCATGCGGTTTCATCTTTGCACCATTCAGCAATAGCGAAAGCATGCCCACCCTGCTCATACGTCCCGACATAGTAGCAAGCGGATGGGAGCAGATAGGCCATGCCTGCGAAAACCTGAAGGCGAAGCAAGGCGACAGGCAACCGGGAGAGACAAACGACCGGGCAGGCAATGCCAGCCCGAACCAGACCGCAAGCGAGGACAGCCACACAGAAGCCCGGGGGACCGCAAGCGAGGACAGCCGCGGAGAACACGGCACGCCATATATCGACCAGCTGGAACATGGGGATGCGGGGAGCGAGGATGCTTCACAAAGCCCGCTGTATGGAGAGAACCTCGAACGTATGCTGGGAGAGATAAGGCGAGGAACATTCGAGAAGGTGGTGCTCAGCTACTGCCAGAGGAACACGACGCACACGCTGCTGCACCACGAGGCCGACACCTTCCTGCGTGCACTCGATGCCTACCCCGAAGCTATGGTCTATCTGGTCTACACCACCACCGCCGGCAGATGGATGGGATGCACTCCCGAGATACTGCTGCAAGGCGGACACGAGGAGTGGGAAACAATGGCGCTGGCAGGAACCCACGAGAGAGAGGATGCCGAGTGGGACACGAAGAATATCGAGGAACAGAACGTGGTGAGCCAATACATCAAAGCCACTCTGCAGAGCATCGGTACAGACGTGCGGGAAGACGGACCCTACACCATGCAGGCAGGTAACCTGATTCACCGACGCACGGACTTCCGATTCACGTCGCGCAGGGGGATATCGACAATGGACATAGTCGGCGCACTGCACCCTACCCCTGCCGTTTGCGGTTTCCCAAAGAAGGAGGCTCTGCAATACCTCACCCAGCACGAACATTCTACACGCAACTATTTCTCTGGATACCTGGGACCTGTGAACATCTACGACAGGACGTGCCTCTACGTAAACTTGAGATGCGCCCAGATATGCAGCGACGCCACATACTACCACGCCGGAGGCGGGTTGAACCGACTCTCCGTTCCTGAAGAGGAGATGCTTGAGATTGAACGCAAGATGGAAACGGTGCGAGCTTTGGTCGAGCCCGAGCGAGGCTCGTGCTCGAAGTGAAAAGTGAAAAGTGAAAAGTGAAAAGCCTATGCTTACGAACAAGAGACAGATACTGGAGATGGTGGCACTGATGCGCGAACACGGCATCGTGGACGTGGTGCTGTGCCCCGGCAGCAGGAATGTACCTATCGTACACACCATCAGTCAGACGGAGGGATTCTGCTGCCATGCGCTGACGGACGAGAGGAGTGCCGGGTTCTTCGCCTTAGGACGCGCACTGGCTACAGGAAAGACGGTGGCTGTGTGCGTAACGTCGGGCTCCGCCCTGGTAAACCTGCACCCTGCTGTGACAGAGGCGTTCTACCAACAGGTGCCTCTGCTCATCATCTCTGCCGACAGACCATCGGCATGGATAGGACAGATGGATGGACAGACAATGCCACAGACTGGGGTGTTCGGCAGCATGGTGAAGTACTCGTGCTGCCTTGAGACCAACGACATATGGCACGTGAACCGGATGGTGAACGAGGCTCTGCTGGAGTGTACGCACCGCAGCAAGGGACCGGTACACATCAACGTTCCCATCGAAGAACCTCTCTATGAGTTCGGTACGGAGGCACTGCCCAGCGTAAGGGTGATAAGGCGCATCGAGGGGCTCTACCCCGACAAGGCACGCGAGATAGCTGAACTGCTGCACCAGAGCACGAAGCGAATGATAATAATCGGTCAGAAGCCTGCCGACAGACAGGTGAAACCAGCATATATGAACGAACTGAACCGCGGGTATGTGTCGCTGTGCGAGAACCTTGCCAACTGCGGCGAGGGCAGCGTGGCACTGAACATCACAGACCGGCTGATGGACGAGGTGGTGGGTGACAGGCGCAGGTGCGCTGGAGATTACCGACCTGACCTGGTGATAACCGTGGGCGGACACATCGTAAGCAAGAAACTGAAGAACTGGCTGAGACAGAACCCACCCAAGCAGCACTGGCACGTGAGTCCGGAGGGTACGATAGCCGACACCTTCGGTTGTCTGACAACGGTTATCGAGGCTGAGCCATACCGCTTCCTGGAGATGCTGGCGTACATAACCATACCCATCGAAGAGGAAAGCAACTACCCTCAACTGTGGCGCACGCTGGCAGCGGAAACAAAAACGCAGACTACCAATAAGCCACAAGACGAATGCGCGGAGATGGGAGGCGAAAGCGAGCCGAGAATAAGCGAGAAGGAGATTGTGGGCAAGCTGATGGGAATGCTGCCTGAGGGGGCGGTGTTGCATCTTGCTAATAGCAGTAGTGTGAGGTACGCGCAGGAGTTCCCTCTACACCCAAGCGTGACGGTGTGCTGCAACAGGGGAATCAATGGAATTGAGGGGTGCCTGAGCAGTGCCGTGGGCTTTGCATCGGCTACTCCTGAACGCCAGAACTTTGTGGTGATCGGCGATCTGGCTTTCTTCTATGACCAAAACGCGTTGTGGAACCGCGAACTGCCAGATAACCTGCACATCCTTCTACTGAATAACCACGGCGGCGAGATTTTCAATACGCTGCCCGTACCTGATGATGAGCGCACACGCAGCTTCGTAATGGCGAAGCATCATACTAACGCTGAGGCCGTGGCACAACAATACGGACTGCTGTATATGAACCGACTGGAAGAGATGCAGGAGTTCGTGGACAAGGGACATGCTTTGCTCGAAGTTGAGTAAAGGATGGGCGAACAAATGTATTTGTTCGAACAAGAACCAACAAGGACCAACGAGGACCAACGAGGATTGCCATCCCCTTTTGGGGGATGGGGAAAGGGCTTTTATTTCTTTGTGAACTTGAGGGTGCACTTGGTGTTGTTGGCACTGATGAGGTGCGCTACGTATATGCCTGTGGGGAGATTGGCGATGGAGATGCGCTCTTCTCCCGAGGCTATGGCGAGAGGTCGGTATGCTACCTGGGCTCCTGCCGCTGTGTAGATGCGGAGGGTGGCTGCGGTGGCGGTCTCTGCACGGACAACGAGACGGTCGGACTCTATGCTGAGAGTCATGTTGTCGGTTGTGCCTGCCATGATGCTATGCACGTCGGTAGGATCATCCTCGGAGGGTACGTACTCCCATGGCGAAGCGTAGGACGTAAGCTGGTTGGATGCCAGGATGGTCGGCTTGGTCATGAGATAGACTTCGTTGCTACCATCGGGGTAGCGACCAACGGTCTGGTTGCCTTCGTGAGCGCAGTAGAAGAGGCTGTCTGCCCATGCTCCATCGGCAGCCTCGATGCGTACCATCTTGCCATCATTGTTGTCGAGCTTGAAGTTGGCGTGTATCTCCTTGCCTGTCTCGCTGCGCTTGCTGCACCATACCACCTTATAGCCGAAGGCTGGGATGACGGTTGCCTCGGGATCGTCGAGAGGCGATATCTGGTACTTGTGAGGGTTGGACTTCTTGTCGGTGAGGTACATGCCGGCGATGTCGATGTCCTCGTCGGTGGTGTTGTACAGCTCTATCCAATCATCTTTCTTGTAATAGTCGTTGACGTTGACCGTATTGCCAGCGCTGACCTCGTTGATACGTATCGGAGTGACGTTCTGGCTCTGCATCTCATTCTTGGAGAGAGGAGTGAACGATGCCACAAGGTCGCACACGAGAGTGTTTGCAGGCAAGGTGAACTCGGCATTGGTGTTGACAAAATCGCTCTCGCCACCGTCGTCGGCAGGCAAGATACATGTCAGCGAGCAGTCGAAGTAGACGTCGGAAGACGTTGCACTCTGATTGTGAATCTCGACAGCCACAGTGTTCTCTCCCTTGACAAAGGCATCAGCACCGAGAGTGATGGTCTTGGTGTCGTAGGGGTCGGAACCGTAGGCAGAGGCATAGGTGTTGTAGGTGCAGCCCATCGGTACGCGTTCGTTGGCGACGGGTGTGCCATTGACGTAGATGACGTATCCATCGTCGTAGTTGACAACAAACTGGAACTGAGTGTCGTTTGTTGGTTCGTCGTCGAGTTGGAATGTCTTGCGGAAGTAATAGGTAGGCCGCTTGTTGCTGGCATTGCCTCCGTAGTCGAGTGTAGTATTGATATTGGCACCATCCTCGCGGCTGTGATAGCCGAAGAGAGCCTGACCCTCGGACCATGAAGCATCGCTGTAGTCGGCAGACTGCCATGACACACCGTCGAGAGAACCCTGGTCGTAGAACTTCCAGCGGCTCTGCATGCCGAAGAGTGGCACTCTGGACTCGCTGACAGCATCGCGGCTTGCCGTGCCTCGCCATGCCTCGAACTTATAGCCTGCCGGAGCGGTAGCCTTGAGACGTATGGGCGAGAAGAGATAGCCGTCGAACCTGCTGCGCGGGATGTTGATGCCGTTGACGGTGAGCGATGCGCCCTCGATCTCCGACTGCAGAGTGGCGTAGACGGGTTCACTGTCGGAGAGTCCGAACGTCTTGTAGTTGCGCATCATGTTGGTCATAGTCTGGCGGAAGTTGCCCGTGAGGGCATTGATGATGCCCTGTGCCTTACTGCGACCGGTGCCGTAGGGGCTATGGTTCTCCCACTGGATAGCAGGAGCGATGTTGGCAGCCAGGTCGTTGACAACCTGTTCAATCTCCTCCTCGTTACCGAAAACCGAACCGCCTACCACGCAATAAGTATCAATGAAGCGGCGTCGGAACTCCTCGTTCTTAATCATATTGAGGAAGATGGTGACAAGTTCCACCTCTTCGGTGATGCTGGTGCCGCCGTATTCAGGTCTGCCGAAGAAGGTAAATATCCTGCGGTTCTGGAAGTCGTTGAAGATGTTGTTGCCTGTGCGGTCGACGCAGTTGTCGAGGTCGAAGACCACCATGTGGAACTTGCCGTCGGAATGTTGACGGAACGCCTTGACGTTGTTGTGAGGCCAGTCCCAGTCGTTGAGATAGAACTTGAACGCCATGTAGTTGGTGTAGTCGTCGATGTCGACAAGGTCGAGAAGCTGTTGCCATGCGATGGGGTCCTGAGCGTTTTCAGCAAGTGAGTACCATCGACGGAACGCCTCCTTGGTACCTTCCTTCTGCACATATCCCGAGTCGGTGCTCATCTCGAAGGCGTCCATATCGTCGGTGTCGATGCCGTAGTTGGCATATCCGTAGTGCTTGTTGGATGGTTCGCGCATGTTGAGCATGCCGTGATACTTGCCGTTGAGGAAGACATGGACGGAGCGGTGGCTCTGCAGGTTGAGAGGGAACTGGCTGACGCGTGCTATCTGCTGCAGGGCAATGTCCTTGAGTCGTGACTGGTTGTATTCGTCGTTTCCACCGTTGCGCAGCAGGAGCGACTTGTTCTTGTTGTATGGCTTGTCGGGGAAGAACCGGTAGTCGAGAGAGTTCTTCAGACTGTAGACCTTGCCCGACTTGAGCTTGAAGGAACGTGGCTCGTACTTACGGCTCCATCCGCCGCTGATGCAGATGTCAACCTCCTGGGCAAAGTAACCGTCCTGATTGAGTTCGTCGTTGAAGAACTCCATGCTGGCGGGACGGTCCCACTCCATGTTGAAGTTGCGCTTGGTGTAGTCCTGGTTGGCAGTCTTGCCGTTAGTGCCGCTGACATAGATGCCGATGGTGTTGTCGTAGAGGTTCCTGGGGTCGGTGACGATAGACACGACGGGCATGTAGTACTCCTTATCCATATATACGTACGTGCGTGTGACAACGTCGGAAGGCAGGTAGCCGTCGCGGAACAGTCGAAAACGCAGGGTGCTGGTCTGCTCGACAGGGAAATAGCCATCGGTGCTGGTCTCGCCGTTGTCGAGAGTCGGCGTAGAACCGTCGGTGGTATAGCGCAGGGTGGTGCCTGAAGGGATGGTGACATTAACCTCGAGTGGCGAGTAGAAGAGCTGACCTGGCTGGTCGACCTCGGGCGCAGTCAACTGCTCGGTGGCAAAGGACGACTGCGCATTAGACTCGCCCGGCGTAGGCATAGCCGTGTAGCCCCAGGTGCTGTCGCCATCTTTGGTACGGGCATACGAAGCACGCATGACTGCCTGCGGATAGACTTGGCTTGCTATGATATTGCCGGCATCGTCGGAGAGGAAGATGGTATCTCCGTCGCAGTCCAGCTTCATGTCAATCTGTGTGTTCTCCCAGTTTTCGCCGATATCCTTGCGTGTCTCCTTGTGGTCGAACCAGAGCACACGGAAGCCCCTGGCAGGAACCTTGCCCACGCTGAGCGGTATGCGTGCCATCTTGAGGTTCTGTGAGTCATCGCTCAGCCAGTAGGTGCCGATGCTTACATCCTTGTATGTAGGATTGTAGAGTTCGACGAATCCGCCGTAGTTCCACGATGGGTCGACGAACATATCGACGTTGGCAGACATCACCTCGTTGAACACCACCTGACCTGCCTTGGCGCCATTGAATGTAACTGTAAGGAGACACTCGGATGAGAGGTTGGAACCATCGACCGTGGTGGCTGTGATGACGGTCTGTCCCGCATGATGAGTTGTGACGGTTCCCTGGTCGTCGACCGTTGCCACGCTCTCGTCGGACGATGTCCACGATGCCTTCTTGAAGAGAGCATTCGACGGTTTGTAGGTCGGAACAATCTGTGTAGAGTTTCCCAGTTCAACCTCGAGCGTCGAGGGAATGGTGATGGATGTTACCATTACCGTTCCGCCGTAGTACTCCAGTTTCCAGTTGTCGAGGCAAGTCCAGTCGCCGTTCTGAGTCTTTTTCTTGCGTATGCCGATGGTAAGCCGACCGTCGGTGCCCACGCTGACCTCGCAACTCGTGCGATAGTAGCCAGCCTCGAACCAATAATGGGCAGCCTGCATGTTGTTGGGGATGTATAGACGCTTGCTCTCCCACCAGTTGCCACCCGACGCAGTGCCTACGGTCGACGTGCCTCCTCCCAGGCTTGTCTCGAGGGCTGCGCTCGACGCAAGGGGCAGCAGAGCAGTAGACTCCTCCTTAGCCGAAGCGGCATAGAGCACAGCTAACTGATGGTCGGAATAGTCGCCCGAAGTGTAATACTCATAGTCCTGGGCTGATGAGCCGGCACGGTAGAAGGCACTGAGACTGACACGGTACTTGCCCGAAGAGAGACCGCTGATGGTCTGGTAGGAATCGTAGACCTTGTTGTAGTGCTCGGCATTGCCGACGGGATTGGCTGCTCCAAAAGCGGTGCCGCTCCAACCGGTCTTCACATCGTCTCCGTCGAAACGTGGATTGACAACATAGATGTCGGTTATATCTATCCACTCCTGGGACTGGGCGTAGCCCATCAAGGCAGAAACGAGTGCCATGAGGGTCAGTAATATCTTCTTCATCGTGATTAGTATCGTGTTTACAAAATAGGCATAACTGCTTGCAAAGTTAACAATTTCTATGTCTTATGCGCAACATTTCGCGTTAATTCTTCATATTGAACTCATTTTTACCTATCTTTGTGTCAATATTCAACAAAACAGAAGAAAAGATGAGAGACTGGAAGACTATCAAGGAATACCGCGAGATTCTGCTCGACGAATGGGAGGGCATAGCACGCATCACCATAAACCGCCCGCAGGTGCGCAACGCATTCACACCGCTGACAACGTGGGAGATGAGCGACGCCATGAGAATATGCCGCGAGAAGGCAAGCATAAGGGTGGTAATACTGACCGGTGCCGACAGTCCGCGCAAGGAAGGACAGAGCGAGGAGGAATGGATGAAGACCAACGCCTTCTGCTCGGGAGGCGACATGAACGTGAAGGGACGGGGCGGATACATCGGCGAGGACGGCATACCACGACTCAGCGTGCTGGATGTGCAAAAGCAGATAAGGAGCATACCCAAACCGGTGATAGCCATGGTGAACGGTTTCGCCGTGGGCGGAGGACACGTGCTGCACGTGGTGTGCGACCTGACTATCGCCGCCGACAATGCCAAGTTCGGACAGACGGGACCCAAGGTGGGCAGTTTCGATGCCGGCTTCGGCAGCAGTTACCTGGCACGCGTGGTGGGTCAGAAGAAGGCACGCGAGATATGGTTCCTCTGCCAGCTGTACACCGCTCAGGAGGCACTGGAGATGGGACTCGTGAACAGGGTGGTGCCTCACGACCAACTGGAAGACGCCACCGTGGAGTGGTGCCAGATAATGATGAAACGCTCGCCAATAGCACTGCGCATGATAAAGCGCGGACTGAACGCCGAACTCGACGGACAGGCTGGCATTCAGGAACTTGCAGGCGACGCCACCATGCTCTACTACTTCAGCGACGAAGCACAGGAAGGAGGCAAGGCATTCCTCGAGAAGAGAGAACCAAACTGGGGCGACACGTACATACCATAAGCAATCAACAATGAATATATCTCTTTCGCAAAGAACACTGCACTTCAAGAAGCCGGCACGCACGTCGAGAGGCGAATACTCGGAGCACGGCATGATAGTGATAACCATAACCGACGAGAAGAGCAACCGCATCGGACTGGGCGAATGTGCACCACTGCCCGACCTGTCGTTCGACCGCGATGCATACATGAAGATGTCGGACGTGGCAAGACTCATCGACAACGCCCTGAAGAGCGACGACTACGCGGAGGCACTGCGCCCCTACCCCGCCCTGCTTTTCGCCCTGGAATCGGCAATGTACGACTACCAGCAGAACCCCATACTCTACGACACTCCATTTGCACGAGGCGAGGTGGGAATACCCACCAACGGACTGATATGGATGGGCAGCTACGACGAGATGTTCGATCAGGTCAAGAAGAAGATACTGCAAGGATTCCGCTGCATCAAACTGAAGATAGGCCGACGACCATTGGAAAGCACAATGCCTGACGAAGGAACATCGAAGAGCGACGGAACAATGAGCGCCGGAGGTATGACGCCGGAGGACTATTGGGAGGAGGAGATGAGCGTGATAAGAAAGATACGCTCTCGATTCTCGCCCGACACGCTGCAACTGCGCGTGGATGCCAACGGCGGACTGGGATTTGACCGCGAGAACAACTTCAGCATGGCTCTCGTAAAGGAGAGGCTGGAGGACCTGGCCGGATACGGTATCCACTCGATAGAGCAACCCATACCGGCACTGCACGGCGGAAGCTGGAAGGCGATGGCGGAACTGTGCGAGACAACGCCTCTGCCCATCGCACTGGACGAGGAACTCATAGGCGTCAACACGCTTGCCGAGAAGCAGACACTGCTGGACACCATCATGCCACAGTTCATCGTGGTGAAGCCGACACTGCACGGCGGCATATCGGGCACACTGGAATGGATTAACGAGGCTAACAAGCGAGGCATCGGTTCGTGGATGACATCGGCACTGGAGAGCAACATCGGACTGCGCAATGTGGCTCTGCTGGCTGCACGTGTGTACGGACCCGGATGCGTCTTCCCACAAGGACTGGGAACGGGACTCCTCTACAAGGACAACATCGAAATGGACATGGAACTGCGAGGCTGCAGACTGTGGAGGCTGGAAGTGGAAACCGACTAACAATTACTGAACAAGGTGAGCATAAAGGACGAACTTCTGGAACTGATGGCGCAATGGAACAGTCCATCGCCAACAATGACCGTACACACCAGCGGAAGCACAGGCAAGCCCAAAGCCATAGAGGTGGAGAAGGCACGTATGCTGGCATCGGCACGTACCACCTGCGACTATCTGGGACTGAAAGCCGGCGACACGGCACTGCTGTGCATGCCGCTCAGGTATATAGCCGGCATCATGATGGTGGTAAGGGCACTGGAGAGGGGGCTGTTGCTGGCGATTGTGGAGCCAAACGGAAAACCGTTTGGAACTGTGGCTGAGGCAGGCAAGGACAACGGAGGGGAGGAACAAGAGCATCGCGAGATGGCTGTGCTTACCTGCCTGGACGGAAGGAGCGGCGAGATAAGTGAGGCTGCCTTCGGACACTTCGACCTTGTGGCGATGGTGCCGCTGCAGGTGTGGAACACGCTGCAAGACACAACGCAGACAGAATGGCTGAAACGCACAAGAAGCCTCATCATCGGAGGAGGGGCAATTGACCATAATCTGGAAATGCAACTGTGTGAGTTCAGCACGATGCTGAGTGTGTACAGCACCTACGGTATGACGGAGACACTCAGCCACATCGCACTGAGAAGAATCGGCGAGCCCTGGTACCAAACGCTGCCAGGCATCACAATAGCACAAAACGACGAGGGATGCCTCGTCATCGATGCTCCTGCGCTTTGCTCAGAACAACTCATCACTAATGATATTGTCGAGCTGAAGGAGGCAAGCGAACACTATATACCGGGAGTGGGAAACGCAAAGCCGAAAGAAGGAAACACAGAAGCGGGAGTGGGAAACGCAAAGCCGGGAGTGGGAGAACAGGGGCGTGGCCAGCTGTTCAGAATATTGGGACGACGCGACAACACTATCTGTTCGGGCGGAATAAAGATACAGATTGAGGAGGTGGAGGCTGCACTGAAACCTGTGTTCGGCGACACGATACAGGTGACGTCGGTGCCTCATCCTAAATTCGGGGAGGTGGTGGTGTACCTTACCACAAAGGAGATTGACGAGCACCTGCTGAGACTGTGCATACCGAACCCCTACTGGCTGCCGAAGAAGATAAGGCTGGTGGACCACCTGCCAAGGACAGAGACAGGCAAACCAGACCGGGCAAAGGCAAGGGAGATGGCAAGGCAATGAGTGAGCCACGAAAAAGGAAATGGCGCTGCAACGATGATGATTGCAGCGCCATTTCTGTATTTTATTGAAGGACTATCGAATGTTACTTGAACATTCTCTTAACACCGTTGACGATGTAGATGCCCTTCTGTGCTGTAGCGGGGTTGACACGCTTGCCATCGAGGGTGTAGACAGCTGCGTCGCGAAGTTCGTCTGCGCTGATGCTGTGGATGGCATCGTAGTCGGAATCAATCTTTACGATGACAATGCCGTCGGAAGCCAGCTTGCTGGTGTCTACGAGGAAGCCTGGTGTTGACTCAATCTTCATTGTCGAACCGAGGGTTATCTGGTTGGCATCGAAGATCTTGTACTCGTAGCCTTCCTCGTCTGGCGTGAGTGCCTCGCGGATGTTAAGCTTGAGGGTACCGTTCAGCTTGAGAGTGCCGATGTTGCTGAACTTGCTGAAACCACTCTTGCTGCCGAGATAAGTCTGGATGGTACCGCTTACGGTGACGTTCTTTCCACCGAAGTCGATGTTACCGGTTGAACTTGTCTCGGAGATACCACTGCGAAGAGTACCGCCAGAAGAGACGGTGACAACGCTGTTGGTAAGATATGCCTTGCCGTTACCACTGAGAGTGGCGTTCTTGGATATGGTCAGCGAACCGGTACCGAGACCTCCCTTGGTGGTGCTGTTGAGGCAGAGCTCGCCGGCTGAAACGGTGACAGCGCCAGTCATATCCCAAAGACCTGTGACGGTCATCTTGCCAGTACCCATCTTGTTGAACTTGTCGCCGCTGGTTACGGTTCCGTCGAAGGTGAACGACTTGTCGCCACCTACCTGCCATGTATTGGCACCAACGCTGGCTCCGTTGCTGAATGTGCAACCGCCACCGAGACGACCCTTACCGGTGAGCTGGCCGATGCGCAGTGTCTTGCCTGTGTTCTGAACGAAACGGCCGGCAGGAATATTGAGAGTCCATGCATCGCCCCCATTGCCAGTGTCGAAGGTGAAGCGTCCGTCGGCTGCGTATGTTGCCTCGGGCACGAGAGTTCCCTCGAAGTTCTTCAGGTTGAGCTGTATCGGGGTACGTGTAGCGTAGTAGTTTGAGCCCTTCTCGGTAGCACACCATACGGTTATCTGACCCGTTCCGGTGAGAGCAAGAGCTGTTGTGGCACGATTGACAGTAGTGAGGTTTGCCTTAGCCTTGGCAGCCACCTCGATAGGAGTGCTGAGGAAGGCAGTGCCTCGCATGTCGGCAGTGTTCTCGGCAACATACTTGCTTGCCAACTTGGCACTGGCGTCGACAACACCGGCGCTGATGACGAGAGTCTGGAGAGAACCATTAACGCCCGACTTCAACCAGCCATTGCCCTTCTTTGTCAACTTGGTTCCGCTGAAGGCTGCATCCATGACAAAGTCGGCTGCGTTGTTGATGACAGCACCCTCCTCACCCTTGACGGTGATAGGAGAACCCATCTGAACGGATGCTGTGCTGTTGAGTTCGGCACCGTTCTGCATGACGAACTTGCCTGCACCGCTGATGCCACCGAGGTTGCCCACCTCGCTGTACTGATTGGAAAGGAGAGAAACCGAAGTGACGCCACCGCTGAGTGCGTTACCACCAGTGTAGAGGTTGTTGCCCTTCATGGTAACCTTGCCCTTACCCTCCTTGACGAACTTGGCAGTGCCATCGATGCCACCGGCACCCTGGAAGGTATAGGCAGCACCATCGTTGTTGACGGTGAAGGTATTGGGAATGACGCTGCCCACCACGTTGACTGTCTTGAGTGCAGCATCGTCGTTGAAGGTGATATTGTCGCCCGAAACAAAGACTGTTGGCTCGCCGTTGCCGATAGAGAAGCTCTCGCTCTCGCCAAGGTCCCAGTTGGCACTGGCACCTGTCCATGTAATGTCGCCGGCATCGCGCAAGCCTACGATTTCGATGATGAGGTTGCCGTCCTCGATGAGGATATTCTTCTTGATAGTCTCCAGTCCCTCGATGATGACAGACTGGATGTTGCCAGTGACGTTGCCGCTCACCTTACCGATGATGTACTTGCCCGAAGCCATTGTCTTCTCGCCTTCAGCCAAGTGGCCTACGAGCTGGATGACAGGAGTGAGATAAGTCGGACCGGCAGTCTCCCACACGCCCGACTTGCTCTCGATGGAGAGATCGCCGGTGTTAATCTGGTCGGCACTCATATCAGAAGAATAGAGGTCGATGATGATGCGCGAACCGAAACCGAGATTGAGGGAACCTGTTGTGATGCTGCCCTTGCTGTTCTCGCCACCAGGACGGATGACACTGGCATAATCAGCCTTGATGCTCTTGAACGAACCCGTAGAGTTGAGTTCTGCGAAGCGGTTGAGCCAGAGGTCGGAGTTGAGCATAGAACCGTCGAAGTTGAGCGTACCAGCCCAGATGTCGGTATTACCAGAGTGTGTGAACTCAGCATTAGGAAGATTGAGCACACCGTCGCCCTGCTTTACAAGACGAGACTCGCCTGCCAGACCGCCACCAGTGACGTTGCAAGTATATGTGGTGTAGTTAATCTTTGTCTCCTTGGTGTTGCACTCGCTTGATGCCGAACCCTGTACCCAGGTAGGAACATTGAAGGTAAGCACGCTTGGAGTGACGCCGTTATCGATAGTGACTGCGCTGTTGCCTGTCTCGCAGACGATGGCATGCTTGCCGTTGAGTGCAGAAGAGACGGTCTCGCCATTCTTAACCTCGGTGCGGTTGGTCATGGTGAATGGTGGTGGAGCTACTGTGATATTATCCAGTTTACCAAGGAAATAACTTACGTGAGGTGGCTGGTTGTAGCCGCACATCTGCCAAACCATGGCATTGCGGTACTGGTGGTCGTGCCAGAGGGTGTAGTTGCGGTAAGAGGTTGGCGTCGGTGTGCTGTAGATGCGTATGTTGTTGTTGGCTGTACGCATGATGATCTCCTCACGCCAGTCGCCCAGCACATCGCCCTGATAGCAAGGAGTTCCCTTGGTATCGTTGTTGGTAAGCGAACCCTCGCACACGTAGATGGGGTTCCAGCTGCCATACTTGGCAACAACACCGGCGGTGTTCTTTCCGTTCTGGTAGTTGAAAGTCTCGCTCACGAGGTCGCCATCCCAATAGATAAGGAAGTTAGAGTTGACACCCGTTGACGAGAGTCCGCTGACAGGTGTGTTGGTGACGGTGCTGATAGGGTCGCCCCAAGCCGTACCCATGCTACCGGGGAAACTCTCGGTGAAGTTACCTGCCATGGCACGGCCGACGTCCTTGCCCACCCACAACTGGGCGGCATAGACCTTGCTGGTTGTTGCGTCGCGATAGTTGAAACCCTGCGAGTCCTCGTTGCAGCAGAACTGCTCCTGACCATGTACGTATGGGTTGAGGTCGCCGCAGTGCTGTGCGTCGCCATGACCGAAACCAGTGGTAGAGAGACCCTTGCCGTTGTCGTCGATAACCATAGAACCGAAGACAATCTCGTCGCGACCGTCCCAGTCGACATCGGCGATGGCATAGTTGTGGTAGCCCTGACCCTTCCAAGGACCATTGGTATTGTTGTACCACTTCCAGCGCTGTGTCAACTTGTGAGTGGCTGGATCTACGTCGAGAGCCACCATCTTGTGGCGTGTATAGATACCGCGTGCAAGGAAGATGCTTGGCTTGCGGCCGTCGAGGTAAGGAGCTCCGAAGAAGAACTTGCTGCTGCGGTGACCGTAACCGTCGCCCCACGCTGCGTTGAGGTCGGTTTCGCCAGCCTCGAAACGTGCCAGAGGGAAGGTGATGCACTGGTACACCTCGCCGGTCTGTCCGTTACAATATACGAGAAACTCATTGCCGGCATGCATGAACCAGTTGGTGCCGCCACCTGTAGCCGCACGGTAGTTGGTCCATGTTCCACCGTTCTTGCCGTTGGCACCGATGGTGTAGGTAGAACCGTCTGCATAGTGGATGGTTGAACCCTCCTCGAGACGCATCACAACCTCGGCCTTGCCGTCCATATCCCAGTCGTAGCCGACGATGTTCTGCTCGTTGTTCTGGAAGTCGCCCATATTAGGACCACAGTTGACCCACCACAGACGGGTGCCATCCTGCTTGAAGACCTCGAAGATAGAGTACTCGCCAGTTGCCTTTCCGTCGATGGTTGGACCACCGTAGGGGTACGACTGAGCACTCTCGTCGGCATTGTCGAACTTCATAAGAATCTCCAGCTCGCCGTCACCGTCGACATCGGCACAGCACGCATCGTTAGGGATGAGCGTACTCTTGATGCCCTCGTGAGTCAGCTCTATCTCCTTGTAGCTCGATGCCCATACAGAGGCGGGCTTGCACTGCTCCTGTTCTGTGCCGTTGACAACCGGTGCCACGGTGTACTTGCTCGAGGTAGAACCTGAGCGGTCGGTGTAGTTCGACACCTTGAGCGGCTTGTCGTTCAGCTTTGTTCCATCACGATAGACATTGTACTCGACGTCGTAGTACTCCTCGCCGAGGATACGCCAACTGACATACACTCCGCTGTTCGTCTTCATGGCAATAAGGCCACGGTCGAGCTTGTCGACAAATCTCTGAGCAAAGGCACTTGCTGCCGTCAGCAGAAGCACCAGAACCAGACACGTTTTTAAAAGTTTTCTCATTTTAGTATTGGTTTGTTAGTGATTGATTTCGTTTGTTTGTATTGTGTAAGAGAATCAACTACAGAAGTTCTGGCAACTGGAAAAGCTTCTGGCTGTTGCTGCCCTTGACCAGGATGGTGTAGCCCTCGAGAGGCTCTGCTTGCAGATGCGACTTAACGTCGTCGACCGACGCAAAGACCCGGAGCGATGGATGATGCTGAAGGATGTCGTCGGTGACAATCTTCTGGAACTCGCCGCCAACGAGCCACGTCTTGCCAAGCTTCATGTCGAGCAGACGGCCGAGGATGGACCTATGCTCCTGCTCGCTGGCTTCGCCCAACTCACCCATCATGCCAAGGATGACCATCTTACGCTCGGCATTGACGAACTGGAAATTGTCGAGCGCAGCATTCATGGACGTTGGATTGGCGTTGTATGCGTCGACGATGAGCTTGTTCATGCCCGTGTCGCGGAACTCCGAACGGCTGTTGGTAGGGCGGTATTCGGCAAGGGCGGCATCTATCTGCTCGGCAGGTACGCCGAAGTACAGACCCACTGTTACCGCCGCACGTATGTTGGCTATGTTATAGGCACCTACGAGGTTGGTCTGCACGCTGTGCCAGGGCTGGTCGACATCCTCCTTCCACTGTATGGCGAGGAACGAAGAGCAGTCTTCCACCCTACCCTCGACGTAAGGAATAACAACGCCAGCACTGATGGCATCCGACAGGTCGCCGTAACGTTCGTTTGCCATCGAATAGAGGTTCTCGTCGATAGCATTAAGGAAAATCTTCTTGCCACGCTGCCTGAGGTCGTCGTAGAGCTCGCCCTTGGTCTTCTTGACACCATCGAACGAGCCAAAGCCCTCGAGATGTGCACGTCCGACGTTGGTAACCAGTCCGTAGTCTGCCTTCACCATGCGGCAGAGAAACTCTATCTCGCCGGGGTGATTGGCACCGGTCTCGACAACTGCCATCTCGTGCTCTGCTCCGATGCGCAGCAGCGTGCGAGGCACACCGATATGGTTGTTCAGGTTGCCCTGAGTGAAGAGCGTGTTGTACTTCTTCGACAGCACGGCACTGACCAGTTCCTTGGTCGTCGTCTTGCCATTGGTACCCGTTATCTGGAGAACAGGAATGGCAAGCTGCTGACGATGGTGGGCAGCCAACTGCTGAAGTGCAGAGAGAACGTCGTCCACCAGGATGTAGCGCTTATCACCCTCGACAGCATATTCCTTCTCGTCGACAACGGCATATGCACATCCAGCCTCCAATGCCTTGGATGCAAATGCATTACCATCAAAGGAGGTGCCTTTGAGCGCAAAGAACATGGCACCCGGTTCGCACTGGCGTGTGTCGGTGGTAACAACGGGGTGCTGCTTGTATATCTCGTAAATTTCCTCTATACTCATTTCAAAGTCTTGTCATAAACGGTCATCAAAGAACGCGGCGAAGCGCCACTCATGCAGACAAAATTACAAAAAAAAATATAAAGTACGCGCGAATTGTCACTTTTTGTTGCATTTTTAACGTCCGGCAGGCAAAAACAGCACTACAATGAGTATGTTTTTATTTTTTCTTTGTAACTTTGCAACAATGATAAAAGCTCCAGAATACACCATCAACATAAAGGGACAACTGCTCGATTTGAGCCAGCCCTGCGTCATGGGAATACTCAACGTGACACCCGACTCTTTCTACGCTGCTTCGCGCAAGCAGAACGAGGAGGCTATAGTGAGTCGCGCCAACGAGATACTGCTGCAGGGAGGCACCATCATCGACATCGGCGCGTACAGCAGCCGGTCGGGTGCAGCAGACGTCTCGGCAGAGGAGGAGATGGAGCGACTGTCGCGGGCACTGCGACTCATACGCAACGAGCACCCTAACGCCATCATCAGCGTCGATACATTCCGAGCCGACGTTGCCGAGAGATGCGTAACGCAACACGGAGTGGACATCATCAACGACATCTCGGGAGGTGAGCTGGACAGCAATATGTTCGGCACCGTGGCACGACTGAAGGTGCCGTACATACTGATGCACATGAAGGGAACGCCGCAAAACATGCAGCAGGCACCGCACTATGACAACATAACAGCCGAGGTGCTGCAATATTTCGGCCGCAAGGTCGACGAGTTGCACGAGCTTGGCGTGAACGACATCATCTTAGACCCCGGATACGGCTTCGCAAAGACACTCGAGCACAACATGGAACTGTTCCGCAACCAGAGCGCATTGCTGCAGCTGGGCTTGCCGTTGCTGGTGGGAGTGTCGCGCAAATCAATGATATACAGACTGCTCAACTCTACGCCCGAGGAGGCGCTCAACGGCACTACCGTGCTGCACACCATGGCGTTGCTTAGCGGAGCGAGCATACTTCGCGCCCACGACGTGAAGGAGGCAATGGAGGTTGTAAAAATATACAAGGCATGCTATTCAACTTCGGAATAAAGGACATCATCGACATCCTGCTTACGGCAGTCATCCTGTACTACTTCTACAAGGTGATGAGTGAGACACGCTCCGTTCGCGTCTTTTCGGGTGTGCTGATTTTCATCACCTTCTGGATTATCATCTCCAAGGTCCTTGAGATGAAACTCCTGGGCAGCATTCTCGACCAGCTGGTCAGCGTGGGCGCCATCGCCCTCATCGTGCTCTTCCAGGACGAGATAAGGCACTTCTTCTATGACCTCGGCACGCACGACCGACTCGGAAAGATTGTCCACTATCTGCGCAACGACCACAAGAAACTGGGCGAATACCGCCACGAGCGCAACGACATCTACCCCATCGTAATGGCATGCCTCAATATGAGCAAACAGAAGGTGGGAGCACTCATCGTGGTACAGAACGACCTGCCTCTTGGCGACTTCATCGACTCGGGCGAGTCAATCGACGCACGCGTCAGCCAGCGACTCATCGAGAACATCTTCTTCAAGAACAGTCCGCTGCACGACGGTGCCATGATTGTCAAGGACGGCAGAATCATGGCAGCAGCATGCATCATGCCTACATCGCACGACATAGACATACCGAAGGAGTTCGGACTGAGACACCGTGCCGCAAAGGGCACAAGCAATGACACCGACGCTCTCGCCATTGTGGTGAGCGAGGAAACCGGCAACATCACCGCCGCCTATAAAGGCAAGTTCAAGATGCGCGTGACAAGCGAGGAACTGGAGGAGATACTCATGAAGGGAGGATTCTGAATAGAGGGAGTTAGCGGGAGTTGACCAACGTTTGCGGACTACTGATAAAAGCAATATTTATAACCTAAACACAAAAATATAAAAGAATAATGAGTTTAATGCAACAAATCATCGCTCGCGCCAAGAGCAACAAGCAGCGCATCGTGCTGCCCGAGAGCCTGGAGGAGCGTACCATCAAGGCAGCCGACATGGCTCAGGCTGATGGACTTGCCGACATCATCCTTATCGGCAACCGTGACGAGATTCTTGCCCTTGCTGACAAGCTTAATCTTTCTCACATCAAGGAATGTACAATCATCGACCCTGCTACAAGCGAGAAGACAGAAGAGTATGCTCAGCTGCTCACCAAGCTCCGCGAGAAGAAGGGCATGACTATCGAGAAGGCACGCCAGCAGGTACTTGACCCTCTCTACTTCGGTTGCCTCATCATCAAGAGCGGCGATGCCGACGGACAGATCAGCGGTGCTCTCAGTACTACAGGTGACACACTCCGCCCTGCTCTCCAGATTATCAAGTGCGCTCCTGGCATCAGTTGCGTAAGCGGTGCCATGCTGATGATTACCGACAAGCCAGAGTATGGAGAGAATGGTGTGCTCGTTGTTGGCGACGTGGCAGTTACTCCTATGCCAGACGCAAGCCAGTTGGCTCAGATTGCCGTCTGCACAGCACAGACAGCCAAGTCGGTAGCAGGCTTTGCTGACCCACGCGTTGCCATGCTGAGCTTCTCTACCAAGGGCAGTGCAAAGCACGAGGTGGTTGACAAGGTAGTAGAGGCTACACGCCTTGCCAAGGAACTTGCTCCCAACCTGAAGATTGACGGCGAACTGCAGGCAGACGCCGCCCTCGTTCCAAGCGTAGGAGAAAAGAAGGCTCCAGGCAGCGACATCGCTGGTCACGCCAACGTTCTCGTATTCCCATGCCTCGAGGTTGGAAACATCGGCTACAAGCTCGTTCAGCGTCTTGCTGGTGCTGACGCCATCGGCCCCATCCTCCAGGGTATAGCACGTCCTGTGAACGACCTCTCACGCGGATGCTCTGTCGAGGACATCTACAAGATGGTTGCCATCACTGCATGCCAGGCTCAAGACGCGAAATAATTCGCGTCTTGAAGTGAAAAGTGAAAAGTGAAAAATCTGTGTCACCTCAATTTGCTCAAAGCACAGCCGACTTTATCACTAAACTTCACATTTCACTGAAGGAAGCCAACGAAACAAGAATGTGACTGAACAATCTGCATAGCACAAATTGTCTGACCGATGCTGAGCACAACAGCATGAGTGACGACTTGAATGAGATTATAGCGCTCCTTGTTTCGTCCATCAACACATCCAAACGTAATACTCAAAAATTATTTCATAAGAAAAGATTCAGTGATTGTCTAATTACGAACGTAACATAGACTTTATCACTTTTCACTTATCACTTATAAAACTATGAAGATTTTAGTTCTGAACTGCGGAAGTTCATCTATCAAATATGCACTCTACGACATGACTGACAAGTCGGTCATCACAAGTGGCGGCATCGAGAAAATCGGTTTGCCAGACAGTTTCATCAACGTCAAGCTCAATGGCGAGAAGCACAAGATGGAGCGCCCCATCCAGGAGCACACTGCTGGTGTTAAGTGGATCTTCGAGGTGCTCACAACCGGCGAGTATGCTGTACTGAAGGACCTCAACGAACTTGACGCTGTAGGTCACCGTATGGTTCACGGCGGCGAGAAGTTCAACAAGAGCGTACGACTCACCCCCGAGGTTATGGCTGCCTTCGAGGCTTGCAACGACCTTGCTCCTCTGCACAACCCTGCCAACATCAAGGGTGTGAACGCTGTCAGCGAACTGCTCCCTAACATTCCTCAGGTAGGTGTATTCGACACTGCATTCCACCAGACAATGCCCGACTATGCCTACATGTATGCTCTGCCTTACGAGCTATACAGCAAGTACGGAGTGCGCCGCTACGGTTTCCACGGAACCAGCCACCGCTACGTGAGCCAGCGCGTATGCGAGTTCCTCGGCGTAAAAGCTGAAGGCAAGAAGATCATTACCTGCCACATCGGCAACGGTGCTTCCATCGCTGCTGTAAAGGACGGCAAGTGCGTTGACACATCAATGGGTCTCACTCCTCTCGAAGGACTCATCATGGGTACCCGCTCGGGCGACATCGACGCTGGTGCCGTTACATTCCTCATGGACAAGCTGAACCTCGACACAAAGGGTCTGAGCAACCTGCTGAACAAGCAGAGCGGTCTGGCTGGTGTCAGCGAACTCTCTTCCGACTTCCGCGACATCCTTGCAGGCATTGCCAACGGCAACGACAAGGCACGCCTTGCCAAGGAGATGTACACATACCGCATCAAGAAGTACATCGGCCAGTATGCTGCTGCCATGGGTGGCGTTGACATCATCCTCTTCACAGGCGGTGCCGGCGAGAACCAGTGGGAGGTTCGCGAGGGTGCAACCAGCGGACTGGAGTATATGGGCGTCAAGATGGACGAGGCAAAGAACCGCGCATGCCGTGCTACAGAGGCTATCCTCTCTGCCGACGACAGCAAGGTTACCGTTTGCTGCATCCCAACCGACGAGGAGCTGATGATTGCTCTCGACACACAAGCACTCTGCTAATAGGCAGCAGTGCATCGTCATACAGTCCTGGAACCGCCACGGTTTCAGGACTTTTTATGATAATTCTCACATTACGCGCAGGCACTATCCACAAAGAGAAGGACGAAAGAGATGAACGTAAAGATAACAAAGGAATTGCTGGACGACATGTATGCCCGAACGTTCGACATCGAACGGTTCAAGAAGGTGGATCCATGCGGACTCGTCTACGAGCTCATCGAGAACAGCCGTGACAATAGTTCAACGACGCAGGAACGGCAACTCGACATCGAACTGGGGGCACTCTTCGTTGCCATCATAACATGGGGCAACCGCAAAGCCATACGCACAGCGGCACGACACATGCTTGCCGACGAGATGAACTGGCACCCAGCCCGTTTCGTCAGAGAGGGCAGATACGCCGACTCCTACTCCACCGCCAAGAACAACTGTGTATACCGTACGCTCAACGTGCCTACCTTCAA
Source organism: uncultured Prevotellaceae bacterium (assembly GCA_945833925.1). Lineage (GTDB taxonomy): Bacteria > Bacteroidota > Bacteroidia > Bacteroidales > Bacteroidaceae > Physcousia. Next base: position 26,582 of record CAMAFX010000015.1, read on the forward strand.
GGCTATATGCAGAAATATCAGGGAGGGTATGGGCGAGGCACGCACTCTCGAAGAGCGTTTCGAAGGAATGACTATCGAGCAGTGCATAGCCACACTGGCGCAGTGGCTCTCCCCCGCACGGCTTGGCACTGCAAACAAATCTGCATGCAAGCGCATCTGTATGTTCCTGCGATGGATGGTAAGGCAGACCACGCCCGACCTCGGACTGTGGAGGACGAAATCACAATCCGACCTTTACGCCGTCATGGATGTCCATGTGTGCCAGCTCACTGCCTCCATACTGACAACAAAGCAAGCTAACTGGAAGGCGTGCTGCGAACTTACATCCATCTTCCGAAACTGGTGCCCCGACGACCCACTGAAGTACGACATCGCACTTATGACACTTGCCGACAGGGGTGTGGAAGAAGGAGTAAGCACTGCAAGCACAAGCAACTCGGACCCGGAGGCTGAAAGAGTGGAATAACGCACAAATGACAAAACAATCATCAGGAATATGATAGCAACCGAGAAAGATAACGCACAGGAGATGTTCCCACTCGTTGACGAGATGGGCAACATCATCGGAGCCGCCACAAGAGGCGAATGTCACGACGGCAGCAAGAAACTGCATCCCGTAGTGCACCTGCACGTGTTCAACAGCAAGGGCGACCTCTATTTGCAGAAAAGACCTGAATGGAAGGACGTTCAGCCGGGCAGATGGGACACTGCCGTGGGTGGACACGTAGACCTTGGCGAGAGCGTTGCCGACGCCCTGAAGCGCGAGGTGATGGAGGAACTGGGCATCAGCGACTTCACACCCGAACCCATCAGGTGCGACACCGCGGGAACTACACACTATGTCTTTGAGAGTTCGCGCGAGAAGGAGCTCGTCTTTCCCTTCCGCACAACCTACGACAGGGAGATAACGCCAAGCGCCGAGACGGCAGGAGGACGATTCTGGAGTGTTCAGGAACTGAAGGACAACCTGGGCAAGGACGTCTTCACGCCTAACTTCGAACAGGAATACAAACGACTGTTACTGAAGTGAACAGTATACGTGAACAAGAATATCAATGATTATTGAAAGAGGCTGTGTCAGTTACTTTTGACACAGCCTCTTTCAATTTATTCTTCAGCGTACTAATTTTTGTACACTCTTGTCAAGACCATTGTGGCTTTATCAAAGTTAAGTTCTTTTTCGCTTATTCGAGATTCATGCGGAAGCGGTAGGTGACTTTCTGCTGGGGGATGCAGTACATTGGCATAGTGCCGGGACCACACGATGCATTGCCAAGACCGCGAAGGGCACCATCGAGATGCATGTAGAGGAACGGACGCGGAGTGAGTTCCCACTGATGCTTGGCATTCATGAAGTCGGCGTCGGTGTTGCGGTTGATGGAGAACGAGACGTCACCCTCTGTCTCGAAATGGAGCTTGAGACCTGTCTTCGAGGTGAGAGTCATCTCGCGCAACAGGCAGCGGTCGCCCGTAGTCTGTGGCTTGATGTAGTTCTCGCCAAGGTCGCTGATGGCACTGCTGTAACGTCCGAGCACAACGCCGTCGTGACGGTCGGGGTAGTTCTCCCACGGACCCATGGCATAGTAGTCGATGTCGGTGAACGTGGTGTCGAGAGCCATGGCGATGCCGGCACGTCGCAAGTCATTGCTCTTGGGGTCAATCTCAACTGTCACATCGATAACGCCCTGCGGATAGATGGTGTAGACGATGCGCTGGCTGGCATAGTGACCGTCGCGGCTGGTGGTAACAACGTATGGAGCCACGGATGGCTTGAGGTCGAGCGTAGCCAGGTCGCCCTGCTGGCCGTTGTCCTTTCCACTGACGAGCTGCGTGCACATGATGGTGCCGGTCTCGTTCATTGCCGGCGAGTCGCCCGCGAAGCGGTCGTTCTCGATCCAGCGATGATTGTCGAAGAGAGGGCCTCGTCCGTCGGCAATGATATTGTGTCCGTCGATAGTCAGCGAGACAAGTCTCGAGGTAGCGCGGTCGAACTGAGCGTCCACCTTATTATTATATACGCGCAAGGACTTGTCGCTCTGGACGGCAAGCAGAGGGTCGCCGTCGGAGGTAACGACAGGCAACTTGCCGCGCTCCTGAAGGGTGAACTGTGCGTGTGCCACCTCGTGTCCAGCCTCCGAATACTCGGTTGCCAGATGTTGCTTGACACGGCAGGTCAGGAGAATCTCCTTGCCCTCGTAGTCCTTGCTGATGCTGAGGGGAGCCATGCTGATGGTCATCTCGGCACCAGCGGCAACGGCAGGCAAAGCCTTGCTGAGAGTCTTCACCACCTTACCGTCGACGCTGTACTCGCAAACCAGGTCAAGACCCTTTAGCGAGCGGAAGTCGTAGGCGTTCCTTACGTTGAGCACAGGTGCAAACGAGCCCTTGTCAGTGCCTGGAGCACCCTGCATTGTTATCTTGACAAACTGCTGCGCACCACGCACCTCAGCCAGTTTGGCAGTCGGCTTGCGGTCGGCAGTCAGGATACCGTTGGAACAGAAATTGCCCTGATGAGGTCCGGGGAAGTCGTAGCCGGTACGCAGACCCTTACCCACCACGTCGCCGTCGGCAATGTGTGATGCTGCCTTGATTTCAGACGGTTCGTAGATAGCCTGGTCCACCCAGTCCCAGATGCAGCCGCCGATGGTTGCGTTCGACTGCTCTATGCTCTGCCAGTAATGGTCGAGGTTGCCGATGGCATTGCCCATGGCATGTGCATACTCGCAGAGGAACATCGGCTTTTCGAGGTTGCTCGTGTTGCGTGCCATCCAGTCCATTGACGGATACATCTTGCTGTAGAAATCACTGTATGCAGAACCACCGTATTCACGGTCGATGCGAGTACCCTCGTAATGGACTGGGCGCGTAGGGTCGATGCGCTGAGATGTCTCGTAGCAATACTTGAAGTTGGTACCGGCACCACACTCGTTGCCCATGCTCCACATCACCACACTCGGGTGGTTGATGTCGCGGGTTACAAGTCGCTCTATGCGGTCCTCGAATGCAGGAATCCACGTTGGGTTGTACGATATGCTGTGGTTGGCGTGGTCCTCGAGATCAGCCTCATCGCACACATAGAGACCATAGTGGTCGAACATGGCATACATGCGCGCATCGTTGGGATAGTGGCTGGTACGTATGGTGTTGATGTTGTTCTGCTTCATTAGAATAACGTCCTTGAGCATCGATGCCACGCTGACTGTTCTGCCTGTCACGGGGTCGGTGTCGTGGCGGTTGGTACCCTTGAGAAGCACACGCTTGCCGTTGACATAGAGTCCGTGCTCCTTGCCGTCGGCACTGTGGCGCAGTTCCACCTCGCGGATGCCCACCTTGGTCGAGAATGCCATGGCGTCTTTGCCCTTGGCATCCTTCTGCACCACAACGAGCGAGTAGAGCGACGGCTGTTCTGCCGACCACAGCTGTGGATTCTTGACGTTGAACTCCACCTGGCATCCCTTGAACTCCTTCTTGCCCACCAGTTTGCCGTTGGGAGCAAAGAGTTTAGCCACAGCAGGCACCTCCGAGTCGACCGTTACACGGACGTTGCCCTGCATCGTTGTCCTGACTACGTGGTTGCTGATGTGGTCGGTAGGTACGTTGTAGAGGTAGACGCTGCGGAAGATGCCACTCATGCGGAACATATCCTGACACTCCAGGTACGAACCGTCGCACCAGCGGTGAACTTGTACCACAAGGTCGTTCTTGCCCGGACGCAGATACTTGTCGAGCAGGAATTCGGACACGTTGTTGGCACCCTGGGTGTAGCCCACGAAGTGACCGTTGAGCCATACCTGTGCACACGAGTATATACCGCCGAAGTGGATGTATGTCGACTGTCCGCCCTCCTTGGGTGTCCAGTTGGCGGGAATCTGGAAACTGCGGTGGTATGTGCCGACAGGGTTGACGGCATAGTTGGCACCGCCGTCGTTGTAGCCTGGACGCGCCTTGATGTAAGGAGGAGTGTTAGAGTGAGGGTACTCCACGTTGCAGTAGATGGGGCGGTCGAAGCCTTGCATCTCCCAGCACGAAGGTACGGGGATGGTGGTCAGCGCCTCCGGTCGTGCAGTTGCACCCTTCGACAGGTTCATCATCATCAATAGTGAGGGATAGTCCATCACCTGCATGTCATTGTAACGTATCTTGTCGTCGGGCACGGGAGTGAAACAGAAGTCCCACGTTCCGTCGAGCGACTGGTAGAGCGAGCTTTGTGGCTCGGTCCACGGAGTGGCGAAGTACGCCTTGTCAGCATACAGTTCTGCCTCGCTGGCATAAGGCATGAAGGTCGCCGTACCCGGTTCCTTGTTGATGGCGAAGACGGTCTCGTCCTCCCAGATGGGTGACGCAATCTTTGGTTTCACGACCTCCTCGATGGTAAACCACGAGTTGGCATCGTTGTTGTCGATAGCGACACAGCGCATCATGCCGTCGGCTATGGTGAACATCTTCTTCTTGCCTGCCGACACAATGCGGTAAACTCTCGTCCCGGCAGCAGTGCCCTTGGTGGCAAGTGCAGATGCGTCGACCGGCTCGATGGTCATCAGCGCATTGCCCGGGTTGGAGGGAGATGCCGGCCACTGAAGCAGCCACTGCACGGCAGGATTGCCGCCGCCGTCGTCGAAATTGGTGTCGTAGAAGGCACCTCCCACCAGATGGCGGTCGCGCTGCAGGGTCTTGATGCTCCAGTACTGTCCGCGGTTGAGCGAGTCCACCTTCTCGGCGCGAATCTTGGTGTTGTTGCCGCCGTCATCGCCGTCGCCAAGAACCATTGTGGGGTCTGCCACACTGCGGAAGCGGTAGGTGGTGTTCTCATCGCTGCCGAAGGTCATAGCCTCGGCTATCTCTATCTCGGCACCCTTGAAGGTGTTGTTCGACGCATTTGCCGGGGTGATGGTGTAGGCACCGCGGCGGTTGCTCTTGGCTGGTGTGATGCGCCACTTCTGCAACTCGTCCGAACCGTTCTCCTCGCCGAATGTCAGACCGTTGTCGCCAAGGCGCAGTGTACGGTGGGTGAACGGGTCGATGAAGCGCCACGAACCAGATATCTCGGACACGCTGAACACCTGTCCCTCATACTCGGCAGGCACTCCGCTGATATTGTACAATGCCCCCTTTCGGAACTTCTGTGCGCTGATGGCAGAAACGCAGCAGATGGCAAATAGAAATGCTAAAAGTCTGAATCTTATTTTCATGGTTGTCTTTATTTAATGCAGTCAGTATTGGGTAGAGACGTCATGCCTTTGTCTCGCCCTCTATGTAATTCTCCATATACATATGTTCGCCGTCGAACACCGCGTAGGTGAACTTGTTCACCCAGTCGCCCAGTATCATGACGCGACTCTGCCGCGACAGCATAAGGTCGAGTTCGATGTGCCGATGTCCGAACATGAAGTAGTTGACGTCGGGGTGATCCCTGAGGTACTCCTTGGCAAAGAGCACCAGATACTCGTTCTTCTCGCCCATATAGGGTGGTTCGCCTCCCTCTGCCTCGTGCTTCCTGCGGCTGTGTCCTGCCCATCCGAGTCCGAATGCCATACCCCATCGCGGATGTATGGCAGAGAACGCGCGCTGGCACACCTTGTTGTTGAAGAACCATCGCAGGAAACGGAACGACCTACTGGGGTCGCCCAGCCCATCGCCGTGAGCCAACAGGAACACCTGGTCGGCAATCTCCATTGTCATGGGTTTATAGTGCATCTTCATGCCGCACTCCTTCTCGAAGTAGTCCTTGCACCACACGTCGTGGTTGCCGGTAAAGAAGTGCACCTCCACGCCCATGTCCGTCAGCTCGCTTATCTTGCCCAGCAGACGGGTGTAGCCCTTGGGCACGACATGCTTGTATTCGTACCAGAAGTCGAAGATGTCGCCCAGCAGGAAGACTGCCTGAGCCTTGTCCTTTATCTCGTCGAGGAAGCGCACCAGACGTCGCTCCTGCTGTCGTGCGTGCGGGATGGCAGAACTGCCCAGATGGGCATCAGAAAGAAAATAGATATTCTTCACGCTTGTCTTTGTTTAGGTGTGAGTGCTCAGTCGATGCCCAGTTCCAGTCGTGCCTCCTCGGTCATGAGGTCCTTTGTCCATTCTGGTTCGAACACCAGGTTGACGTCGACACGCTTGAACTCGCTTATAGTCTCCAGTTTCTGGCGAACATCCTCGACGATGAAGTCGGCAGCCGGACAACTGGGTGCCGTGAGCGTCATGTCCACCTGCAGTTCGTCGCTGTTCTCGTTGATTTCAATGCGGTAGATAAGTCCCAGGTCGTAGATATTGACCGGAATCTCGGGGTCGTAGACGGTGCGCAGCAACTCTATGACACGTTCGTTCAATTCTGTATTCACTATGTTATCGTTTTTAATTCGTTATATTGTCAATAAAATGCCTGCCTACAGCTTGCCCTCGTCGTGGTACGAGTAGTAGCAGTTGTCGCCCAGCACTATGTGGTCGAGCAGTTGTACCGCCACAGCCTTGCATGCCTTGTCCAGGGTGCTGGTCAGTTCGTCGTCGTGGCGGCTGGGGTGAGGGTTGCCGCTGGGATGGTTGTGACAGAAGGCTATGGACGTGGCACCCGAGAGCAATGCCTGGCGCAGCACCACCCTGACGTCTGCCGTAGAGTAGTTGATGCCACCCTGCCCCACCACCGAGTAGCCCAGCACCTGGTGCTTCATGTCGAGCAGCATCAGATGGCACTCCTCGGTAGAGAGGTCCATCATTCGCGAGCGGAAATACTCGTAGAGGTCCTGCGACGTCGCTATCTGCTGCCTCACATCAGCGGGTTCGCGCATGCGCCGCTTGCCCAGTTCGCACGCCGCCATAATGGTTACCGCCTTGGCTGGTCCCATGCCCTTGTAGCGGGTCAGGTCCTGCAGTGTCATCCTGCCCAGAGCCTTCAGGCTGTTGCCGTTGTCCTTCATGACACGGCGCATCAGGTCGACGGCACTCTCGCGCTTCGAACCGCTGCCTATGAGTATGGCAAGCAACTCCGCCTCGCTCAGCGCAGCGGCTCCCTTCTCCATGAGTTTCTCTCGAGGGCGGTCCTCCTCGGCCCACTCGTTTATGCTCAGGTAAGGCACCTCCCCGGTCTGCTCTGCCTCGGTAAGCCCGTATGCAGCAACCTCTTCCTTTGTCATTCCTTTATTCTTGCCCTTCATCATGCCGAATCACTTGTAGAATGTTTCCCTGTAAGCCTGCAGTTCCTCGTTCCTGCCACACACGCAGCGCAGCCACCATGCCTTTATGAAACCGGTGCCGTAGCCCGTGAGCTGGACTATCGAGGCGAGTATGCTGAGAGCACCAATCCTGACACTCTTGTTGCGCAGGGTGCTGTCGATGAATATCACCAGTGCGAAAGGCACCAGGACGGTGAATGCCGACAGAACCACTACCACGGTGAATGCCGCAGGCAGCATGTGCACAAGCTTCAGGCTCTCGGGGTATTTCTTATATAGGTTGATGCGCGCTATGCCGCTGTTGTGCACCTGCTTGAAGAACTTCCCGAGGTCGGTGCGCCGCTTGTGCCAAACCCACGCCTCGGGGAAGAGACGGCATCGGGCACCGCTCTTGTATATGCGTATCGAGAAGTCAATGTCCTCGCCGAAGCGCATGTCCGAGAATCCGTTCAGCTGGCGGTAGAGCGACGAGCGTATGCCCATGTTGAAACTGCGCGGATAGAACTTCTTGTCCATCTGCTTCTTGCCTCCGCGTATGCCGCCAGTGGTGAAAAAGCTGGTCATCGAATAGTTGATTGCCTTCTGTACCGGAGTGAAACTGTCGTGCGCGCGGTCGGGTCCGCCGAAGGCATCGGCAGGACTTGCCTGCAGTTCGTCCTCAACAGCCTGCAGATACCCCGTGGGCAGTACGCAGTCGCTGTCCAGCACGATGAGATACTCTCCGTTGGAGCGCTCGGCTCCGTAGTTGCGTGTCTGCCCTGGTCCCGAATTGTTCTTTGTGTAGTAATGGATGTCCAGTTGTGAGGCATACTTGCGGCAGACATCGTCGCACGGCTTGCTCGAGCCGTCCTCGACTATCACCACCTCAAAGTCCCTAAATGTCTGTCCGCACAGGCTCTCCAGCAGTTCGTCGACCTCGTCGGGACGGTTGTATACCGGAACTATGATTGAAAAACGCATAAATCTGTTCAGTGTTTCTTTTTTAACTCGATGTACCTGCCGCGAACCGTCCGCATCTGCCACGGCGCTCCGCCAAACAGGCTCTTTCCTTTGCAAATGTACTCTTTTAAACCGAGACGTCCAAATAATGGCACAAAAAAAAGAGGACGCTGACGCCCTCTTCGTTAATAAAGCCATGCTTTATTTGATGTGATCAGAAGAATTACTCCTTAACACGGCCAAGGTAGCTACCGTCGCGGGTGTCAACCTCAACCTTCTCGCCCTCGTTGATGAACAAAGGAACGCGGATCTCAGCACCAGTCTCAACCTTTGCAGGCTTGAGTGTGTTGGTTGCTGTATCGCCCTTCAAACCTGGCTCTGTCCATACAATCTCGAGAACTACCTTTACAGGAACGTCTGCATAGAGAACAGTCTCTGTGCTTGCGTCTGTTACAACCTCGACATCCTGACCCTCCTTCATGAAGTTAACGCCGTTAACCTGGTCAGCTGGGATGGGAATCTGCTCGAATGTCTCGTTATTCATGAAGATAAGGTCCTCGCCCTCCTTGTAAAGGAACTGGTATGGGCGACGCTCAACGCGTACATCCTCCAACTTCTCACCGATGTTGAAACGACGCTCCAGCACGTTACCACTGACAACGTCCTTCAAGGTTACGTTCATGATGGTGTTACCCTTACCTGGCTTGCGGTGCAAGAAGTCGATACAGAAATACAGCTTGCCGTCCATACGGATGCAAGTACCCTTCTTAATGTCTTGTGAGTTAATCATAAGAAAATTTTCTTTTTGTTATTTTGAATATACTTTATTTTCAAGCGCAAAGGTACAATAAAAAATTAAAAGAGGAAAATAAGGAGTTAAAAAATGAGAGAAAAGATGATAATTTCCCGCTTTTCTACCTAAAAATCAAAAGAAAATCACAACAAAGTTTGTTTGTTTGAAAAAAAGTATCTAATTTTGCACCCCGAAACCGAAGACTCGGCTAACACTTGAATGCCGGTCAATAATCGACAAAATAAACAAAACAACATAAAATTATGAAAAGAACATTTCAACCCCACAACCGTCGCCGCGCTAACAAGCACGGTTTCCGTCAGAGAATGACTACCGCTAATGGTCGTCGCGTATTGGCTTCACGTCGTGCTAAGGGTCGCAAGAAGTTGACCGTTTCTGACGAGCGTCACGGTAAGTAACAGGAAAAAGCACCGTCACGGTGTAGACTGACACAAGGATAAAGAGTAGAGCGTAACATTGCGTTCTGCTCTTTTTTTTGTTTCAAATTTGTATATTTCAACTGAAAAGCGTACTTTTGCACATAATAAACAAATAGTTTATTAACTCGATAAGGAAATGACAGGAAAAGAACTATTGAATAAATTCAACGCGCCCATAGTGTGGGGCAACCTGCTGGGCATGGCGTTAGTGTTCGTACTTGTATGTCTTGGTGCCACGTGGTGCATGAACAACTACACCAACCACGGCGAGCGAATCGACGTGCCCGATGTCACCGACCTGCTGTTCGAGGATGCACAGGCACAGCTCGAAGCGTTGGGACTGACATGCGTCGTCGTCGACTCTTCATTCAACAAGAACCTGGCTCCAGGCATCATCGTCGAGCAGACACCAAAGCCCAATGCCCAGGTAAAGGGCGGCAGGGAGATTGGCGTCACCATCAACGTCAAGACCGAGCCCATGCTGGTCCTGCCAAACATCATCCTCAACTGCTCGCAGCGCGAGGCAGAGGCACAACTTGCTGCCCTGGGATTCAAGGTCGGCCCCTGCATGTACGTGGCTGGCGACAAAGGCAACGTACTTGGCGTGAAGTGCCAGGGAAAGAACATCAATAACGGCGACCGCGTGCCCGTGAGCAGCACCATAACGCTTGTTGTAGGCAACTCAGAGATGGAATACAACGAGAACGAGGTTCTCTATGACGAAGGCGAGGGACTGGAAATTGACAACACCGGCAGCGACACCGAGGAGATAGTCTTCTGACATGCGACACGGTTACGAACAGAAAACAAGCAAAGCAAGTAGATGATGACACCACACGATGAGCAGAACGAACTGGAGGAAGAGTTGCAGAACGAACTGGAGGAAGAACTGGAAGAACTCGACGAGGAGGGACTCGAAGGAATAGAGCAAGGTGCCGACGGCACGCTCTACGAGCACCGCCGCGTGGTTGCTGACCAGGGACAGACTCCGCTCCGGGTCGACAAGTTCCTGATGGACCACATGCGTGGTGCCACCCGCAACCGCATACAGCAGGCTGCCGAGGCCGGCTACGTCCAGGTGAACGGCAAGCCGGTGAAGAGCAACTACAAGGTCAAGCCTCTCGACGTAGTGACACTCATGTTCAGTCATCCGCGACGCGAAACCGAAATCATCCCCCAGGACATTCCCCTTAACATTGTATACGAAGACGACGACCTTATGGTCATCAACAAGCCGGCTGGCATGTGCGTACACCCCGGATGCGGCAACTACGACGGCACCATGGTCAACGCCATAGCCTGGCATCTGAAGGACGACCCCAAGTTCGACCCCAACGACCCCACCGTGGGACTGGTGCACCGCATCGACAAGGACACCAGCGGACTGCTCGTCGTAGCCAAGACCCCCAACGCCAAGACACACCTCTGCCACCAGTTCTTCGTCAAGAGCACCAAGCGACAGTACAACGCACTGGTGTGGGGCAACTTTGCCGAGGACGAGGGGCGCATCGAGGGCAACATAGGCAGACACCCCAAAGACCGGCTCCAGATGTGGGTCTTCCCGCCCGACTCCGAGATAGGCAAGCCTGCCGTGACACACTACCGCGTGCTGGAGCGATACGGCCACACCACACTTGTGGAGTGCATACTCGAGACGGGGCGCACGCACCAGATACGCGCCCATATGCGCCACATCGGACATATCCTCTTCGCCGACGAACGATACGGGGGATGCGAGATAATTAGAGGAGAACAGAGCAGCAGTTACAAGGCATTCATCCACAACTGTCTTGACATCTGTCCGCGACAGGCGCTGCATGCACGCACGCTCGGTTTCGTCCACCCCACGACGGGCGAGGAGATGTTCTTCACCTGCGACATACCGCAGGACATGCAGGCTCTGATAGACAAGTGGAGAGCCAAGGCAGGAATACAAAAATGACAAACCGCCGCCCACCCAGCAAGCGGGCTGCAACAACATAAACCAAGGACATAAAAACAAACAAAATGAAAAGAATAATTGCAATCATCTGTGGAGGCGACACCTCCGAGCACGATGTCAGCATGCGAAGTGCCGCAGGCATCGATTCGTTTCTGGACCACGAGCGCTACACAACATACAAGGTGGAGATTCACGCAGGCAAGTGGGAGGCAATCATGTCGGACGAGAGCCGTCGCACGGTGGACCGCAACAACTTCACCTTCTCGAACGAGAACGGCGAGGTAGTGCGCCCCGACTACTGCTACATAACCATACACGGCGTGCCAGGCGAGAACGGCATCCTGCAGGGCTACTTCGACATGATAGGCATGCCCTACTCAACCTGCAACGTGCTCATCGAGGCAATGACCTACAACAAGTTCGTGCTGAACAACTATATGCGCGGTCTGGGCATGAGCGTAGCTGACTCGCTCGTTGTGCGACAGGGACACGACAAGGAGGTAAGCGACAAGGACATCATCGACCGCATAGGTCTGCCATGCTTCGTCAAGCCCGCCAGCGGCGGCAGCAGTTTCGGCACGACCAAGGTGAAGACCGAGGACGCGCTGCGACCAGCCATAGAACTTGCTTTGAAAGAGGGCGAGGACGTTATGGTCGAGGCATTCATGAAGGGAACGGAGATAACCTGCGGATGCTACAAGACCAAGAGCGTGGAGCGCGTGCTGCCCATCACCGAGGTAGTGATGACCACAAACGAGTTCTTCGACTACGACGCCAAGTACAACGGTGCAGTGAACGAGATAACACCTGCACGCCTTTCTGACGACGTCACAGCACGCGTACAGAAACTAACCAGCAGCATCTACGACATACTGGGCTGCCACGGCATCATCCGCATCGACTACATCATTACTGAGGGCAACCACATCAACCTGCTCGAGATAAACACCACACCGGGCATGACCGCCACTTCGTTCATCCCCCAGCAGGTGCGTGCAGCAGGCCTCGACATCAAGGACGTGATGACCGAGATTATCGAGGACGCCTTCGTATAAGAGTACAGGCAAAGCACAAAACTTGCCAGAGGCATATGATAACAAAAAAAATCAAATCAGATACTATGACAAACGAGTACGACGCTATAAGACCCTACGCTGAAGGCGAGATGAAGCAGGCACTCGACAGCCTGCTCGGCGACCGCCACTTCCAGGCCATCCTGAACGGGTTCGTCCCTTGGCTTCCCAAGACGATACGCAACGGAGTGTTCCGTCTGGCATTCATCGGCGTAGACACACCGTTGAAGTTCCAGACACGCTTCATGAAACCTGTCGTAAAGCGCCTCATCAGGAAAGCCACCGACGGCATCACGTTTGCCCACGACAAGATTGAGAAAGGCGGCGCACGATACACCTACCTGTCAAACCACCGCGATATTGTGCTGGACAGTGCCTTCCTCGACGTACTGCTTTTTGAAGAAGGATTCGAGAACACCGTAGAGATAGGCATCGGCGACAACCTGCTCATCTACCCATGGATAAAGACTCTGGTGAGGATGAACAAGGCATTCACCGTGCACCGTGGACTGTCGGCACGCGAACTCCTGGAGAGCAGCAAGCTGATGAGCAACTACATACACCATGCGGTGAACGTGAAGAAGGAAAATATCTGGATTGCTCAGCGCGAAGGCAGGGCCAAGGACTCGAACGACCTGACACAGGAGTCGGTACTGAAGATGCTGGCACTGGGCGGCGAGGGAAGTGTGGTCGACCGTCTGAAGGACCTGCACATAGTGCCGCTCACCATATCCTACGAGTACGACCCGTGCGACTATCTCAAGGCTAAGGAGTTCCAGCAGAAACGCGACGATGCGAAGTTCAGGAAGAGCAAGCAGGACGACCTCGACAACATGAAGATAGGCATCTTCGGAAAGAAGGGACGTGTGCACTACGAGGCTTCACCATGCATCAACGAGTGGCTCGACCAGCTGGCAGAACTGCCCAAGACGGAGGTGTTCGGCGAGGTGGCACACCGCATCGACAAGGCAATCCATGCCAACTATACGCTCTACCCCGGCAACTACGTGGCTTGCGACATGCTGTCGGGTACCGACGAGTTTGCCGACAAGTACAGCGCCCAGGAGAAGAGCACCTTCCAGCAGTACCTGCAGAGCCGGCTCGACCTTATCGACCTGCCCAACAAGGACATTCCGTTCCTCACCGAGCGCATATTGACCATGTATGCCAATCCAGTGAGAAACAAGTTGAAAGCCCTCGCATAAGCACTATCCTGACTGATGAAACGCACACCGACAGCCATAGGCAGGACGCTGTCCTGCTTGTCTACATTCTGCGCAGCATTGCTCGGCGCAGTGTGCCTGATGTCGGTGTCGTCATGCTCGGACGACGGTAATGCCACGCCTCCGTTCACCACTGAAATGGCGGACGTGCAGACCGACGCCGGGGGCAGACTGGCGGCTCTTCTGCTCGACAACGACACAAGATACGTCATCGAAAACCAGAAGGCTGGCTACAAACCCAACACAGCATACCGCGCACTGGCTGACTTCAGCATCCAGGGAGGCAAGGCTCACGTCTACTCGCTGATGAACGCACTGGTGCTGAAGGACTCCACCGCCACGCCAATGCACGACCCCGTGAAGGTGCAGAGCGTGTGGCGCACGCAGAAGTACATCAACATCCATCTCTCGCCAAGGACACAGGGAGGCAGACAGTACTGGGGCTACATCGTCGACTCCGTCACCGAGTCGGCACTGCCCGACGGAACACCCTGCAGGCACATCTGTCTGTCGCTCCACCACAACCAGAACGGCGACCCCGAGAGCTACACCACCGAGGTGTACGCATCCATCGCCATACACAGCATAACAGACATCGGTCCGAACGACCGCATCAAACTCAGAATAAACAAGGCAGAATACGAACTATGAACTATAACAACATTGCAGTCCTTATATCAGGCGGCGTAGACAGCGCCGTGGTAGTGCACCAGCTGTGCGAACTGGGACTCAAACCTGACCTCCACTATATTAAGATAGGTATGGAGGGAGAGGACTCGAGCTGCACTGCCGAGGAGGACATCGAACTGTCCACCGCCACCGCCCGCAAATACGGTCTTCATCTCGAGGTGACCGACCTGCAGAAGGAATATTGGGAACGTGTTGTGGGATATGCCATAGAAAGAATAAAGCAGGGACTGACACCCAACCCCGACGTGATGTGCAACCGCCTCATCAAATTCGGCGCGTTCCACGAACTCGTAGGCTGCCACTACGACCTGAGCGCTACGGGTCACTACGCCACGAAGGTGGTGACACCGTCCGACGCTCTCGAATCGCCCGTCACACTGACCGGCGAGGACATGCTGCGACCTCTGCAGCCGGACGAGCACGTATGGCTGGGTACTGCCAAGGACCCCGTGAAAGACCAGACCGACTTTCTGGCACAGCTCAACTACGAGCAACTCTCGCACACCATCTTCCCCATCGGTCACCTCATGAAGGAGCAGGTGCGCGACATTGCACTCAGCGCCAAACTGCCGAGTGCATACCGCAAGGACAGCCAGGGCATCTGCTTCCTTGGCAAGATAAACTACAACGATTTTATCCGCAAGTTTATGGGCGAGCAGGAAGGCCGCGTCATCGACATCGAGACCGGCAAGGTGGTTGGCCGCCACAAGGGATTCTGGTTCCATACCATCGGCCAGCGCAAGGGACTCGGACTGAGCGGCGGTCCGTGGTTCGTCGTCAAGAAGAACATCAAGAAGAACATCATCTTCGTGGCGCACGGCTGGGACACACAGCTGCAGTACGGTCACGACTTCCAGCTTGCAGACTTCCACCCTATCACCGCACCGCTCAATCTCGCTCCGGGCGAATCCATGCCTATACAGTTCAAGATTCGCCACGTGGACCACTTCATGCGAGGCACGCTGACGTGCAAGGCAGCCGCCGAGGACACTGGCACCGTCATCGGCAGCAACACAGCCTCAGCACCCAGTGCCGACGCATCACCACTCCAAAGCAACACCATATTGCACGTCCACTCAGACGAACCAATCCAGGGCATAGCCCCCGGTCAGTTCGGCTGCATCTACGATTCCGAAGCCAGAGTGTGCCTCGGAAGCAGTGAAATAGGTATAACGAAACGCTAAATAACGACTGTAGCGAACTACAGTTGACTACAGTTCGCTACAGTTAACTCCCCTTAATCAATCTCCAGCCACTCCTTAAGCAGGCGTATGCACACTTCTTGCTGAGTTGCAGGAAGAGTGCCGATACGTGCACGGTGACTACCGTTGGGATCGACGAAGAGGTGCATATTCTTCTTCTTGCTGAAGTCGAGCCATGTCAGCACGCCGCTCGAACTCCACGGGTCGTTCTCTCCGTATATATAGATCATCTTTGGGTCGTTCTTCTTGAGGAACTTCACTGTGTGCTTGTACAGCTCGTTGCTGAACTTAGTGTCTTTCAGTTCGGCAGGCAGCATCATACGGCACAGGTAGTCGTCGGCATTCTTAATGCTGAGGTAAGGCTTGAGCGGCTTCAGGTCGTAGCCGTAGTAGCCCAGTTCGCGGGCAGCCTGAACAAAGAAACTCAGGAAGTAAGGGTCGGGACGGAAGTAGTCGGGCGACGACTTCTTTACCAGATAGTCGAATAGCACCTTGTCCGAACTGCTCAAGCTTGGAATCTCGTGTACATCGTCGCCCCACTGCCACAGTGCATACGAATATTCGAGGACAACCATGTCGAGCACCTCTGACATGCCCACGCCTTCGTTGAAGCGGATATCCTTCTCCTTGCAGAAAGCCTCGAGCATCTTCTCCATGGCAGGACGGCGCTTCAGCACCTCTATCTGGAACTCCCTCACGGTCTTCCTCTCCCACTCGTTGCCCACCTTGTCGGTCAGGAACGGTTCGTGACGTCCGTCAATGACAGCCTTGTTGAGAGGTGCCACGTATGGAACACTGACATCAACATCGTCGGGGAAATATGCGCGGTAGAACATGCAGGTCTGTCCGCCCTTGCTGATGCCCGTTGCCAGCCACTTGCGCTTGTAGAGCGTCTTGAAGGCGGTTGTCACCTCGTGCAGATCGCACAACGAGTTCCACACCGTCAGGTAGTCCCAGTTGCAGGGACTCGGCATCGACTTCTGGAAGTAGCGGTATTCAACAAATATCAGGTTGGTGTTGAGCATCTTGCTTATCTCCTCCACCGAATTGGGGTTCATCTCGCGCTCACCGCCGTAACCCTCGGTGACAATCACCGTAGGACGGTCCCATCCCACGTGACCTACGAAGACACGCTGCTTGAAACTGCCCTTCTCAGGATGCGCATAGTCCAGCGGATGCTCGAACATCATGACGTACTTCTCCGGATAAACCGTCGTCTCCAGTTTCTCCACGTCCGACACCTTCGCGATACTCTTCACCTTCTCCATGAACTCAGTCTGTGCCATCGGGGTGAGGACGCACATCATCACAACAACTGATAATGATAGTATTCTCTTCATCGTGTCTTTATTATTTTTGAGGATCAAATGTTATTCTTTCGGTAACAAATGTACACATTTTTATATATATGTGCAAACATTCGGCAGAAAGAAGACTGTTTCTTTCGTCAAAACGTTTACACATCGGCAATTTGGTAATCGGGAAACACTGTTTTGCGAATCGGGAAATGGTGCGCACAACTGAAGTAGTAACTTTGCGGCACACAACAAGACACATTGTGTCAAATGAGAGAAACAACAATCCACAAAACTTTTCAAAACCCTAACCTACTATGATTTCAAATGAGATTAAAAGTTTAATCAACAAGCAGATCAACGACGAGATATGGTCTGCATATCTGTACCTCAGTATGTCGCTCGACTCATATTACAAGGACTATTCCGGTGCCGGACAATGGTTTTATGTCCAGGCAATGCAAGAGATTGACCATGCACGCCGACTGCAGAAGTACCTGCTCTCACAGGGTCAGCACGTCGACCTTCTCCCCATCGACGGCGTGCCCACGCAGTGGACATCGCTTCTCACCATGTTCGAGGATGCCATGAACCACGAGAAGGCAATTACCAAGTGCATCAACAACATTGTCAATCAGGCGAAGGAGGAACAGGACTATGCCACACTGAGCATGCTGATGTGGTTTGTGGACGAGCAGATAGAGGAGGAGCAGACTGCCCTCACCATGGTCAACAAACTGCGTGCCGCACAAGGCAACTCGTGCTACATGTACGAGATAGACAAGTCAATGAAGACCAGGAAATACAGGCGTGTCTTGCACAACCGCTCCGAGCAATGGTTGTAACTGTTCTATATGTTTTATGGTTTTTGGTTAATTATGGAGAGTCGGAAGATGTGAATCTTTCGGCTCTCGCCGTGTTGCAGTCATTCACACAGAATAAAAGGCATCGTTAAGTATTTATTGATACCTGACGATGCCTTTTCCGCATGTTATAGAAGCAACTATTTCTCAGTTGCCTTGAACAGCAACTTGCCGTTTTCATCATAGAACGACACTGTTTTGCCGTCTATCTCGTAACGCTTT